>NZ_JBEYYR010000001.1:277357-452409 GCF_040645635.1 Streptomyces sp. NPDC046727
GAGCATGAGCATCGGCGCCCGGGCACGCTTCGGCGGCGGCACGGTCGGCGGCGACCAGAACAACGTCACGGGCAACCAGGTCGACGGCGACGTGATCATGGGCACCAAGACGGTGTACCACTTCTCGATACCGGGCCTCGCGACATCGGCGTCCGTGTCCGGCGAGGTCCCCACGGCCACCCTGGAGCGGCTGGCCGAGGACTTCGTCGCCGATGAGGACGTCGTCGTCGGCCTCCTCGACCGACTGCGCCGCGACCACGTGCTGGTCCTGTCCGGCGCCCGCTTCACCGGCCGGCGCACGGCCGCGCTGATGCTGCTGCACCGCCTCGGCCTGTCCTCGGTGCGCACCCTGGACCGCGACACCGGCCCGAACGCCCTCGCCGAGCAGGTCACCGTCGACGAGGACCGGTCCCGCGGCTACGTCCTGTGCGACCTGGCCACCCGCCGCGACCGCCCGCTGCGCGAAACCCACCTGCTCGCCGCCCGCGACCGGCTGGGCGAGCACGGCTATCTGATCGTCACCGTCGACCCCACCGCCGTGCTGGAGGACGTGCCGTTCGTCGCGGCCTGGCAGCCGCCCGCCGCAGCCGACGTCCTGGCCGCCCAGCTGCACACCCGTACCGACGCCGAGACCACCGCCAAGCTGCTCGAACTCCCCGACGTCACCGCGTTCCTCGGCCGCAGTCACCAGTTGCGCGAGGTCGCCGCCTTCGCCCGGATCCTGTCCCGGTACGCGGCCGGCGAGGAGGGCGCGGACGCCGTCGCACAGTTCTCGCTCGTCTCGCTCGAGAGCCAGGTCCAGGAGTGGTTCGAGGAGGACGAGGCCTCGATCCATCTGCGGGACAAGGCGTTCCTGGTGGCCCTCGCCGCCTTCGACGGCGCACCGTACGCCCTCACCGCCGAGGTCAGCGACCTGCTCTACCGCTTCCTCCAGGAGACCTGGAACCGGTCCCTCGTCCCCGAGGTCCCCGTCTTCGGCACGCACATCGGCAAACGTCTCCAGCTGGCCCGCGCGGAGAGGTACGAGGAGGACGAGCACACCGAGTGGGGTCCCGTGCCCCAGCAGAAGGCCAGGTTCGTCGACGAGCGGGTCTCCTACGTGCTTCTGCGCGAGGTGTGGACCGGGCATCCGTCGGCCCGGCCCGCGCTGATCGGCTGGCTGCGCCGCCTCGCCGACGACGGCCGTCCCCTGGTCCGCACCCGCGCCGCTTCCACCGTCGCGGTCCTCGCCCGCACCGACCTGCCCTCGGCGATGGCGCTGGTCATCGAACCCTGGGGCACCTCGAAGCGGTTCCGGCACCGGCTGACCGCCGTCAACGCGCTCACCCTCGCCCACCTCGTCGGCACACCGTACGTCCCCCGCATCCTCGACGGCTGGTGCGCGGGCGACGACCCGCGGCTGCGCTGGGTGGCCGTACGGGCGTACGGGCTGATCGGACCGGAACGGCCGGAGCAGGCGCTCGCCGCACTGCGGGGCGCCGCCCACAGGCTGGTCACGGAGGATCCGGACGGCTTCGACGGGGAGACGGGACGTGAACTCGCCGAGGCCGTGGACCTGCTGCTGCTCTCCGCCACCGGCAACGCCGCCCTCAGTGAGCTCCGCGCCCACATCGACGACAGCCGGCCCGTGCGCGAGCTGGCGCTGCACGGCTTCCTGAGCGCCTGCACGCACACCCAGGAGGACGAGCGGTACGGCAGTCCGCTGGTCCTCGCCTGGTACTCCCGGGCGACGGAGAAGGGCGCGAGCGGAGCGGAGGACATCCCCCTCCTGTGGCGGGCCGCGCTCGCCGACCCGCGTACCACCACGCGCGCGCTCGCCGTTCTGCAGGACTGGGTGCTGATCGCGGACCGGGCCACCGCCACCGAGTGGACGCTGGCCGCCCTGCTGCCCCGGCTGGTCACCACGTCCGCCGAGTACGAGCGGCTGAGCCATCTGCTGCGGACCATGCCCGGCGAGGACGGCGCTCCCCCGCCCGCGGTCGCCGTCCGCCTGCACGCGGTCCTCGCGCCCCGCTGACCTTCTGCATCCCCGAGCTGCATTACCCGAGGAGAAACGCACCATGCCCGCTTTCCACCGCCCGCCCGAGTGGCAGCAGCAGGCGGACCGGCACACCGAGCTGGTCGACCCGGTACTCACCGTGCGCCAGCTCGGCCGCTTCGACCTGGGCCTCAAGTCGCTCGTCCGGATCGACCACGCTCTCGTCTTCGCCAACCCCAAGGGCGGCTACGACCCGTATCTGCCGCCACGGCGCCCCACCCGCGGCGAGATCGCAGCCAGGCGGTACACCGCCGTGTACGAGGTGGACATGGGCGTTCACCCCTTCTCGGCCGACCTGACCCTGCCCAGTGACAACGACGCGTTCGAGTTCACGGCCGCGGTCGACCTCTCCTGGCAGGTCCTCGACCCGGCCCGGTTCGTGGCGAGCGGGCACCGGGACGTGCCGCAGCTCGTGCTGGGCGAACTGCAGCGGGCGGCCCGGCCGGTGACCCGGCGGTTCGCCATCGCCGACAGCGCCGCCGCGGAGCGGGAGCTGCTGCAGGCGGTCACCGTCCTCGGCCCCCTCGGGGCGACCGCGGGACTGCAGGTCACCTGGACCCTCCGGCTGCGCCGCGACCAGGAGAACATCGACCACCAGCGCCGCCTGCAGGCCATCGACCACTCCGCCGCCGAGCAGATCCGCGCGGCCGAGCGCGGCATGGCGATCGACGTCGAGGTGGAGCGCCGCCACCGGCAGCAGGACGCGCTCCAGATCGAACGTGCCCTGGCGTACGGACACCAGCAGCAGGAACTCGCGCTGCAGCAGCAACGGTGGCAGCACGAACTGGCCCTGCAGCAAGGGCAGCAGATGCTGGAACTCCAGCGCATCGAGGCCCAGAAGATCGAGTTCTACCAGTGGCACCTGCAGCAGGGCGGCGTACAGGCATGGGCACTGCACCTCGCCCAGCACCCGGAGGACTCGCGCCTCGTCATGACCAGCATGCGGGACGACCAACTGCGCATGATCCAGGCCCAGATGGAACTGGTGAAGCAGCTCCTGAGCAGCGACACGGCCGAGAGCTACGAGCTGGAGGGCCCCAAGCAGCTCGCCCTGCAGACGGTCAGCGACATCCTCAACCAGCGCCTTCCGGGGATCCCCCAGTCCCCGCCCCTGCTCCCGCCCCAGCACGGGGACGTACGCGGAGCGGGCCACGAGAGCCCGTACGGTGAGCCGGGCGGACCTCGGACGCAAGGGGAGCAGCCCCAGGCCGCCGGGCAGGACCGTGTGCCGCTCCCGGATCAGTTCCGTGCCCCTCAGCCGGCAGAGCCCGCACCGGGCGCCCCCGCCCCCGCCCCGCCCACCTGGCAGCCGCCCACGGCCTACGCCCCGCCGGTCCCGCACACCGGCGCGCCTCCCGGTGTGCCCGCCGCACCCGCCCCCATGCCGGCGCCCCCGGCCTGGCAGCCGCCGCCCGGCTACGGCACCGCGCCGGCCATGCCCACCCAGCCCCCGGCACCCGCGCCCCCCGACGCCTCGCCGGACGGGCAGGACGACTCCGTCACGGGGAGCGAAGCTTGACGACCGTCGGCCCCCCGCCCGGCCCGGCCGCCGACCCGCCCCGGAGCACCGGTTCCGCGGAGCGCACCCGGCTCTGCGAGCGGCTCCTGACCGATCTGCGCACGGAGATCGCGCGGGCGGACAGCAAGGCGTCCGTTCTGGTGGCCGCCCTCGGGATGACGGCCGGCGTGTTCAGCGGGCTGCTGGCCGGACGCGGCTGGACCCCGGCCGCGCTCTCCGCGCCGGGCGCGCTCCTGTGGTGGTCCGGGACGGCAGCCCTGGCCACCTCCCTCTTCGCGCTGCTCCTGGCGGTCCTCCCCCGCTACCGCTCCGGCACCTGGACGCCGGGACAGCCGCTCTCGTACTTCGGCGACATCCACGACGCCGTCCGCCACGGCCACTTGGAGACCGCGCTCGCGGACACCGAGCGCAACCCCCTGGCGGGGCTGACCGCGGCACTCACCGAGACGAGCCGGATCGCCGCCCGCAAGCACGCCTGGATCCGGACCGGCCTGATCGCCTTCTGCACCGGCACGGTCCTGCTGCCCGCCGCGCTGCTGACCGGCTGACCGGCCGACCTGGCCGGCCCGACCGCCGACGTCCCCGACGAACGACCCACCAGGAACCGAGATGACGCAGCCCCCGCGGTACCCGCACCCGGCCCAGCCGCCCGAGTACCCGCAAGCCCCCTCCTACCCGAACGCGACGCCGGCTCCCCACCACCCACAGCCGCCGCAGTACCCGCAGCCGACCCAGCCGCCTTCCGCCCATTCGGCGCCGTACCCGCAGCCCCCGTACGCGGCGGCGGCCGTTCCGCCCGAGATGCACCCGCACCACATCAGCACCGACCACGGCCGGGTGCACATCCGCAAGGACCAGCGCCGTACCGACGCCACCGCGGTCGGCAGCCTGCTCCTGCACCTGCCGAACTTCCTGTGCAGCCTCTTCGTCGTCGGCCTGGTCTCCCTGTTCTTCGGCGGCCTCGGCATTCTCCTGGTCCTGGCCTGGCTCGCCAGCGGCGCACTCGCCTTCTACCGGCCCGCGGAAAGCGCCCTTGCGCGCCATATGCTCAGGCTGCGCCGCCCCACACCACAGGAACGAGCCACACTCGAACCGGTCTGGCGTGAGGTCGCGGCCCGCGCGGGCATCGAGGGCCGCACCTACGAACTCTGGGTCGAGGACAGCGACAGCCTGAACGCGGTCGCGGCGGCCGGCCACATCGTCGGCGTCACCCGCTTCGCCATGAACCAGCTGCCCAACGGCGAGCTGGCCGCCGTCCTGGCCCACGAGCTGGGCCACCATGTCGGCGGTCACGCCTGGTCCGGGCTGCTCGGCTACTGGTACGCACTGCCCGGCCGGATCGCCTGGCGGCTCCTGAAGACCGTCTCCGGGATCGCGTACAAGGTGTCGCGTGGCTTCGGCTGCCTGGGCATCGCCTTCGTCGTCCTCCTCATCGGCGGCATCGCGCTGGCGACCATCAGCTCGCTCTACGGCCTCCCCCTGCTCATCCTGGGTGTGCCGTACGCGCTCGCCGCGGTCGGCCGCCGTTCGGAGCTGCGCGCCGACGAACACGCGGCGGCGCTGGGCTTCGCCCCCATGCTGGCCGCAGTCCTCGGCAAGCTGCACCAGCAGCAGCAGTACGAGCAGGCCGCACTGGCCGCCCGCAACGGCGGTGTGCCCGTCCAGGAGAGTGCCCTGAGCAAGCTGCTCTCCTCCCATCCGGACCACCACACCCGCCTGCACCACCTACAGCCGTACCTCCAGCCGTACCTCCAGCCGTATCTCCCTCCACAGCCGCCCCACTGAGCCCGGACACGCCGAAGGGCGGTCACCCCGGGGGGTGACCGCCCTTCAGTTCAAGCTGCTCGCTTACTGGTTGTACGGACCGTAGTCGTAGTCCTCCAGCGGAACGGCCTGGCCGGAGCCCGTGCCGAACGGCGAGTAGTCGATGTCGTCGTAGCCGACGGCCGAGTACATCGCGGCCTTGGCCTCCTCGGTCGGCTCGACCCGGATGTTGCGGTAGCGGGACAGACCCGTACCGGCCGGGATGAGCTTACCGATGATGACGTTCTCCTTGAGGCCGATGAGCGAGTCCGACTTGGCGTTGATCGCCGCGTCGGTGAGGACTCGCGTCGTCTCCTGGAAGGACGCCGCCGACAGCCAGGACTCCGTGGCCAGCGAGGCCTTGGTGATACCCATGAGCTGCGGACGACCGGAGGCCGGGTGACCGCCCTCCTGGACCACACGACGGTTCTCGGTCTCGAACTTCGAGCGCTCGACCAGCTCACCGGGCAGCAGCTCGGCGTCGCCGGACTCGATGATCGTCACGCGGCGGAGCATCTGCCGGATGATGATCTCGATGTGCTTGTCGTGGATCGACACACCCTGCGAGTTGTACACCTTCTGGACCTCGCCGACCAGGTGGACCTGGACGGCACGCTGACCCAGGATGCGCAGCACGTCGTGCGGGTTGGTGGCACCCACGGTGAGCTGCTGGCCCACCTCGACGTGGTCGCCCTCGCGGACCAGGACCTTGGCGCGCTTCGAGATCGGGTACGCCGTCTCGTCGCTGCCGTCGTCCGGGGTGACGACGATCTTCTTGGTCTTCTCGGTCTCCTCGATACGGACGCGGCCGGAGGCCTCCGAAATCGGGGCGACACCCTTGGGCGTACGAGCCTCGAAGAGCTCGACGACACGGGGCAGACCCTGGGTGATGTCGTCACCGGCCACACCACCGGTGTGGAAGGTACGCATCGTCAGCTGGGTACCGGGCTCACCGATGGACTGGGCGGCGATGATGCCGACCGCCTCACCGATGTCGACCAGCTTGCCGGTGGCCAGCGAGCGGCCGTAGCACATCGCGCAGGTGCCGACGGCGGACTCACAGGTCAGGACCGAGCGGGTCTTGACCTCCGCGACGCCGTGCTTGACCAGCTCGTCGATGAGCACGTCGCCGAGGTCGGTGCCGGCCGGGGCCAGCACGCGTCCGTCGACCACGATGTCCTCGGCGAGGCAGCGCGCGTACACGGACGTCTCGACGTTGTCCGCCTTGCGCAGCACGCCGTCCGCGCCGACCTCCGCGATGTGGAGCTTGAGGCCGCGCTCGGTGCCGCAGTCCTCCTCGCGGATGATGACGTCCTGCGAGACGTCCACCAGACGACGGGTCAGGTAACCCGAGTCGGCGGTACGCAGGGCGGTGTCCGCCAGACCCTTACGGGCACCGTGCGTGGAGATGAAGTACTCCAGCACGGACAGGCCCTCACGGAAGGACGCCTTGATCGGACGCGGGATGGTCTCGTTCTTCGCGTTCGACACCAGACCACGCATACCGGCGATCTGCCGCATCTGCATCATGTTTCCTCGGGCACCCGAGTCAACCATCATGAAGATGGGGTTCGTCTTGGGGAAGTTCTCGTTCATCGCCTCGGCGACCTCGTTGGTCGCCTTGGTCCAGATCGCGATGAGCTCCTGAGTGCGCTCTTCCTTGGTGATCAGACCGCGCTCGTACTGCTTCTGGACCTTCTCGTCCTGCGCCTCGTAGCCGCGGACGATCTCCTTCTTCGCCTCGGGAACGACGACGTCGGAGATGGCCACGGTGACACCGGAACGGGTCGCCCAGTAGAAGCCGGCCGCCTTCAGGTTGTCGAGCGTCGCCGCCACGATGACCTTGGGGTAGCGCTCGGCGAGGTCGTTGACGATCTCGGAGAGCTGCTTCTTGCCCACCGAGTAGTCGACGAACGGGTAGTCCTCGGGCAGCAGCTCGTTGAAGAGCGCACGGCCCAGGGTCGTCCGCAGGCGGAAGGTGTCACCCTGCTGCCACTCGGGCTCGCCCTCCTCGCGCGCCGGCGGGGTCCAGCCGCGCGGCGGGATGGTGCCCACCGGGAAGCGGATGTCCACGGGCGACTGGAGCGCCAGCTCGCCGGCGTCGAACGCCATGATCGCCTCGGCCGTGGAGCCGAAGGACCGGCCCTCGCCCTTGGTGTCACGCAGCTCGCCGTCGGTGGTGAGGAAGAACAGACCGAGGACCATGTCCTGGGTCGGCATCGTCACCGGACGGCCGTCGGCCGGCTTGAGGATGTTGTTCGAGGACAGCATCAGGATGCGGGCCTCGGCCTGCGCCTCCGCGGACAGCGGCAGGTGCACGGCCATCTGGTCACCGTCGAAGTCCGCGTTGAACGCGGTGCAGACGAGCGGGTGGATCTGGATGGCCTTGCCCTCGACCAGCTGCGGCTCGAAGGCCTGGATGCCGAGGCGGTGCAGGGTGGGAGCACGGTTCAGCAGAACCGGGTGCTCGGCGATGACCTCTTCGAGGACGTCGTACACGACCGTACGGCCGCGCTCCACCATGCGCTTGGCGCTCTTGATGTTCTGCGCGTGGTTCAGGTCGACCAGGCGCTTCATCACGAACGGCTTGAAGAGCTCCAGCGCCATGGCCTTGGGCAGACCGCACTGGTGCAGCTTGAGCTGCGGGCCGACGACGATGACGGAACGCGCCGAGTAGTCGACTCGCTTGCCGAGCAGGTTCTGACGGAATCGACCCTGCTTGCCCTTCAGCATGTCGCTGAGGGACTTCAGCGGACGGTTGCCGGGGCCCGTGACCGGGCGACCACGACGGCCGTTGTCGAAGAGCGCGTCGACGGCCTCCTGGAGCATGCGCTTCTCGTTGTTCACGATGATCTCGGGCGCACCGAGGTCGAGAAGGCGCTTCAGGCGGTTGTTGCGGTTGATCACACGGCGGTACAGGTCGTTCAGGTCGGAGGTCGCGAAGCGGCCACCGTCCAGCTGCACCATCGGACGCAGGTCCGGCGGGATGACCGGGACGCAGTCCAGGACCATGCCCTTGGGGCTGTTGGACGTCTGCAGGAACGCGGAGACGACCTTCAGCCGCTTGAGGGCACGGGTCTTCTTCTGGCCCTTGCCGGTGCGGATGATCTCGCGGAGCTTCTCGGCCTCCTCCTCGAGGTCGAAGGACTCCAGGCGCTTCTGCAGCGCCGCGGCACCCATCGAGCCGTCGAAGTACGTGCCGAAGCGGTCACGCAGCTCGCGGTAGAGCAGCTCGTCGCCCTCCAGGTCCTGGACCTTGAGGTTCTTGAACCGGTTCCACACCTCGTCGAGACGGTCGATCTCGCGCTGCGCACGGTCGCGCAGCTGCTTCATCTCGCGCTCGGCACCCTCGCGCACCTTGCGGCGCACGTCGGCCTTGGCACCCTCGGCCTCCAGCTCGGCCAGGTCGGCCTCGAGCTTCTTGGCGCGGGCCTCCAGGTCGGCGTCGCGGCGGTTCTCGATCTGCTGGCGCTCGACCGAGACGTGCGCCTCCAGGGAGGGCAGGTCGCGGGTGCGGCGCTCCTCGTCGACGTACGTGATCATGTACGCCGCGAAGTAGATGACCTTCTCCAGGTCCTTCGGGGCCAGGTCGAGCAGGTAGCCCAGGCGCGACGGGACGCCCTTGAAGTACCAGATGTGCGTGACGGGCGCGGCCAGCTCGATGTGGCCCATCCGCTCACGGCGCACCTTGGCGCGCGTGACCTCGACGCCGCAGCGCTCGCAGATGATGCCCTTGAAGCGGACGCGCTTGTACTTGCCGCAGTAGCACTCCCAGTCCCGGGTAGGACCGAAGATCTTCTCGCAGAAGAGTCCGTCCTTTTCGGGCTTGAGCGTGCGGTAGTTGATGGTCTCCGGCTTCTTGACCTCGCCGTGGCTCCACTGGCGGATGTCGTCAGCGGTGGCCAGACCGATCCGGAGCTCGTCGAAGAAGTTGACGTCGAGCACTATGCGTCAATCCCTCTCAGGGTTGTAAGTCTGTGGTCTGAAACGGGGGCCTGGGGGTCGGCGGGGCCCTTGTGGGTCAGGGCCCCGCCGGACTCCCGTCAGACCTCTTCGACGCTGCTCGGCTCGCGCCGGGACAGGTCGATGCCGAGCTCCTCCGCAGCGCGGAAGACGTCCTCGTCGGTGTCGCGCATCTCGATGGACATACCGTCGCTGGACAGCACCTCCACGTTCAGACAGAGCGACTGCATCTCCTTGATGAGCACCTTGAAGGACTCGGGGATGCCGGGCTCGGGGATGTTCTCGCCCTTGACGATGGCCTCGTAGACCTTCACGCGGCCGGTGACGTCGTCGGACTTGATGGTCAGCAGCTCCTGGAGGGCGTACGCGGCGCCGTAGGCCTCAAGGGCCCACACCTCCATCTCACCGAACCGCTGGCCACCGAACTGGGCCTTACCACCCAGCGGCTGCTGGGTGATCATCGAGTACGGACCGGTCGAGCGGGCGTGCAGCTTGTCGTCGACCAGGTGGTGCAGCTTCAGGATGTACATGTAGCCGACCGAGATCGGGTCCGGGAACGGCTCACCGCTACGGCCGTCGAACAGCCGCGCCTTGCCGGACGGGAGGACCAGACGGTCACCGTCGCGGTTCGGGATGGTGTGCTGCAGCAGACCCGCCAGCTCGTCCTCGCGGGCACCGTCGAAGACCGGGGTCGCGACGTTGGTGCGCGGGGCGACCTGGTCGGCGCCGATGACCTGCAGGCGCTGGGCCCACTCGTCGGCGAGACCGGAGACGTCCCAGCCGCGGCTGGCGAGCCAGCCGAGGTGGATCTCCAGAACCTGTCCCGGGTTCATTCGGGACGGCACACCCAGCGGGTTGAGGATGATGTCGACCGGGGTGCCGTCCTCCAGGAACGGCATGTCCTCGATCGGCAGGATCTTGGAGATGACACCCTTGTTGCCGTGGCGGCCGGCGAGCTTGTCACCGTCGGTGATCTTGCGCTTCTGCGCGACGTAGACGCGGACCAGCTGGTTCACGCCCGGCGGCAGCTCGTCGCCCTCCTCGCGGTCGAAGACGCGCACGCCGATGACCTTGCCGGTCTCGCCGTGCGGCACCTTCAGCGAGGTGTCACGGACCTCACGGGCCTTCTCACCGAAGATCGCGCGCAGCAGGCGCTCCTCGGGGGTCAGCTCGGTCTCGCCCTTCGGGGTGACCTTGCCGACGAGGATGTCGCCGGCGATGACCTCGGCGCCGATGCGGATGATGCCGCGCTCGTCGAGGTCGGCGAGGACCTCCTCGGAGACGTTCGGGATGTCCCGGGTGATCTCCTCGGGGCCGAGCTTGGTGTCACGGGCGTCGACCTCGTGCTCCTCGATGTGGATCGAGGAGAGGACGTCGTCCTGCACGAGGCGCTGCGACAGGATGATCGCGTCCTCGTAGTTGTGACCCTCCCACGGCATGAACGCCACGAGCAGGTTCTTGCCGAGGGCCATCTCGCCGTTCTGGGTGGCCGGGCCGTCGGCGAGGACCTGGCCCTCGATGACGCGGTCGCCCTCGTTGACGATGACCTTCTGGTTGACCGAGGTGCCCTGGTTGGAGCGGGCGAACTTGGCCAGGCGGTACGTGATGTACGTGCCGTCGTCGTTGGCGGTGGTGATGTAGTCCGCGGAGACCTCCTGGACCACACCGGCCTTCTCGGCCTTGACGACGTCGCCGGCGTCGACGGCGGAGCGGTACTCCATGCCCGTACCGACGAGCGGGGCCTCCGACTTAATCAGCGGAACGGCCTGGCGCATCATGTTCGCGCCCATGAGGGCACGGTTGGCGTCGTCGTGCTCGAGGAAGGGGATCATGGCGGTCGCGACCGACACCATCTGGCGCGGCGAGACGTCCATGTAGTCCACGTCCTCGGGGCCGACGTAGTCGACCTCGCCGCCACGACGGCGGACGAGCACGCGGTTCTCCTCGAAGCGGAGGTCGCTGGTCAGCGGCGCGTTGGCCTGCGCGATGACGAAGCGGTCCTCCTCGTCGGCGGTCAGGTAGTCGACCTCGTCGGTGACCTGGCCGTCGATGACCTTGCGGTACGGGGTCTCGACGAAACCGAACGCGTTGACCCGGCCGTAGGAGGCGAGCGAGCCGATCAGACCGATGTTCGGGCCTTCAGGGGTCTCGATCGGGCACATGCGGCCGTAGTGCGAGGGGTGCACGTCTCGGACCTCGAAGCCGGCCCGCTCACGGGACAGACCACCGGGGCCGAGCGCCGAGAGACGACGCTTGTGCGTGAGACCGGACAGCGGGTTGTTCTGGTCCATGAACTGGGACAGCTGGCTGGTGCCGAAGAACTCCTTGATGGAGGCGACGACCGGCCGGATGTTGATCAGGGTCTGCGGCGTGATCGCCTCGACGTCCTGAGTGGTCATGCGCTCGCGCACGACCCGCTCCATACGGGCGAGACCCGTACGGACCTGGTTCTGGATCAGCTCGCCGACGCTGCGCAGACGACGGTTGCCGAAGTGGTCGATGTCGTCCGTCTCGACAACGATCGTGTCGCCGTTGTCACCGGTGGTCTCGGTCTCGCCGGCGTGCAGCTGCACCAGGTACTTGATCGTCGAGATGATGTCCTCGACGGTCAGGATGCCCGCGTCGAGCGGGGCGTCCGCACCCAGCTTCTTGTTGACCTTGTAGCGGCCGACCTTGGCGAGGTCGTAGCGCTTCGGGTTGAAGTAGAGGTTCTCAAGGAGCGTCTGCGCGGCCTCACGCGTGGGGGGCTCGCCCGGACGCAGCTTGCGGTAGATGTCGAGCAGCGCGTCGTCCTGGCCCTGGGTGTGGTCCTTCTCCAGGGTGGCGCGCATCGACTCGTAGTCGCCGAACTCCTCAAGGATCTGCTCGGTCGTCCAGCCGAGCGCCTTCAGCAGCACGGTGACCGACTGCTTGCGCTTGCGGTCGATACGGACACCGACCATGTCGCGCTTGTCGATCTCCATCTCCAGCCAGGCACCCCGGGACGGGATGATCTTGGCGGAGAAGATGTCCTTGTCGGACGTCTTGTCGATGCTGGAGTCGAAGTAGACACCGGGGGAACGGACCAGCTGCGACACCACGACACGCTCGGTGCCGTTGATGACGAAAGTGCCCTTGTTCGTCATGAGCGGGAAGTCGCCCATGAAGACGGTCTGGGACTTGATCTCACCGGTCTCGTTGTTGGTGAACTCGGCGGTGACGAAGAGCGGAGCCGCGTACGTGAAGTCGCGCTCCTTGCACTCGTCGATGGAGTTCTTCGGCGGCTCGAAGCGGTGGTCCCGGAACGTCAGCGACATCGACCCGGAGAAGTCCTCGATCGGGGAGATCTCCTCGAAGATCTCCTCCAGACCGGACTTGGTGGGGACGTCCTGACCGTTCTCAAGAGCCTCCTCGACCCGACTCTGCCAAGCGGTGTTTCCGAGCAGCCAGTCGAAGCTCTCGGTCTGCAGCGCGAGCAGGTTCGGAACCTCGAGAGGCTCCTTGATCTTTGCAAAGGAGATGCGCAGCGGGGCGGTGCTGGCGCCGTTGTTCGTATTCGCGGTCGAGGCGTTGCGCGAGGCGGCCAAGAGGGGGTCCTTCCGAGGGCTCGGACTCACTACGCGCGTACCGGTCCCTCTCCCGTACACAGCGACGGAAACCCCAGGTCAGGGGGGTTCGGTCAACTGTGCTCAGGTGAGGGCAGACCCCTGGTGACGGGCAGGGGACAGCTAACAGGCAGCGCAAAGGGTCAGTGTAGCCACTTGGCACACTGATGTCCAGTGCGGGTTTTCGAAGACCCTCGTTGTGCTCAACGCCCTTGTCAACGCCCTCGGCATGTCTGCCCTCAACGCACGTTCATACTGCCCTCTTCGCCGTCGATCCATGCCTCGGATTCGGATCCTTGTGACGACGCGTCCTGAGAATTGCGCGCTGCGTGCGGTTCGTCAAGGCCCCCCAGCCCGGCATGGACCGACCGGAGACACGACGAAGATCACCTTACCCCTCACGAACACAGGTGCAAGGCAGCCCGGGCCGCACCCCGGGGAACGCCGAAGGGCGACCACCCGGATGGATGATCGCCCTTCGGTGCGTTCGCGTTACAGCCCTAGAGGGCCGCTTCTGCGGTCGCGAAGGTCTTACTTGACCTCGACGGAGGCACCGGCGCCCTTGAGGGCCTCGGCGGCCTTGTCAGCGGCCTCCTTGTTGACCTTCTCGAGGACCGGCTTCGGGGTGCCGTCGACGAGGTCCTTGGCCTCCTTCAGACCCAGGGAGGTCAGCTCACGCACGACCTTGATGACCTGGATCTTCTTGTCGCCGGCGCCGGTGAGGATGACGTCGAACTCGTCCTTCTCCTCGACGGCCTCGGCGGCGGCGCCACCAGCGGCACCACCGGCGACGACGACCGGCGCGGCAGCGGCGGCGGTGACGTCGAACTTCTCCTCGAACGCCTTCACGAACTCGGCGAGCTGGATCAGGGTCATGCCCTCGAACTCGGCGAGCAGTTCGTCCTGGGTGAGAGCCATGTTGGCTTTCCTTCCACTAATTCGGCTGGTGCCGGATGTACATGACTGGCGGGCGTACGTTCGGCCCGCTACGACCGCTGCCTGGAGGCGGCGGTCATGATGCGAGCCGAATTACTCGGCACCGCCCTGCTCGGCCTGCTTGGCGCGCAGCGCGTCCACGGTGCGGACGAGCTTCGACGGGAGCGCCTGGAAGAGCGAGGCAGCCTGGGACTGCTTGCCCTTCATGGCGCCCGCCAGCTTGGCGAGCAGAACCTCGCGGGACTCGAGGTCCGCAAGCTTCTTGATCTCGTCGGCGGAGAGGGCCTTGCCCTCCAGGACACCGCCCTTGATGACGAGATTGGGGTTGTCCTTGGCGAAGTCGCGCAGACCCTTCGCCGACTCCACCGGGTCACCGGTGACGAAGGCGACGGCCGTCGGGCCAGCGAAGAGCTGGTCCTCCAGCGTGATCCCGGCCTCCTTGGCCGCAATCTTGGTCAGCGTGTTCTTCACCACGGCGTACTGGGCGTTCTCACCGAGCGACCGGCGCAGCGTCTTGAGCTGCGCCACGGTGAGACCGCGGTACTCGGTCAGCACGGCGGCGTTGGAGCTGCGGAACTTGTCCGTCAGCTCGGCAACCGCGGCAGCCTTGTCGGGCCTCGCCATAGAGCCTCGGCCTCCTTCCGGGTGATTCGGACCGCGCGGACCCGAAGGAGGACTGGGGAAACGAAACGCCCCGGCGCAGGCGCACGGGGCGGACTCGACCGGCCGTACACGCGCTCGGCGCGCGCACTCCGGGAGTTCTTCCACAGTCACCTGCGCGGGTCGTCCACTTTTCAGCGGATCCTTCGGCCACCGCGCCCTCGTTCGAGTGCACGGCAACGACCAGCGGTCTTTGGCTTCGGCAAGAGAGTACGGGACCGGGGCGCCGCCGAGCAAATCGGGCCGTTCACGGGCGACGGCCGCCGCCGCGGGGCCCTGGGGCCTCTCGCGGCCGGCGGCCGACGTACGCGCAGAAACTTCACCCGGAACTCCCCCGAGGGCGCTCAGGCCGGCGCACAGCACGCCCGGGGGCGCGCCTCAGGGGTTCGCGGGGTGCCTCCGGGTCAGGAGACGGTGCCGGTGCCGCCCGTGGCGGTACCGGCGGACTTCAGCAGGTCCGCGAAGTCCTTGGTGTCGCCGGCCGGGGGCGCCTCGGCGGTGACCTTCACGCCGTAGTCGGTGTAGAAGGTCGTGTTGGTCATGGTGCCGTTGGCCATGGCGGCCTTCTCGGACTTCTTGACCAGCAGGTTCTGGTCGTTGATCCAGATGTCGACGGTGTCGGTGGTGACGCCGGCCTGGCTGAGCTGCTTCTTCAGGGCCGACATCTGCTCTGCGCTGAGGTTGCTGGTCTTGTCGGCCAGCTCCGCGACGTTCACCGTGCCCGAGTAGTGGGTGGTCGCGACGCCGGAGACCTTCTCCTCGCCGACCTTCTTGACGTCGCCGGAGGCCAGCAGCATCTTCACGGACTGGTTCGGCGTGGCGTTCTGGATCTGGTCCTTCATGTACGAACCGGAGGCGCCGCCGAGCTTGGCGAGGTCGTCGTACGAGTACTTGATCCAGTGCTTGCCGCCGCCCGCCTGCTGGGCGTAGGCGTCGCTCATGTGGGCGTAGTAGGCGTCCGGCAGGTAGCGGGCCTCCATGGAGGAGGTGCCGGCCTTCTTCATCATCTCGGCCAGCTGGCCGCCGGTGTAGGTGATGGTGAGGTTGCCCTTGAGGCCGTTGCCCCAGGTGAGGGCGCCGTTCGCGGTCATCGACATGGTGTCGCCGACGGACGTGGTGGAACGCACCTTGGCCGAGTCGGCGTTGGCGGTGGACTTCTCGGCGGAACGCAGGGCGGCTATGGGGCTGACGTGGATCTCGCTCTTGCCGGCCGCCTTGTCACCGCCCTTGTCGGAGTCGGAGGAACCGCAGGCGGCCACTCCGGTCAGCGCGGCCACCACCGCTATGGAAAGGGTCGCCCGGCGCGCGGTCGTGCTCTTCATCTGCTCCCACCCCTATGCGTGTCCTGTGCCTGCACCGTATCCCAGGCCCCTAACAGTCGTGCGAAAGGTCGTACAACGAAAGGACGGGCCCGGAACCTCCTGGGTTCCGGGCCCGCCCTTTTCTTTACGCGTACCTGACGCGGCTACCGGGCTGAGCGGAGGGCTCAGACGGCGGCCGGGTCCTCCTCGACGAGGAGGTTACGGGTGCGGTTCGGGTCGACCGGGATGCCGGGGCCCATCGTGGTGGTGATGGCGGCCTTCTTGATGTAGCGACCCTTGGCGGCGGACGGCTTCAGACGGAGGATCTCCTCCAGCGCGGCGCCGTAGTTCTCCACCAGCTTGGCGTCGTCGAAGGACGCCTTGCCGATGATGAAGTGCAGGTTCGAGTGCTTGTCGACGCGGAACTCGATCTTGCCGCCCTTGATGTCGGTGACGGCCTTGGCGACGTCGGGGGTGACGGTGCCGGTCTTCGGGTTCGGCATCAGACCACGCGGGCCGAGGACGCGGCCGAGGCGGCCGACCTTGCCCATGAGGTCCGGGGTGGCGACGACGGCGTCGAAGTCCAGACGGCCCTTCGCCACCTCGTCGATCAGCTCGTCGGCGCCGACGATGTCGGCGCCCGCGGCACGCGCGGCCTCGGCACGGTCGCCGGTCGCGAAGACCAGGACCCGGGCGGTCTTACCGGTGCCGTGCGGAAGGTTCACGGTGCCACGGACCATCTGGTCGGCCTTGCGCGGGTCGACACCCAGACGGAAGGCGACCTCGACGGTGGAGTCGAACTTGGTCGTGGAGGTCTCCTTGGCGAGACGGACGGCCTCGAGCGGGGCGTACAGCTTCTCCCGGTCGACCTTGGCGTCCGCAGCGCGGAGAGCCTTGCTGCGCTTGCTCACAACTTGCTCCTGTGTGTTCTGAAAGGAGTCGTGGTATCCGGGCCGAGCAGGCCCTGCCACGTGCGACCGGCTACGGCCGCATGGACTGCTGGGGGTGGGTTCAGCCCTCGACCGTGATGCCCATGGAGCGGGCGGTGCCGGCGATGATCTTCGACGCGGCGTCCAGGTCGTTCGCGTTGAGGTCGGGCATCTTGGTCTGGGCGATCTCGCGGACCTGCGCCTCGGTGATCTTGGCGACCTTGGTCTTGTGCGGCTCGCCGGAGCCCTTCTCGACACCCGCGGCCTTGAGGATCATCTTCGCGGCCGGCGGCGTCTTGGTGACGAAGGTGAAGGAGCGGTCCTCGTAGACCGTGATCTCCACCGGGATGACCCAGCCACGCTGCGACTCGGTCGCGGCGTTGTAGGCCTTGCAGAACTCCATGATGTTGACGCCGTGCTGACCGAGCGCGGGGCCGACCGGCGGAGCGGGGTTCGCCGCACCGGCGTTGATCTGGAGCTTGATGAGCCCCGTGACCTTCTTCTTCTTGGGAGGCATGCTCTCTCCGGGTCCTTACTGAGAGGTTGATTGCCATCCGCGCCATCCGGATCCATGTGATCCGGATCCATGCGTCGCATGATCCCGCAGATGGCATACCGCACCACGATAGCCGCTGTCCCCTCGGGACAAGAAATCGCCCAGGTCAGGCGGGGTGCGCGGGGTTCTCGGTCCGTCGACCGCGCAGCACGTGCGCGGCCCCGGCGAGCAGCGCGAGCAGCGTCGCACCGCCCGGCACCGCGAGCAGTACGGCCACGCTCCCGCGCCCGGTGTCGTCGGCGAGCGCGATCCGCTCCGGCTCGCCGGGCGCGTACCGCACGTCCACGGTGTCGCCTTCGGCGTGGCCACGCGCGCGCGTGCCGAGCGGGAGGCCGGTCGTCACGTCCTCGCCCTCCAGCGAGAAGGTGACGGCGCAGCCGCCGAGGAAGCACGCCCCGTCGTGGAACGTGGCCGTGGCCGGCTCCGCGCCCCGGACCTCGGTGCGCAGCCAGGCGGCCGGGAGGACGAGGACGTACGTCGCCACCAGCAGCACCAGGGCGGCCACCGCGCCGAGGACGGCGGGCCGCACACGACGAGGGCGCCCCGGCCCGGTGCTCACCGGCGGGGCGCCCTCGGGACGTGTGTTCAGTTCTTCTGGATCTGGTCGAAGGACAGCTCGACCGGGGTCTCGCGGCCGAAGATCTCGACCAGGCCCTTGACCTTCTTCGAGTCGGGGTTGATCTCGTTGATGGTGGCCTGGAGCGTGGCGAACGGGCCGTCGGTGACGGTGACCGAGTCGCCGACCTCGAAGTCCAGGACCTGGACCTCGACCTTGCGCTGCGGGGCGGGCTTGCCCTCGGCCTCGGCGGCCTCGCGGGCGGCCTTCTCCTCGGCCTCCGGGGCGAGCATCTTGACGATCTCGTCCAGGGTCAGCGGGTACGGGTCGTAGGCGTTGCCGACGAAGCCGGTGACGCCCGGCGTGTTGCGGACGACGCCCCAGGACTCGTTGGTCAGGTCCATGCGGACCAGAACGTAACCCGGCAGCTTGTTCTGCTTGATCGTCTTGCGGTCGCCGTTCTTGATCTGGACGACCTCTTCCTGCGGCACCTCGGCCTGGAAGATGTAGTCCTCGACGTTCAGCGAGACGGCGCGCTGCTCCAGGTTGGTCTTCACGCGGTTCTCGTAGCCGGCGTACGTGTGGATGACGTACCACTCGCCGGGCAGGGTGCGCAGTTCCTCGCGCAGGGCGGCGATCGGGTCGACCGGGGCGGCCGGCTCCTCCTCGACGGCTTCCGCGACAGCGGCTTCCTCGTCGGCCTCGTCGGCCTCGTCGGCCTCTTCGCCCTCGTCCTCGGTGTGCAGGGCGGCCTCCTCGGCCGGCTCACCCGCCTCGGCCTCGGCAGCCTCGAACTCGTCCTGCTCGTCCGCGCCCTCGACGATGTCCAGCTCGTCATCCACCGTCTCGTCCGGCTCGATGGCGTCGTTCAGGTTCGGGTCAGACACGATGGCTGCTTCTTCCTGGATACATAGGGGTGGAACATGCGAAAACGGGCGCCGGTGCCACGGCGCCCTTCGCTCTTGGCTCAGCCGAAGACGTACTTGGCCGCGTGGTTGAGCCCATAGTCAATCACGGTCACCAGGGCGATCATGATGGCGACGAAGAAGATCACCACGGTGGTGTACGAAGTCAGCTGGTTACGCGACGGCCAGACGACCTTGCGGAGTTCCGCGATGACCTGGCGGTAGAAGGTGGCGAGGCGCTTGAGCGGGCCCTTCTTGGCGCGCTTGCCGCCCTTGCGAGCCTTCTTCTTGGACTCGGGCACCTCGTCGGCATCAGGCGTGTCGATGGAGCCCACGGCGTCCGTCATAGTCCTCACCTGATCCCGGGTCGTGGCCGTGCCGCGCCCGGTTTCTGAGCCGCACGGCGGTGCATTGCTGTACGTACATGCGCACACATCCTGGCGGTGTGTGTAGCAGGGCCGGAGGGACTTGAACCCCCAACCGCCGGTTTTGGAGACCGGTGCTCTACCAATTGAGCTACGACCCTTTGTGTGTCCCCCAACGTACCGCATCCGACCGGGTGCGCGGTGTGCACCGGCTCGGCCGCGGCTGCTGAAGGCCAACGAGGTGAGAGTGTACGTGGTCCGCGGCCCGGCGTCGAACAGAAACTGCCCGTCCAGAGGCGCGCGACCAAAGATCGTCCTGGCCGGAGACCGGATTCGGACCCGTGTTCACGCCTCGACCCCTTGCTGTTCAGTCTGTGAAACCCGCGTGCCGGGGGGATTTCCGGTCTGGAACGATGGGCCGCATGAGCGCTGCAATCCCACCCACCGAGCGCCGGGTCTCCGCCCGAGTCGGCGCGATCTCCGAGTCCGCCACCCTCGCCGTGGACGCCAAGGCCAAGGCCCTGAAGGCCGCCGGGCGTCCGGTGATCGGCTTCGGCGCAGGTGAGCCCGACTTCCCGACCCCGGACTACATCGTCGAGGCGGCCGTCGAGGCCTGCAAGAACCCGAAGTACCACCGCTACACGCCGGCCGGCGGCCTGCCCGAGCTGAAGGCCGCGATCGCCGCGAAGACGCTGCGCGACTCCGGCTGGGAGCCCGACGTCTCGCAGATCCTCGTCACCAACGGCGGCAAGCAGGCCATCTACGAGGCGTTCGCCGCGATCCTCGACCCGGGCGACGAGGTCATCGTCCCGGCGCCGTACTGGACGACGTACCCGGAGTCGATCCGCCTCGCGGGCGGTGTCCCGGTGGAGGTCGTCGCCGACGAGACGACCGGCTACCGCGTCTCCGTGGAGCAGCTGGAGGCGGCGCGCACGGAGAAGACGAAGGTCGTGCTCTTCGTCTCGCCGTCCAACCCGACCGGCGCGGTGTACTCCGAGGCCGAGACCGAGGCGATCGGCCGCTGGGCCGTCGAGCACGGCCTGTGGGTGCTCACCGACGAGATCTACGAGCACCTGGTCTACGGCGACGCCGCCGCCGTGTCCCTGCCCGCGCTCCTGCCCGAGCTGCGCGACAAGTGCGTCGTGGTCAACGGTGTGGCGAAGACGTACGCCATGACCGGCTGGCGTGTGGGCTGGGTCATCGGCCCGAAGGACGTCGTCAAGGCCGCGACGAACCTGCAGTCGCACGCCACCTCGAACGTCTCGAACGTCGCCCAGGTGGCCGCCCTGGCCGCCGTCTCCGGTGACCTTGAGGCCGTCGCGAAGATGCGCGAGGCCTTCGACCGGCGCCGCAAGAAGATCGTGTCGATGCTCAACGAGATCGACGGCGTGGTCTGCCCGGAGCCCGAGGGCGCGTTCTACGCCTACCCCTCGGTGAAGGCGCTGCTCGGCAGGGAGATCCGCGGCAAGCGCCCGCAGGACACGGTCGAGCTGGCCGCGCTGATCCTGGAGGAGGCCGAGGTCGCGGTCGTCCCGGGCGAGGCCTTCGGCACCCCCGGCTACCTGCGGCTGTCGTACGCGCTCGGTGACGAGGACCTCGTCGAGGGCGTGAGCCGGATCCAGAAGCTGCTGGCGGAGGCGCGGGCCTAGTTCCCGGCCGCCACGCGCGCGTGCGGGCCGTTTCCCTCCGGGGGAACGGCCCGCTTCTGTGTGCGAGCAAGCCCACGTACGGGGAAACGGCTACCGGGACGGCGGTGGCGTACGGCAGGATCTGGGAATGGAGCGTGTACGTGATCTCTCTGAGCTGCCGAAGGCCCACCTGCACCTGCACTTCACCGGCTCGATGCGGCCGGGGACCGTCCTGGAACTGGCCGACAAGTACGGCGTACGTCTGCCCGAGGCACTGACCGACGCGCTGACCAGCGGCGAACCGCCCAGGCTGCGCGCCACGGACGAGCGGGGCTGGTTCCGCTTCCAGCGGCTGTACGACGCGGCGCGCTCCTGCCTGCGCGAGCCGGAGGACATCCAGCGGCTGGTCCGGGAGGCCGCGGAGGAGGACCTGAAGGACGGCTCGGGCTGGCTGGAGATCCAGGTGGACCCCACGTCGTACGCGCCCCGGCTGGGCGGGCTGATCCCGGCCCTGGAGATCATCCTGGACGCGGTGGACACGGCGTCCCGGGAGACCGGGCTCGGTATGCGCGTCCTGGTCGCCGCGAACCGGATGAAGCACCCGCTGGACGCGCGCACCCTGGCCCGGCTGGCGGTGCGCTACGCGGACCGGGGCGTGGTCGGCTTCGGGCTCTCGAACGACGAGCGGCGCGGCATGGCGCGGGACTTCGACCGGGCCTTCCACATCGCGCGTGAGGGCGGCCTGCTGTCGGCCCCGCACGGCGGCGAGCTGACCGGCCCGGCGTCGGTCCGGGACTGCCTGGACGACCTGCACGCCACACGGGTGGGGCACGGGGTGCGGGCGGCCGAGGACCCGCGGCTGCTGAAGCGGCTGGCCGACCGGGGCGTGACCTGCGAGGTCTGCCCGGCCTCGAACGTGGCGCTCGGCGTCTACGAGAAGCCCGAGGACGTGCCCCTGCGCACGCTCTTCGAGGCGGGCGTCCCGATGGCCCTGGGCGCCGACGACCCGCTGCTGTTCGGCTCCCGGCTGGCCGCCCAGTACGAGATCGCCCGCCACGCCCACGGCTTCACGGACGCCGAACTCGCGGAGCTGGCCCGGCAGTCGGTCCGGGGTTCGGCGGCCCCGGAGGAGGTCAGGGCGCGGCTGCTGGCCGGCGTGGACGACTGGCTGGCGCGCCCGGCGGCCTGAAGTGGGCGTAGGGCGGACAGGGCTTGAAGCGGATCATCAGCTCGACCGGGTGTCCGCCGCCGGGCGGATCGGCCAGGTGGAACACCGATCCCAGGTACGCCATGTGTCCCTCGCCGACCCCCTCCTGGTGCGGTCCGTGGCCCGCCGCGCGAGCGAGCCGGATCGCCGTGTCGGCGAACATGTCCCGGTTGCCGAAGAGGAAGAGGGCACGCGCGTGCGTGGCGTGCCTCAGCTCTTCCCGGAAGCCGATGCGCTCCTGGCGTGCGCGCCAGGCGGCGGCGTCCCGCGCGGTGCGCGCCTCGTCGGTGCGGACGGTCAGCGGGGTGCCCTGCCGTAGCCCGCGGCGCAGCTCGGGCCACCGGCTGGGGCGCAGGCCGAGGCTGTCATGGGCGAGGACGAGGTCGACCGGCTCGCCGACGCCCTCGTCGGGCGGGACGCTGTCGCGCAGCGGCACGTGGACGATCGTGTGCCGGGAGCAGGCCGCGAAGGAGAACAGGCCGGCGAGCCGGCTGAGCCCGTCGTGGTCGCCGAGCAGCAGGCCGATGGGGTCGGGGGCGCGCAGCGAGGTGTGGCGCAGGGGGTGCCGGGGCTGGACGATCCGGTGGGTGTACGGCCCGGTGCGCGGCCGGAACTCCCGCAGTCTCAGCCGCACGGGTGGTGCCTCATGGCAGCAGGCTGGCGGGGCTCATGGGCTGTCCGCAACGGAGATTCCGCCCAGCAGGGTCCGCGCCAGCCGGGCGGCGAAGTCGTCGACGGGCGGCCGTTCGCCGCTCTCGGTGGCGTCGTAGGCGAAGGCGCGCTGGGCGCAGGCACCCAGGAGGAGCGAGGCCGCGGCGTAGGTGTCGGCGCCGCCGCGGACCCGGCCGGCGGCCTGTTCGGCGCGGAGATAGGCGTCCAGGCCCTGGAGGGGCACGTGCGGGCCGGAGCCGATGGTGCGCAGGGCGTCGTAGTGGCGCCGCTTGAGCTGGGTCTCGGCGTACAGGGAGGCGGCGATCGGGAAGCTCTGCTCGTAGAACAGAGCGGCCTGGCGGGCGATCTCGGTGAGGTTCTCCTCCAGGGTGCCCCGTCCGGGTTCGGCGGCGAGGCTGTCGAGCAGCGGGGCGAGCCGGGGCAGGCGCTCGGCGAGAACCCGTACGAACAGCTCTTCCTTGCTGTCGAAGTACTTGTAGAGGGCCGCTTCGGAGCAGCCGGCCGCGCGGGCGATCTCCTTGGTGGTGGCGCGGGCGAGTCCGACGGTGAGCATCAGCTCGTGGGCGGCGTCGAGGATGCGGACACGCGCCGGCTTCGTCTCCATGGGGCTCCCTTGCTGCTTGACGGGTGGGTGAGTGCTTACCCACTCTAGGGTGCAGCAGGGTGAGTAAGTATTCACCCACCTCTCGGGAGAACAGAGGAGTCACCATGAAGCTGACGGTTTTCGGCGCCACGGGAGGGATCGGCCGGGAGCTGGTCCGTCAGGCCCTGGACGCCGGTCACGAGGTCACGGCGGTCGTACGGGACCCCGCCCGGCTCGGCGTCACCGGGGACCGTCTGGAGGTCGCCCGCAGCGGTCTGACCGACCCGGAGGAGCTGCGCGCCGCCGTCCGGGGCCGCGACGCGGTCCTGTCCGGCCTGGGCGCCCGCAGCCGCAAGGACGCCGGGGTGGCGACCCGGCTGACGCGTACGGTCCTCGGCGCCATGGAGGCGGAGGGCGTACGCCGGCTGCTGGTGGTCAGCGCCGCCCCGGTCGGCCCGGCTCCGGCGGACGACGGCGCCCTGGACCGCGGGATGCGGGGCCTCGTGTCGGCGATCCTGAAGGACGTCTACGCCGATCTGCGCGAGATGGAGGCCGAGCTGGCCCGCAGCGGCACCGACTGGACGTCCGTACGGCCGCCGCGTCTGCAGAACAAGCCGCTCACCGGGCGCTACCGCACGGTGATCGGCGGCTTCCCGCCCAAGGGCCGCTTCATCGCGCGCGCGGACGTCGCGCACGCGATGCTGTCGATGGTCGACGCCGGGGAGACGGTGAAGCAGGGGGTGGGGGTGGCCTACTGAGCCGGCCCGGCTACAGGCTCACGCCCACGGTCACCGGCTCGTTGACCAGCGTGACGCCGAAGGCCTCGCGGACGCCGGCGACCACCTCGCGGGCCAGGGCCAGCAGGTCCTCCGTGGTGGCACGGCCCCGGTTGGTGAGGGCGAGGGTGTGCTTGGTGGAGATGCGGGCGGGGCCGGTGCCGTAGCCCTTGGTGAAGCCCGCCTTGTCGATCAGCCAGGCCGCGGAGGTCTTCGTACGGCCCTCCCCCGCCGGGTAGGCGGGCGGCTCGACGCCGTCGCCCAGCCGCTCGCGCACGCGCGCGTGGAACGCGGCGAACTGCTCGTCGGTGAGGATCGGGTTGGTGAAGAAGGAACCGGCCGACCAGGTGTCGTGGTCCTCGGCGTCCAGCACCATGCCCTTCCCGGCGCGCAGCTTCAGCACGGTCTCGCGGGCGTCGGCGAGCGGCACCCGGTCGCCGGGCTCCACGCCGAGCGCGCGGGCCGCCTCGGCGTACTTGACCGGCGCGGACAGCCCGCCCGCGTCCTCCAGCTCGAAGCGGACCCGGAGCACGACATAGCGCTCGGGATCGGCCTTGAAGCGGCTGTGGCGGTACGAGAAGGCGCACTCCTCGTTGGTCAGCGTGACGGTCTCGCCGGCCCGCCGGTCGTACGCGATCACCTCCGTGATCGTCGAGGAGACCTCCTGGCCGTAGGCGCCCACGTTCTGGATCGGCGTGGCGCCCGCGGAGCCGGGGATGCCGGCCAGGCACTCGATCCCGGCGAGCCCGGCCTCCACGGTGCGCGCGACGGCGTCGGTCCACACCTCGCCGGCCGCCAGCTCCAGGGTCGTGCCGCGCAGTTCGACACCGCGCGTGGCGATGCGCAGGGCGGTGCCGTCGAAGCCCTTGTCGCCGATGACGAGGTTCGACCCGCCGCCGATGATCAGCAGCGGGGTACCGCTGTCGTCGGCCTCACGGACAGCGGCGATCACCTCGGCGTCGGTCGCGGCGGTCACCAGCCGCGTCGCGGGACCGCCCAGCCGGAAGGTGGTCAGCGGGGCAAGGGGGGCGTCGTGGAGTACCTGCACGGGCCCAAGACTACGAGACGGGTCCGACAGCGCCGTACGCGCGCGTGCGGGCCCCCTCCCGCTTCCGTCGCTCGCCTCCGGGGCCGTGGCAGGTCGCCGCGCACGCGCGTGCACCCGCAGAACACACGCACGCGCGCGTGGACCGTTGTGAGCCACGGTCCACGCCCGCGGTGGCGCCGGTCAGCGGGACGTGGCTTCGAGGACCGGTGCGGGCGCCTGTCCCGCCGCCGTGGCGGTCGTGCCGGCGCTCCGGCGGGCCGGGATCACCAGGGCGGCGACCGCGGCGAGGGCGACCACCGCCGAGCCGGTGACGAGGGCCGGCCGCAGACCGTCCACGAAGTTCTGCGCGGACTCGTAGCCGCCCCGCGCGGAGAAGATCGACGACATGACCGCGATGCCGAGTGCACCGCCCACCTCGCGCAGCGCGTTGTTCGCACCGGAGGCGATGCCCTGTTCCTGCGGGCTGACGCTGGACATGACCAGGGCGGCGGCCGGTGCGAAGAACAGGGCCATGCCGACGCCGCTGATGATCAGGGCGGGCAGCTGGACGGCGTAGGAGGCGTCCGTGGTGGCCACCCAGGCCATGTAGCCGAGCCCGGCGGCCTGCAGGAACAGTCCCGCGGCGACGACCGGCCGGCCGCCGACCCGGTCGGAGAGGATCCCGGCGACGGGCGCGACGAGCATCGGCATGCCGGTCCAGGGCAGCATCCTGAGCCCCGCCTCGGTGGGCGAATAGCCGAGGACGCCCTGCATGTACTGGCTGAGCAGGAAGATCGAGCCGAACATCCCGACGAACATCAGCAGGCTGGCCGCGTTGATCCCGGCGAAGGCGCGGGAGCGGAACAGCCGCATCGGCAGCATGGGGCCGGCTGCGCGGGAGCTGTAGAGCACGAAGCCCGCCAGCAGCGCGCCGCCCGCGCTCAGCGCGGTCAGCACCACGGGGTCGGTCCAGCCGTCGGCGGGCCCGCGGACCAGGCCGTACACGATTCCGAAGAGCCCGCCGCTGGCGAGCAGCGTGCCGGGGACGTCGAGCCGGGCGCCGGCGCCGTAGGACTCGGCCAGGCGCAGCCGGGCGAGCGGCAGCGCGACCAGGCCGAGCGGGACGTTCAGCCAGAAGATCCAGTGCCAGGAGACGTGTTCGGTGAGGCTGCCGCCGATCAGCGGCCCGGAGGCGACGGCGAGCCCGTTGACGGCGCCCCAGATGCCGTACACCGTCCCTCGCCTGGCCGCGGGCACGGCCGCGGTCAGGAGGGTCAGTGTGAGCGGCATCATCACGGCCGCGCCGACACCCTGGACCGCGCGGGCGGCGATCAGGGAGCCGATGCCGGGTGCCATGGCCGCGGCGGCGGAGGCGCCGGTGAACACGGCGAGTCCGGCGATGAAGAGCCGACGGCGCCCGAAGCGGTCGCCGAGCGCGGCGCCGGTCATCAGCAGGACGGCGAAGGTGAGCGTGTAGGCGCTCACGGTCCACTCCAGGTCGTCCAGCGCGCCGCCGAGGTCCTCGCGGATGGAGGGCAGGGCGGTCGTGACGACGAGGTTGTCCAGGGCCGCCATGAAGCCGGCGACGCTGGTGATGACGAGGGCCCACACGGCCCCCGCGCGCGAGGTGGTGCTGGGTATTGCTGACTGCTGTGCCATCGCTCCCCCGGAGAATGATCTCTGGTTAGTTATTGCTGACTAACTTTCGTGGGCAGGGAAAGGCGTCGCCGGCCCTCCCCGCCCGCCCTACTTTTCCAGGCGCCCCGTCACCCGAGCCGACGGATAGAGCCCCTCCCACACCCGATGCCGAGGCGGGAAACCCATGGCCACCAGGCAGTTGATCAGCATTCCGTACGCCAGGAACGTGGTCGTCTCGTCGACGTCCGCACCGAGCGGCAGATGCACCGTGTCCCACAGCCGCATCCACCCGGCCCGGACGGTCTCGCCGAACTCGCGGTCGCCCTCCTCCTCGGCGGCCGCCACCGCGACGTACATCTGCATCTGCATCATCAGCCGCTCGGGCCGCTCCGCGATGACCTTGGTGTACGCGTTCGCCATGGCGTGCAGGGCCTCTTCGCCCCGCAGCCCTTCGGAGGCTTCCTCGAAGGTCCGGATGGTTTCCTCCACGCAGCGTTCCGCCGCCGCCAGGAAGATCGCCTTCTTGCCCGGGAAGAGCCGGAAGAGATACGGCTGCGACACCCCGACCCGCTTGGCGATCGCCTCGGTGGAGGTGCCGTGGTATCCGCCGCGCGCGAACTCGGACATCGCCGCGCGGATGACACTCTCGCGCCGCTCCTCTGCGCTCATCCTGACCATGCGACTAAGTTAGTACTCAATCACTAACTTGGCAACAGCGCCTCCGCGCGGGGATACGCGTAAGGGGCGCCGCTCCATGGAGGGCGCCCCTTACGTTCGTGAGCCTGCCGGCCCGGCCGTCAGGCCAGTCGTACGACCGCCCGGGACATGCCCAGCACCTTCTGGCCGGCGCTCATCGCCGTGAGGTCGACCCGCACGGTGTTGTCGTCCAGCTTGGCCGCGACCTTGCCGCTGACCTCGATCAGGGCGCCCTGGCCGTCGTTCGGGACGACGACGGGCTTGGTGAAGCGGACTCCGTACTCCACGACCGCGCCCGGGTCCCCGGTCCAGTCGGTGACCACGCGGATCGCCTCGGCCATGGTGAACATGCCGTGCGCGATGACGTCCGGCAGGCCCACCTCCTTGGCGAACTTCTCGTTCCAGTGGATCGGATTGAAGTCCCCGGAGGCACCCGCGTACCGCACGAGTGTGTCTCGGGTCACGGGGAAGCTCTGGGCCGGCAGCTCGGTGCCGACCTCGACGTCGTCGTACGCGATCTTCGCCGTCATCTCGTGCTCACGCCTCCTCGGCCGCGCGGGCCACGAGCTTGGTCCAGGCGGTCACGACGTGCTCGCCGGCCTCGTCGTGCACCTCACCGCGGATGTCCAGGATGTCGTTGCCCGCGAGGGACTTGATCGCCTCGATCGTGGAGGTGACCGTGAGCCGGTCGCCGGCGCGCACCGGGCGGGCGTAGGCGAACTTCTGGTCGCCGTGCACGACGCGGCTGTAGTCCAGCCCCAGCTGGGGGTCCTCGACGACCTGTCCGGCGGCACGGAACGTGATGGAGAACACGAAGGTCGGCGGAGCGATCACATCGGGGTGGCCGAACGCCTTGGCGGCCTCGGGGTCCACGTACACCGGGTTGGTCTCGCCCACCGCCTCGGCGAACTCGCGGATCTTCTCCCGGCCCACCTCATAGGGGGCGGTGGGCGGGTAGGTCCGCCCCACGAAGGACTGGTCGAGCGCCATGGCCCGGCACCTCCTGATCTCTGCTGTGATGCCCCCAAATTAGCCGGAACCCGCCGTGGAATGTGCGCGGGGCCGGTGGGGCGAAGTGAGCGCCGAGCCGGTGAAACGCCGTGAGGCCGCCCCCTCGGAAGGGGACGGCCTCGCGGACGAGCCTGATTATCGCGTTTCGCGGTGCGCGGTGTGCGCGTTGCAACGCGGGCAGTGCTTCTTCATCTCAAGACGATCCGGGTTGTTACGCCGGTTCTTCTTGGTGATGTAGTTCCGCTCCTTGCACTCCACGCAGGCCAGCGTGATCTTCGGGCGGACGTCGGTGGCAGCCACGTGAGTGCTCCTAAGACGAACGGATGGTCTAATTCAACGCAAGAAAGAGTAGCCGATCGAAGGACCGACCCCACAATCGGCTACTGTCAGTAGCGGTGACCGGACTTGAACCGGTGACACAGCGATTATGAGCCGCTTGCTCTACCGACTGAGCTACACCGCTTTGATGAGATCAGCCCCCGCCTTGCGACGGGAACCTCTCACACCAGAGCCCCAAAACGGAATCGAACCGTTGACCTTCTCCTTACCATGGAGACGCTCTGCCGACTGAGCTATTGGGGCGAGCGATGAAGACATTACACGGTCCGCCGCCGTTCACCCAAATCCGTATCCGGCCGCCCACCGCGACCCTCTTCCCAGCCCTCTCGGCAACCCCCTGAGCCCCTCGGGGGTGCGTAAGGGGCCCGACGCGCGCGTGGGGCGTGGACAGGCCGGACGTCGGCCACGCGCGCGGGCGACACGTGTACCGCCTGAGGCGGACCACGCCGGTACGACTATTGCGCTCCTGCGCGCCCTGCGCGGCTCGCCACCCTAGGCTCGACTCACTCTGCGTGATCTTGGGGCGATGCACGGCCTCGAATCCCTCAGGCCGGCCCGCCCGAGCCGCCGGCCCCGACCCTGGAGCGCGATGCCCGACAGCCAGCCGCAGCCGCAACCGCCGTCGAACTCGTCGGGGTCCTCGGGACCGTCCGACCCTGCCGCCCTCCTGCTCTGCGGGGCGCGGCTCACCGACGGCAGGACCGTGGACGTACGGCTGGGCGGGGGTCGCATCGAGGCGGTGGGCACGGCAGGCAGTCTCGCGCCGGGCCCGGCCCGGACCGGCGCCACCCGCGTGGACCTGAGCGGCTACCTGCTCCTGCCGGCCCCGGCCGAACCGCACGCCCACGGTGACACCGCCCTGTCCGCCGAGCGCCCCGGCCCGGTGTCGTACGCCCCCGAGGACGTCCAGCGCCGGGCCACGGAGGCGGCCCTGCTGCAGCTCGGGCACGGGGCGACGGCGGTACGCGCGCACGTGCGCGTGGGCGACGTCCAGGGGCTCGGCGCGCTCGGCGCGGTCCTGCAGGCCCGGCGGTCGCTGCGGGGGCTGGCGGAGCTGACGACGGTGGCGATGCCCCGGCTGCTGACCGGGGCGGCCGGGGCCGACGGGCTCGCGATGCTGCGGGACGCGGTGAAGATGGGCGCCTCCGTGGTGGGCGGCTGCCCGGACCTGGACCCGGATCCCACCGGCTACGTGGAAACGGTCCTGGAGGTGGCCTCCGAACAGGGCTGCCCGGTGGACCTGCACACGGACGCGGCCGACCCGGCCCGGCTGTCCCGGCTCGCGGCCATGGCGGGGGGCTTGCGCCCCGGCGTGACGATCGGACCGTGCGCCGGTCTCGCGCGCCTGCCCACCGAGGCCGCCTCCCGCATCGCCGACCAGCTCGCCGCGGCCGGCGTGACGGTGGTGTGCCTGCCCCAGGGCTGCTGCGGCGGCGCCGACCGCCGGGGCGCGGCGCCGGTGCGGCTGCTGCGCGCGGCCGGGGTACGGGTGGCGGCCGGCAGCGGCGCCCTGCGCGATGTCTCGAACCCGGTCGGCCGCGGCGACCCCCTGGAGGCCGCCTACCTCCTCGCCTCCCTCCACGGCCTGCGCCCGGAGGACGCGTACGACGCCGTGTGCGCCTCGGCCCGCGCGGCGCTGGGGCTGCCGGAGGTCCGGGTGGAGGCGGGCTTCCCCGCGGAGCTGCTGGCCGTACGCGGCGACCATCTCGCCGGCGCGCTCTCCCTGGCCTACAGCCGGATCGTGGTGCACCGGGGCCGGGTGGTGGCCCGCACGAGCGCCGTCCGCGAGTACTGCAATTCGGCGGCGGCAGCGGAGCTGGGGCTGCCGCGGCAGGGGCGCGGGGAGCTGTCGTGAGCGTGGTCGGAGGTGCACGCCGGGCGCGCATTCGGGTGGTGCACGCTGGGCGCGCGCCGGCGTGGGCGAGCCCGGCGCACTCCGGCCGCGCCGGTTAACTCGTGCGGCGGATGCGCCCCTTCGGGCGTACGGTCGGATTCATGCGCATTGTCATCGCTGGTGGTCATGGTCAGATCGCGCTGCGGCTGGAGCGTCTGCTCTCCGCGCGCGGAGACGAGGTGGCGGGCATCATCCGCAAGGCCGAACAGGGCGACGATCTGCGGGCGGCCGGAGCCGAACCGGTCCTGCTCGACCTGGAGTCCGCCTCGGTGGAGGAGGTCGCGGCGCACCTCCAGGGCGCGGACGCGGCGGTCTTCGCGGCCGGCGCGGGCCCGGGCAGCGGCACCGCCCGCAAGGACACGGTGGACAGGGGCGCGGCGGTGCTGTTCGCGGACGCGGCCGTACGCGCGCGCGTACGGCGCTTCGTGGTGGTGTCCTCGATGGGCGCGGATCCCGCGCACCGGGGTGACGAGGTCTTCGACGTGTACCTGCGCGCCAAGGGCGAGGCCGACGCGTACGTCACCCGGCAGGAGGCGCTGGACTGGACGATCCTGCGCCCGGGCTCGCTGACGGACGACGCGGGCACCGGCCTGGTCCGTATGGAGGCGCACACGGGACGCGGAGCGATCCCACGGGACGACGTGGCGGCCGTGCTGGCGGAGCTGGTGGACACGCCGGCGACGGCCGGTCTGACGCTGGAGCTGATCAGCGGTTCGACGCCGGTGTCGGTCGCGGTCAAGTCGGTTGCCGGGAACTGAGACCGCCCCTCGGCCGTTGACCGGTCGGACCCGCTGCACACCGGCTCGGACGGGCTGCTGACGACCCGCCAGAACACGTGAGCATTCAGAACAACGGCAGCTGACCGGGAAAGTCCGGCACGACGTAGCCGTCCAAGGACGGCTGGGCGGCTCCGAGTTGTGCCTGCCGCCGGGACCCGGCGCAGGAGACGAGTTCCCCGTGCTCCCGCGCCCCGGGCGGGTCGTGGCGCGCGAAGCGGCCCGCGACGACGGCGATTTCGCGGCGGCACACGGGGCAGGTTCTGCGTCGGGAGGACATGCCGCCAGTGTGCCCGGAACAGGCGCCCCGCGCCTGCGCCCGGACGGGCAGGGCGGCACGACGGCGCCGCGGTCAGGCCCGGGTCTCCGCCTCCCACCGGTCGGGGCCCACTCCGCGCCAGTCGATCAGCGGCGAGTCGGCCACGTCTTCCGGTTCGATCTCCAGCCCCGCCCGGCGGAGGAACTCCACCAGGTCCCGCACGTTGTGCGCGAGGCCGAGAATCTCGCCGTCGACCCGCACCCGGCGGCCGCCGGTCGGGGACGGCACGTGCACGATGATCGGACGTTTCCCGGCCATGGCTCCAGCATCATCCGGACCGGCCGGGCCCGCACCCGGGCCGGTCATTCGAGAATCCCCAGCGTGGTGTCCGGCCGGCACAGCGGGCACGCGGGGACGCCTCCCTCGGTGAGGGCCCGTACCGCCTGATCCCGGCCCACGCCCCTCGCCCGCCCGCCGGCGCCCGTGCAGCCGCCGGCGTGGACGTACACCGCGCTCCGGCCGTTCAGGCCCCGCTCGATGGCCCACTCCGGGGCGGCCTGCCGGGCGGTGAGGCGGCGCTGCCGTTCGGCCTCCCGGCGTTCCTCGTCGGCGATCCACCGGTCGATCAGCGCAAGCTGCCGGGCAGCCTGGTGTTCGACGACGCGGCGGGCGAAGCGCAGCATGTCGAGACGCGTCAGCGGACGGTCCTCGTTCACACGTTCGATTCTAGTGAAGCCATCGGGATCCACGACCATCGGGCCCGCGTCCGGACCACAACGACGAAAGCCCCGTGACCTGCTGTCAAAGCAGGTCACGGGGCCTCGCTCCCGTGTGGCGGCGCCAGGATTCGAACCTGGGAAGGCTGAGCCGGCAGATTTACAGTCTGCTCCCTTTGGCCGCTCGGGCACACCGCCGGGGTGATGCCGCCTTCGAACCCGCTTTCGGCGGTGCTCTCCGGCAACGACGTAAACAATACCCGATGGAGAGGGGTGCTTCGCCACCCGATTGATCTCCACCCCTCGGCTCCCGGGGTGGCTAGGCTGGTGCGGATGCGGCCCGGTGCTCCACCGGGTCCGGCGGTCGCCGCCGCGCACGCCGGCACGCACCCGATCACGCACCCGATACAAGGAGCCACAGGACATGGCCGACTCCAGTTTCGACATCGTCTCGAAGGTCGAGCGGCAGGAGGTCGACAACGCCCTCAACCAGGCCGCCAAGGAGATCTCGCAGCGCTACGACTTCAAGGGCGTGGGGGCCTCGATCTCGTGGTCCGGTGAGAAGATCCTCATGGAGGCGAACTCCGAGGACCGGGTGAAGGCTGTCCTCGACGTCTTCGAGTCGAAGCTCGTCAAGCGCGGCATCTCGCTGAAGGCGCTCGACGCCGGAGAGCCGCAGCTCTCGGGCAAGGAGTACAAGATCTTCGCCTCGATCGAGGAGGGCATCTCCCAGGAGAACGCGAAGAAGGTGGCGAAGATCATCCGTGACGAGGGTCCGAAGGGCGTGAAGGCCCAGGTCCAGGGTGACGAGCTGCGCGTCACCTCCAAGAGCCGTGACGACCTGCAGGCCGTCATCGCGCTCCTGAAGGGCAAGGACTTCGACTTCGCCCTGCAGTTCGTGAACTACCGGTAAGAACCACCGGTACGCACCACCGGTAGGCACCACCGGTAAGCGGACGGTGGGCATAGGAAGGGCGGGCACCCCGCGGTGCCCGCCCTTCCGTGCTGCCGTGCCGCGCTCAGTCGCGTGAGTTGCCGAACAGGATGCGGTACACGATCAGCAGCACCAGGGAGCCGCCGATGGCCGCGGCCCAGGTGGCGCCGTCGTAGAAGTCCTTGGTGATCGGGTGGTCCAGCCAGCGGGCCGAGATCCAGCCGCCTATGAACGCGCCCGCGACGCCGATGAGGGTCGTACCGATGAAGCCGCCGGGGTCGCGGCCCGGCAGCAGGACCTTGGCGATGGCTCCGGCCAGCAGTCCCAGGATGATCCAACCGATGATGCTCATGCCGTGAACCTGCCCTTCCGCGCTGTGTCCGCACTGTCCGGCCCCTGATTTTCCGGTGAGGATCCGCTGTACGTCGCGCGCGTGTTCGTGCCCTGTCGACGAAGAGGACGTCACGGGTCCACCCGCCGGTTGCCGCGCTCAGTAGGGTGCGGCGCATGACACGTACCGATGCCGGTCTGCGCCGCACCCTGGGTGTACGGGACGCCGTGGTCGTCGGCCTCGGCTCGATGGTCGGCGCCGGCGTCTTCTCGGCTCTGGGGCCGGCCGCGCGCGCCGCCGGGTCCGGGCTGCTGCCCGGTCTGGGCGTCGCGGCCGTGGTGGCCTACTGCAACGCCATGTCCTCGGCCCGGCTCGCCGCCCGCTACCCGGCCTCCGGCGGCACCTACGTGTACGGCAGGGAGCGGCTGGGCGCCTTCTGGGGCTATCTCGCCGGCTGGGCCTTCGTGGTCGGCAAGACGGCCTCCTGCGCGGCCATGGCGCTCACTGTGGGCGCCTACGTGTGGCCGGGGCAGGCGCACGCGGTGGCGGTCGCGGCCGTGGTGGCCCTGACCGCCGTGAACTACGGCGGGATCCAGAAGTCCGCATGGCTGACGCGCGTGATCGTGGCCGTCGTCCTGGCCGTTCTCGCGGCCGTGGTCGTCGTCTGCCTCACCTCGGGGCGCGCCGACACGGGACGGCTGGACGTCGGGCTGTCGTCGGGTGCGGGCGGGGTGCTCCAGGCAGCGGGACTGCTGTTCTTCGCGTTCGCCGGGTACGCGCGGATCGCCACCCTCGGGGAGGAGGTGCGCGATCCGGCGCGCACGATTCCGCGGGCGATCCCGCTGGCCCTGGGGATCGCTCTGGTGGTGTACGCGTGCGTGGCCGTCGCGGTGCTCGCGGTCCTCGGCCCGGGCGGGCTCGGGCACGCGGCGGCACCGCTGGCCGACGCGGTGCGGGCGGCCGGGGTGCCGGGGCTCGTGCCCGTGGTGCGGGCCGGGGCGGCGGTGGCCGCGCTGGGCTCCCTGCTCGCGCTGGTCCTCGGGGTGTCCCGTACGACGCTCGCCATGGCCCGCGACGGGCATCTGCCGGGCGCGCTGGCGGCCGTGCATCCGCGGTTCCAGGTGCCGCACCGGGCGGAGCTGGCCGTGGGCGCCGTGGTGGCCGTCCTGGCCGCGACGGTGGACGTGCGCGGCGCGATCGGCTTCTCGTCCTTCGGTGTGCTGGCCTACTACGCCGTCGCCAACGCCTCGGCCTGGACGCTGAGCGCGGCCCCGCTGTCGCGCGTGGTGCCCGCGGTGGGCCTGCTGGGCTGCGCCACGCTGGCGTTCGCGCTGCCCGCGGCCTCGGTGGCCGTGGGCGCGGGCGTGCTCGCGGTGGGCGTGGCGGCCTACGGCGTACGGCGGTGGTGGGCGGAGCGGCGCGGGGCGTGAGGTGCCGTCAGCAGGCCTGACGGGCGTGCGCTGCCGGCTCGCTCAGCGGGACGCGAACGGCTGGTCGGTGGGGACGATCTCGCGGCCCAGCGGCAGCAGGGAGACCGGGATCAGCTTGAAGTTGGCGATGCCGAACGGGATGCCGATGACCGTGATGCACAGGGCGATGCCGGTGGCGATGTGGGCGAGCGCCAGCCACCAGCCGGCCAGGACCAGCCACAGGACGTTGCCGACGCAGGAAGGAGCGCCCGCGTCGCGCCGCTCGACGGTGGTGTACCCGAACGGCCAGAGGGCGTAGAGGCCGATACGGAACGCGGCAATCCCGAACGGGATGCCGATGATCGTGACGCAGAGCAGGACGCCGGCGGCGAGGTAGGCGAGGAAGAGCCAGAAACCGCTCAGCACGAGCCATATGACGTTCAGGATGGTCTTCACGGGCGACCTGCCATCTTCTCGAGCCGGGCGATGCGCTCCGCCATCGGCGGGTGCGTGGAGAACATCTTGGAGAGTCCCTGACCCGGACGGAAGGGGTTGGCGATCATCATGTGGCTCGCCGTCTCGATCCGTGGCTCCGGGGGCAGCGGAAGCTGCTTCGTGCCCGTCTCCAGCTTGCGCAGGGCACTGGCGAGGGCGAGCGGGTCGCCGGTGAGCTGGGCCCCGGAGGCGTCCGCCTCGTACTCCCGGGAACGGCTGATGGCCAGCTGGATCAGGCTGGCGGCGAGCGGGCCCAGGATCATGATCAGCAGCATGCCGAACAGGCCGGGGCCTTCATCGTCGTCCGAGCGGCCGAGGGGAATCAGCCAGGCGAAGTTCACCAGGAACATGATCACCGAGGCCAGTGCGCCCGCGACCGAGGAGATGAGGATGTCCCGGTTGTAGACGTGGCTCAGCTCGTGGCCGATGACGCCGCGCAGCTCGCGCTCGTCCAGGAGACGCAGGATGCCCTCGGTGCAGCACACGGCCGCGTTGCGGGGGTTGCGGCCCGTGGCGAAGGCGTTGGGGGCCTCCGTCGGCGAGATGTACAGCCGGGGCATGGGCTGGCGGGCCTGCGTGGACAGCTCGCGCACCATCCGGTACAGCGCCGGGGCCTCGAACTCGCTGACCGGGCGGGCGCGCATCGCGCGGAGCGCCAGCTTGTCGCTGTTCCAGTACGCGTACGCGTTCGTCCCCAGGGCGACCAGGACCGCGACGATCAGTCCCGTGCGGCCGAAGAAGCTGCCGATGACGATGATGAGTGCGGACAGCCCCCCGAGGAGTACGGCGGTCCTGAGCCCGTTGTGCCGGCGGTGCACGGTGCGCCCTCCAAGTCGTGCAGCTGGGGAACACTTTGGTCCAGTGGACCCTCCCGTATGTGACAACGCCAGGCAAAGGTCCCGAGTTCCCCGGTGCGCCCGGGGTGACGGATCGGCCGTACGGGTGACGTGCGCATTCGCCTCACGCGCGCGTGGCGGCTCGGGTGCCCCACGCGCGCGTGCCGACTCCTAGAACAGTCCGGTGTCCGCGAAGCGGAGGACCAGCTGGGGTGCTCCGGAGAGGGCGACACCGAGGACTCCGGTGAGGGCGATGGCTGCCGTGAGGGGGGCCGGGACGCGGTGCCGGGCGGGCTCGCCCTCGGGGGCGCGGAACAGCAGGGCCGTCCACTGCAGGTAGTAGAAGAGGGCGATGACGACGTTGACGGCCATCACCACGGCGAGCCAGCCGAGGCCCGCGTCGACGGCCGCCGAGAACACGGTGACCTTGGCGAACAGGCCGATGACACCCGGCGGCAGCCCGGCCAGGCAGAGCAGGAAGAAGGCCATCAGGAGCGCGGTGACCGGGTTGGCGGCGTACAGGCCCCGGTAGTCGCTGATCCGGTTCAGTGCCCGGCCGCGGCCCACCAGGGCGGCCACCGCGAACGCGCCGAGGTTCACGGCGGCGTACATCAGGGCGTACGCGACGGTGGAGCCGATCGCCTTCTCGGCGTCCTTGGTGTATCCGGCGGCGGCGATCGGCACCAGCAGGTAGCCGGCCTGGCCGACGGAGGACCAGGCGAGCAGTCGTACGGCGCTGTACGCGCGCGTGGCCTGCTGGCGCAGGGCGGCGACGTTGCCGACGGTCATGGTGAGGGCGGCCAGGGCGGCGAGCGCGGGCCCCCAGACGTCGGCGTACGACGGGAACGCGACGACGGTGACGAGGATCAGGCCGGAGAAGCCGACCGCCTTGCCGACGACGGACAGGTAGGCGGCGACGGGCAGCGGCGCGCCGATGTAGGTGTCGGGCACCCAGAAGTGGAAGGGGACGGCGGCCGTCTTGAAGGCGAAGCCGACGAGGGTGAGGACGACGCCGGTCTGGGCGAGGGTGTGCAGCTGCCCGTCGACGTGCGGCAGGCGCTGGGCGACCTGGGTGAGGTGGAGGGTGCCGGTGGAGGCGTAGACGAAGCTGATGCCCATCAGGCTGACCGCGGTGGCGGTGACCGAGGACAGGAAGAACTTCAGGGCCGCCTCGGAGGACCGCTTGTCGCCGTGCCGGATGCCGACGAGGGCGAAGGCGGGCAGGGAGGCGACCTCCAGGGCGACGATCAGGGTGGCCAGGTCGCGGGAGGCGGGCAGCAGGGCGGCGCCGGCCGCGGAGGACAGCAGCAGGAACCAGAACTCGCCCGGCGGGACGCGGCGCCGTTCGTCGTCCAGGTGGGTGACGGACAGGAGGGCCGCGAGGAGGGCGCCGCCGAGGACCAGGAACTGGATGACGAGGGTGAAGTGGTCGGCGGTGTAGCTGCACGCGCGCGTACCGCCGGTCAGGCAGAAGGTGCTGCGGTCGCCGTCCAGGAGGGGCAGCAGCATCAGCGCCGCCGCGGCGAGTGCGGCGACCGAGACCCGGCCGAGCACGGCCTTGCGGGGCTCGGGCACGAACAGGTCGGCGACGAGGACGGCGAGCGCCACGACGGCCGCGATGGTGGGCGGGGCGATCGCGAGCCAGTCGACGGACTGGACCAGCGACTCGGCAAGCGGCTGGGCGCTCATCGGGTGCCTCCTGCGAGGAGCTGCTGCACGGCCGGGTCGGTCAGGCCGAGCAGGGCCTTCGGCCACAGTCCGGCGAGGACGGTGAGGGCCACGAGCGGGGTCCAGGCGGCGAACTCGTACCCGTGGACGTCGGCGAGCTTCGGGACCTCCCGCTCCGCGCCGCCCATGCAGACGCGGCGGACCACGATCAGCATGTACGCGGCCGTCAGCAGGGTGCCGAAGGCGCCGATCGCCATGAAGGTGAGGAAGGCCGGCCGGCTGAGGTCGGCGGCGGGCCGGAACGCACCGAACAGCGCCAGCATCTCGCCCCAGAACCCGGCGAGTCCGGGCAGCCCGAGCGAGGCGACGGCACCGAACGCGAGCAGGCCGCCGAGGCGCGGTGCCTTGCCGTAGAGGGCGGCGCCGGTCTCCTCGGCGAGGGTGTCCAGGTCGGTGGTGCCCGTGCGGTCCTTGAGCGCGCCGACCAGGAAGAACAGCAGGCCGGTGATGAGGCCGTGGGCGATGTTGGCGAACAGGGCGCCGTTCACGCCGGTCGGGGTCATGGTGGCGATGCCCAGCAGGACGAAGCCCATGTGGCCCACGGAGGAGTAGGCGATCAGCCGCTTGAGGTCGCCCTTCGCGCCCCGCTTGGCGAGGGCCAGGCAGGCGAGGGACCCGTAGATGATCCCGACGACGGCGAACGCGGCGAGGTACGGCGCGAAGGTGTGGAAGCCGTCCGGCGCGATCGGCAGAAGGATCCGGACGAAACCGTACGTGCCCATCTTCAGCAAGACGCCGGCCAGCAGCACCGAGCCGACGGTCGGCGCGGCGGTGTGGGCGTCGGGCAGCCAGCTGTGCAGCGGCCACATCGGCGTCTTCACCGCGAGCCCGATCGCGATCGCGAGAACGGCGATGACCTGCACGGACGTGGTCAGCGACCGGCCGTTGTCAGTGGCGAGTGCCACCATGTCGAACGTGCCCGCCTTGATTCCGATCAGGAGCAGGCCGAGCAGCATGACCACGGAGCCGAGCAGCGTGAACAGGATGAACTTCCACGCGGCCCGGGTCCGGCCCTCGCCGCCCCAGCGGGCGATGAGGAAGTACATCGGGATGAGCACCATCTCGAACGCGAGGAAGAACAGCAGCAGGTCGAGGACGGCGAAGGTGGCGAGGGTGCCGGACTCCAGCAGGAGCAGCAGGGCGACGAACGCCTTCGGGGACGGGCCCGACGGCGGCTTGAAGTAGGAGTAGAGCGCGCAGAGGAAGGTCAGCAGCGCGGTCAGGACCAGAAGGGGGAGGGAGATGCCGTCGGTGCCGAGGTGGATCCGCACGTCGAGTGCGGGGATCCAGCTGATGTCGGTGGTGGCCTGCATCTTCGACGGATGGTCGTGGTCGAAGCCGAGCGCGAGGACGATCGCGGCGACGAGGATCGCGCCGGTGACGGTCACGCCGTGCCGCAGCACGGCTTGCTCGGGCGACTTCCCCTTCAGTCCGGGCGGGGCCGGGAGGAGAGCGGCGGCGGCACCGAGGAGCGGGCCGACGACGACGAATGCCAGAAGGAACTGCATCACGGACTCGTTGATATCGATCACGCCTGCTCACGCTCCCGTGGCGACGAGGAGGACGGCGACCGCCAAGACGACGGTGCCGGCGAGCAGCGCGCTCACATAGGTCTGCACATTGCCGGTCTGGGCGCGCCGTACGGCGGCCCCGAGCAGCCGGGGCAGGGCGGCGGCGCCGTGTACGTAGGTGTCGACGACCTCGCGGTCGAGGAACCGGACGAGGCTCGCTCCGGCCTGGACCGGGCGGACGAACAGGGCCGAGTACACGGCGTCCAGGTGGAAGCCGGCGGCCGCGTGCCGGTGCAGCGGGCCGAGCAGCAGCCGCCCGGGGTCCGCCGGGTCGGGGGCGTAGGCGATGTCGCCGTAGGCAGGCTCGTGGGTGGCGATGGCCTCGGCCTCGACCAGGCCGGCGTCGCCCTCGGGGTGGGCGGCGACGGCGCCCAGCGGGATGCGGGCGGCAAGTGCGGAGGTGCGCTGCCAGGCGCCGTGGGTGAGCAGCCCGCCGACCACGGCGAGGCCCGTGCCGAGGATCGAGGTGAGGAGGGTCGGGGTCAGGTCGCGGCCGTCGAACCAGCCGGGCAGCGAGCGGTAGGCGAGCCCGCCGAAGGCGAGGGAGGGAAGCGCCAGGACCCAGAGCACCACGGTCATGGTGAGCGGCTGCCGGCCGTGGTCGGGGGCCTCGGCACCTCGGCCGCGGAAGGCCAGCAGCCACAGCCGGGTGGCGTACGCGGCGGTGAGCAGGGCGGTGAGCAGGCCGGCGACGAGGACGATCCAGCCGGCGGCGCCGGGGGCGTGCTCGGTGTGGCCGGCGGTCACGTGCTCGGCGGCGCCGAGGACGGACTCCTTGGAGAAGAAGCCGCTGAAGGGAGGGATCGCGGCGAGCGCGAGCAGCGCCACGGTCATCGTCCAGTAGGCGTCCGGGACGCGGTCGCGCAGCCCGTGCATGCGGGACATGGCGGCGAGTGAGTTGGTGCCGGCGGCGTGGATGATCACGCCGGCGGCGAGGAACAGCAGCGCCTTGAAGGCGCCGTGGGACAGGAGGTGGAAGACGGCGGCACCGCGGTCGCCGACGGCGAGGGCGCCGGTCATGTAGCCGAGCTGGCCGATCGTCGAGTAGGCGAGGACGCGTTTGATGTCGTCCTGGGCGAGCGCGGCGAGACCGGAGCCGGCCATCGTGACGGCGGCCATGACGGCGAGGACCACCATCGCGGCCTGGGACGCCTCGAAGACGGGAAGGAGACGGGCGATGAAGTAGACACCGGCGGCGACCATCGTCGCGGCGTGGATCAGCGCCGAGACGGGCGTCGGGCCCGCCATCGCGTCCGGGAGCCAGGTGTGCAGCGGGAACTGCGCCGACTTGCCCGCGACGCCCGCGAGCAGCAGCAGCGCGATCAGTGTCGGGTGGTCGAGGCCGCCGCTCGCGACGGTGCCGAGGACGCGGGTGATGCGGAACGACCCGGCGTCGGTGGCGAGGGCGAACAGGCCGATGAGGAACGGCACGTCGCCGAGCTTGGTGACCAGGAACGCCTTCAGGGAGGCGGCGCGGGCCTCGGGGGTCTCCCAGTAGTGGCCGACCAGGAAGTAGGAGCAGATGCCCATGACTTCCCAGCCGACCAGCAGAACGATCAGGTCGCCGGAGTAGACGACCAGGAGCATCGCGGAGGTGAACAGGGAGACGAGAGCGGCGTACGAGGGGTAGCGCGGGTCGTCCCGCAGGTAGCCCGTGGAGTAGATCTGCACGCAGCTCGCGACGAACGCGACCAGGACGGCGACGAGCGCGGCGAAGCCGTCGATGTGCAGGGCCAGCTCGATCGGCACGGATCCGGTGGGCGTCAGCTCGGTGTGGGCGTCGACGGCCTGGTCGCCGCCCTGCCGTACGGCGACCAGCGCGGCCAGCACCAGCGAGGCCAGCGGCGGCAGCACGGCGAGCGGGCGGACGAATCCGGGGGCGGTACGGCCGAGCAGCAGACCGGCCGCGGCGCCCAGGAACGGCAGGAGGGGGACGAGGACGGCGAGGGTGGTCGTGGTCACGCGGAGGCCTCAGCCTTCTCGGCCGCGGAGGTGCCGGGGCCCTCGGGCTCGGCGCCCTCGGCGGTGTCGCGGAGCTTGTCGATGTCGGAGGTGCCGCGGTTGCGGTAGACGGCGAGCACGATCGCCAGGCCGATGCCGATCTCGGCGGCGGCGATGGCGATGGTGAACAGGGTCAGCGCCTGGCCGGAGTGCAGGGTGTCCTTCGCAGTCCGGCTGAGCCAGACGTCGAAGGCGACCAGGTTGAGGTTGACGGCGTTGAGCATCAGCTCGACCGACATCAGGACCAGGATCGCGTTGCGGCGGGCGAGGACGCCGTACAGGCCGGTGCAGAAGAGGAGAGCGGAGAGTACGGCGGGGTAGGCGAGGTGCATCAGCGGGCGCCTTCCTTGTCGCCGGGGACGTCGACGCCGGCGGGGGCGCCGAAGGCCGCGTCCGCCTCGGCCTTGCGGGACAGCACGATCGCGCCGACCAGCGCCGCGAGGAGCAGCACGGACAAGGCCTCGAACGGCAGTACCCAGTGCCGGAACAGGCTCGCACCCGTGACCCGGGTACTGCCGGCGGCCGGGCCGTCCAGGTCGATCCAGGTGGTGCGGAAGGCGTCCACGACCACCCACACCAGGGCGACGGCGGAGGCGACCGCGACGGCCAGAGCGGCCCAGCGGTTGCCGGAGTCGGCGTCCGGGGAGCGGCCGATGGGGGCCTTGGTGAGCATCAGACCGAACAGCAGGAGGACGACGACGGAACCGACGTAGATCAGGACCTGCACCCAGGCGATGAACTCGGCCGTGAGCAGCAGGTACTCGACGGCGAGGCCGCCGAGGGTGACCACCAGCCAGAGGGCGGCGTGCACCAGCTGGCGGGTGGTGACGGTGACCAGCGCGGCGCCGAGGGTGACCAGGCCGACGAGCAGGAAGGCGATCTCCACGCCGGTCGGGGACAGGAAGCCGTTCCCGGCCGCGACGAGGTTCCCCGTCGCGGCGAGGTTCACGGGTGCGGCGAGGGTCACGACTCGCCCTCCTGCGGCTCCTGCGGCTCGGCCTGGGCGGCGGCCAGCTTCTCGGCGGTCTTGCGGGCGGCGGCGATCTCCTTGGGTTCCTCCGCGCCGGGGTCCAGGGCGGGCGGGGCCGGCACGGTCCACATCCACTCGCGGAGCTTGTCCCGCTCGTGGGTGAGGTCGCGGATGTCGGTCTCGGCGTACTCGAACTCCGGGGACCAGAACAGCGCGTCGAAAGGGCAGACCTCGATGCAGATACCGCAGTACATGCACAGGGAGAAGTCGATCGCGAACCGGTCGAGGACGTTGCGGCTGCGCTCGCGTCCGCCGGGGGCGGCGGGCGGGACCGTCTCCTTGTGGGAGTCGATGTAGATGCACCAGTCCGGGCACTCGCGGGCGCAGAGCATGCAGACCGTGCAGTTCTCCTCGAACAGGCCGATCACGCCGCGGGTGCGGGGCGGCAGCTCGGGCAGGGCGTCCGGGTACTGCTCGGTGACGGACTTCCTCGTCATCGTGCGCAGGGTGACGGCCAGGCCCTTGGCCAGGCCGCTACCAGGAATGGGGGCCATGGTTACTGGATCACCACCTTGACGATGCCGGTGAGGGCGATCTGGGCGAGGGAGAGGGGGACGAGGAGGGTCCAGGAGAGCTTCTGGAGCTGGTCCTCGCGCAGCCGCGGGTAGGTCACGCGGAGCCAGATGACCAGGAAGGCGAGGATCGCGGTCTTCAGCAGGGTCCAGACCCAGCCGAGGCCGTCGGCGCCCCACGGGCCGTGCCAGCCGCCCAGGAAGAGGACGGTGGTCAGGCCGCACAGGACGACGATGCCGGCGTACTCGGCGAGCAGGAACAGGGCGAAGCGCAGGCCGGTGTACTCGGTGTACGCGCCGAAGATGATCTCCGAGTCGGCGACCGGCATGTCGAACGGCGGGCGCTGCAGCTCGGCGAGTCCGGCCACGAAGAAGACGACCGCGCCGACGATCTGCCAGGGCACCCACCACCAGTGGAAGGAGTGCAGGATGCCGGGCAGGGAGACCGTGCCCGCCGCCATCGCGACCGAGGCCGCCGCCAGCAGCATCGGGAGTTCGTAGGCGAGCAGCTGGGCCGCCGTGCGCAGGCCGCCCAGCAGGGAGAACTTGTTGGCGCTGGCCCAGCCGGCCATCAGCGAGCCGAGCACGCCGACGCCCATCACCGCGAGCACGAAGAACACGCCGGCGTCCAGGACCTGGCCGACGGCGCCCTCGCTCGGGCCGATCGGGATGGCCAGCAGGACGAGGAGATACGGCAGCAGGGCCACGGCGGGGGCGAGCTGGAAGACGCGGCGGTCGGCGCCCGCCGGGACCACGTCCTCCTTCTGCGCGAACTTCACGCCGTCGGCGATGAGCTGGGCCCAGCCGTGGAAGCCGCCCGCGTACATCGGGCCGAGGCGGCCCTGCATGTGGGCCATCACCTTGTGCTCGGTCTGGCCCACGATCAGCGGGAAGGTGAGGAAGACGACGAAGACGACCAGGAGTCGCAGAGCGACGTCCAGCGCGTCGTTCACTGCGGGCCTCCTGTGGGGTCAGAGTCGGCGTCGGGGTCGTCGGGGGTGCTCGGGGCTTCGGGGGCCTTGGGGCGTGACTCGGGCGCGGGGGCCTGCTCCGGTGCGGGGGCCTGCTCCCGTTCGGGGGCACGTTCCGGTTCCGGGGTCCGCTGTGACTCGTCGAAGGCCGGGCGGGCGTGGTGCCACGGGGCGTCCGAGCTGCGCGGAGCCGTGGTCTTGCGGGCGGAGCCGGCCGGCTCCTGCGGTTCCGTCGGCTCGGACGGGGCCGGCTCCGGTGCCTGGGCGCGCTGTGTGGCCGAGCCTTCCGAGGCGCTGCGCGCGCGGCGCGGCCGGGCGGGCGGGGGTGCCGTCCCCTCCGCCGGCGGCTTCGCCGCGGCCTGCCGGCCGGTGTCGCCCTCGGCCCCGGTCTGCTCGCGCGCCGCCGCGTCCTCGGGCCGCGCCGCCGCCTGGCTCACCGAGCCCTCGCTCGCGCTGCGCATCCGGCGCGGCCGGGCGGGGGCACCCGCACCGGCACCTGTCGGCGCGGTCGGCGCGCCCGCCGCACCCGTGGCAGCAGCCTCGCCGCCCGGTGCCGCCGGTGCCGCCTGGCTGGCCGAGCCCTCCGCGGCCGAGCGGGTGCGCCGTACCGGGCGGTCCCCGGCGGCGCGCGCCGGGCGGTCTCCCGCCGCGCGGCCCGCCGCCCTGGCCGGACGGGCCGGAGCCGGGGGCAGCTGGCCCTTGAGCGGGCCCCACTCGTTGGGATCCGGCACACCCGGGGGCAGCATCTGGCGGCGCTTGGGGCCGCCGTGCTCGGATTCGCCGGGTTCCTTGGCGCCCGGCCACGCCTTGGCGACACGGGCGGCGAGCACGAAGTCCTTGCGCAGCGGGTGCCCCTCGAAGTTCTCGGGGAGCAGCAGGTGGTCCAGCCCGGGATGGCCCTCGAAGGCGACGCCGAACATCTCGTGGGTCTCACGCTCGTGCCAGGCGGCGCCCGCGTAGACGCCGACGGCCGAGGGCAGGGCCGGGGCGTCGTGCGGGACCGTCGTACGGACGAGGAGGCGGCGGACCGGGTTCAGGGCGACGACGTGCGCCGACACACGGAAGCCCGTGCCCGGTTCGTCGACCGCGCTCAGCCAGTCGAAGTAGGTGCAGGCCAGGGTCGTACGGGCCGTCTCCAGGGCGGTGAGCCAGGCGGACGGCGGTACGTCCACGGTCAGGAGGTCGTACGACTCCTCGGCCGTGGCGTCCGCGCCGAAGAGTTCCTCGGCGGGGGCGGGGAGCCAGCCGGCCGTGCTCATCGTGCGTCCCCCTCGGGCGCGGGGGCCGGCGCCGGCGGCTTGACCAGGCCGCTCTGCAGGGCGGCGGTCGACGGGCGGGCGGTGCCGGTGCCGTACCGCTCGCCCAGCGACTCGCGGGCGATCTTCTCCTGGAGCTTGAGGATGCCCTGCAGCAGCGCTTCGGGGCGCGGCGGGCAGCCGGGGACGTAGACGTCCACCGGGATGATCTGGTCGACGCCCTTGGTGACGGAGTAGGAGTCCCAGTACGGGCCGCCGCAGTTGGAGCAGGCGCCGAAGGAGATGACGTACTTCGGCTCGGGCATCTGCTCGTACAGGCGCTTGACGGCCGGGGCCATCTTGTCGGTGACCGTGCCGGAGACGACCATCAGGTCGGCCTGGCGGGGGCCCGGCGCGAAGGGGATGACGCCGAGCCGGATGAAGTCGTGGCGGGCCATCGACGCGGCGATGAACTCGATCGCGCAGCAGGCGAGGCCGAAGTTGAACACCCAGAGCGAGTAGCGGCGGCCCCAGTTCAGGACCACCTTCATCGGCTCGGGCGCCAGGCGGGCCAGGGCACCGAGCCGCTTCGGCTCCGGCAGGAGGACGGGCTCGGGCACTGAGGGGTTCACGTCCATGCCAGGACGCCCTTCTTGTATGCGTACAGCAGGCCCACGGCGAGGAAGCCGAGGAAGATGAACATCTCCACGAGGGTCGTCGCGCCGTAGCCGGGGGCGGCGAAGACCGTCGCCCAGGGGAACAGGAAGATCGAGTCGACCGCGAAGATCACGTACAGGAAGGCGTAGACGTAGTAGCGGACCTGGGTGTGGGCCCAGCCCTCGCCGACGGGGTCGACACCGCACTCGTAGGTCAGGAGTTTCTCCGGCGTCGGCACGACCGGGCGCAGCAGGCGGCCCGCGCCGAAGGCGACCGCGACGAAGAGCACGCCGATGAGGGCGAGCAGTCCGACCACCGAGTAGGACCCGAAGTATCCGGCCGCGACAGCGTTCGCCGCGGTGACCGACGAGTCCCCCAACGTCTCCCGCACCGTCCGTCCCTCGCTCCCTGACCTCGTGACCTTAGTGAACCAGTGACCTCTGTGCTGCCTCTGATTCGAGGATCTGTACGCACGGGAGTCTAGGCCCTGATAAAGACGCCGTAAGCAGCCCGTCACGCCGTGAGACAGCTGGAGCCTGTGGGGTGGGGTTTTCCCCCGGCGGCGGAGGGCGGCGTACCGCATGGCGTGAAGGGTGCCGGGCACGGCAGGCTGATCAGCATGACCGCTCCCAGCCCCGCCGCCGACCGGACCGACGGCACCCACGCACGTGACGGACACGACGGCCCGCACCGTCTGCCTCCGCCCCGGCCCGCCTATGACGCGCACACCTGGAAGGAGATCCTGTATCTCCTGCTGAATCTGCCGGTGGCGGTGTTCGGGTTCACGTACGCGTTCACCGTGCTGGTGGCGGGCGGCACCCTCACCCTCACCGCGATCGGTCTCCCGCTGCTCGCGCTCTGCCTGCTGGGCGCGCGGCAGCTGGGGAAGCTGGAGCGGGCCCGGGCCCGGAAACTGCTCGGGGTGCGGGTGGAGGAGCCGACGCCGCTGCCGCTCGCGAAGAGCGGAGGCCCGATGCAGCGGCTGTGGATGGCGCTGAAGGACCCGGTGGGCTGGCGGACGCTGCTGTACGACGTGATCCGGCTTCCCTGGGGCATCCTCACCTTCTGCACCGTGCTGACCTCGCTGTTCGTGCTGTGGCCGGTGCTGCCGTACCTCGCTCGGGGCATGGCGAACCTGGATCGGGCGATGGTGCGGGGGCTGCTGTCGCCCTCGGACGAGCTGGAACGCCGTATCGCCGAACTCGAGTCCGATCGCGGGATCGTGGTCGACACGGCGGCGGCCGATCTTCGCCGCATCGAGCGGGACCTGCACGACGGGGCGCAGGCCCGGCTGGTGAACCTGGCCATGGGCCTCGGCCTGGCCAAGGAGAAGCTGCTGGAGGACCCCGACTCGGCGGCGGCGATGGTGGCGGAGGCGCACGGCGAGGTGAAGCTGGCCCTCCAGGAGCTGCGCGACCTGGCCCGGGGCATCCACCCGGCCGTGCTCACCGACCGCGGCCTGGACGCGGCCCTGTCGTCCGTCGCCTCGCGCTGCACGGTGCCGGTGACAGTGACGGTGGACCTGCCGTACCGGCCGGCGGCGGCCATCGAGGGCATCGCCTACTTCACCGTCTCCGAGCTGCTGCAGAACATCAGCAAGCACAGCCGCGCCCGGACCGCGTCGGTCGACGTGTGGCGCACGGAGGACCGGCTGCTCATCCAGGTCCGGGACGACGGACAGGGCGGCGCCCGGCTGGACGGCGGCAGCGGCATACGGGGCCTGGCCGACCGGCTGGGCGCGGTGGACGGCCTGTTCGTGGTCGACTCCCCGGCCGGCGGCCCGACGGTGGTCACCGCGGAGCTGCCGTGGCGGGACCGGCAGGAGTGATCGGCAGGAGTGACCACCGCGCGGGCGGCACACGCGCGCGTGGAGCGCAGAAATCGACTACGCGCGTGGGACGCGGAAACCTGCCACGCGCGCGTGGACCGCGGAAAACGAGCGGGGCGCAGGGGTGGGGAAAACCCCCCGCTCAAGACGCCGACGGACTCCATGGCCCGCGGACGGCGCGCGGGCGACTCTGGAGTCACGGCTGAAACGCCGCTCGGACGAGGAGAACAGGACGACAGTCGATGGCCATGGAGTACGGACACGGGTACGCGGCCGGCACCGGTCACCGGATGCCCGCCGCCCTGCGGGCGCCGTTCGAGGCGCGCAGCTGGCGCGAGTTCGCCTATGTGCTGCTGAGCCTGCCGGTCTCCGTGGTGCTGTTCAGCTGGACGGTGACGATGGTCGCCCTCGGGGCGGGCCTGCTGGTGACCTTCCTCGGCATCCCGGTGCTGGCGGCGGCGCTCGCCGGCTGCCGGGGCTTCGGCATGCTGGAGCGGGCGCGGGCGCGCGGGCTGCTCCGCGTCGACGTGGCCGAGCCGGAGCCGCTGCGGATGCGCAAGCCGGGCGCGGCGGCCTGGATGGGCGCGCTGCTCAAGAGCGGCGCCTCCTGGCGGCACGTGCTGTACGCGCTGGTGCAGTTCCCGTGGGCGGTGTTCGCGTTCTCGGTGGCGGTGAGCTTCTGGACCTGCGGCTGGGCGCTGCTGACCTACCCGCTGTGGTTCTGGGCGTTCCCGGCCTACGCCGGCCAGGGCGGGCTTCAGCTGTACGGCGACGCCCACCACAGCGTCTACCTCGACAACCCGTTCGAGATCACCGTGACCGCGCTGGTCGGGCTGGTGTTCACGCTGGCCACGCCGTGGCTCGTCCGGGCCCTGACCACCGTGGACGGGCTGCTGGTGCGCGGGCTGCTCGGGCCGTCGCCGCTGTCGGCGCGGGTGGTGGAGCTGGAGTCGGACCGGGGGGCCGTGGTCGACACGGCCGCCGCCGACCTGCGGCGCATCGAGCGGGACCTGCACGACGGGGCGCAGGCCCGGCTGGTCAACCTGGCGATGGACCTGGGGCTGGCGAAGGAGAAGCTGCGGGAGGACCCGCAGACGGCGGCGCGGATGGTGGAGGAGGCGCACGGCGAGGTGAAGACGGCCCTCCAGGAGCTGCGCGACCTCGCCCGGGGCATCCACCCGGCCGTGCTCACCGACCGCGGCCTGGACGCGGCCCTGTCGTCCGTCGCCTCCCGCTGCACCGTGCCGGTGACGGTGGAGGTCGACCTGCCGGCCCGCCCGGCGGCGGCCATCGAGGGCATCGCCTACTTCACCGTCTCCGAGCTGCTGCAGAACATCAGCAAGCACAGCCGCTCCCGGACCGCGTCGGTCGACGTGTGGCGCGCGGAGGACCGGCTGATGCTGCAAGTGGTCGACGACGGCGTGGGCGGCGCGGACGTCGCGCGGGGCTCGGGGCTGGCCGGTCTCGCCGCGCGCCTGGACGCGGTGGACGGCGTCCTGGTGGTGGACTCCCCGGCCGGCGGCCCCACCCGGGTGATCGCGGAACTGCCCTGGCGCGCTTGAGCCGGCGCGCTTGAGAGCGCATCCGGCTCCCGCCGGTCCCCTCCGGCATCCCCCTGGTGTTCCCCGGTATTCCCCCCGGTACGGCGGCGGTCCCGCCCGATTCCTGGAATGCTGGACCACCGTAGGACGTCTCGGACGTACGACACGGACAGGCGTACGACACGGACGGGCGTACGGCGCGGACGGGTCGCAGGGGATCGGGCTGTGGGGGGCCGGAGGATCGTGGAGGACAGGGTGCGGGTGGTCATCGCCGAGGATTCAGTGCTGCTCAGGGAGGGCCTGACCCGGCTGCTGACCGACCGCGGGCACGACGTCGTGGCCGGCGTCGGCGACGCGGACGCGCTGGTGAAGACCATCGCCGACCTGGACGACCGGGGCGAGCTGCCCGACGTGGTCGTGGCGGACGTACGGATGCCGCCGACGCACACCGACGAGGGCGTCCGGGCGGCCGTACTGCTGCGCCGGCTGCACCCCGGGCTCGGGGTGCTGGTGCTGTCGCAGTACGTGGAGGAGCGCTACGCCACCGAACTGCTGGCCGGATCCAGCCGGGGCGTGGGCTACCTGCTCAAGGACCGGGTCGCGGACGTAAGGGAGTTCGTCGACGCGGTGGTGCGGGTCGCCGAGGGCGGTACGGCGCTGGACCCGGAGGTGGTCGCGCAGCTGCTCGGCCGCAGCCGCAAGCAGGACGTGCTGGCGGGGCTGACGCCCCGGGAGCGCGAGGTGCTCGGGCTGATGGCGGAGGGCCGGACGAACTCGGCGATCGCCCGGCAGCTGGTGGTCAGCGACGGCGCGGTGGAGAAGCACGTGAGCAACATCTTCCTGAAGCTCGGGCTGGCTCCGAGCGAGGGCGACCACCGGCGGGTTCTGGCCGTTCTCACCTACCTCAACTCCTGACGGGGCGGTCCGGTGTCAGCACCGTTTCAGCATCGTGTCAGCGCGGCGTCAGCCCGTCCCGCTTCCGTGGTGCGTGCACGACGTTCCGCGTAAGTCGACAGAGATCCGGGCCTGGGCCGGAAAGACCCGGACGGGAGAGAGCGAAGACCCGGCCGGGAAGCCGCACAGACCCGTAGGGGGCGAGTGGAGATCCCGATGGGAGCCGGAGGAGAGAACCTGGAAACGCGCGGGGAGCGCCTTGACCGGCGCTCCGGCGATGCGGGACATCATGTGAAGTCAGCGCGACAGGCCGTCTCGAAATGTCGTCCAATACCTGGATGACCTCGGGAAGGCGACCCTAACCGACGTAGGGTTGATCCTGGGATGGTCCGTGGGACGACCAGGCCCCGGACAGCCGCCTCGAAGGAGGTCCAGTTCAGTGACCAGCCAGGTCAGCAGCCCAGCGGAGCAGACCGACGGTACCGTCGTGGGAGAGCAGCGCAAACCGGGCGGCGCGAAGGACGTGCGGCGCCTGGACCGGGTGATCATCCGGTTCGCGGGGGACTCGGGTGACGGCATGCAGCTCACCGGTGACCGGTTCACCTCGGAGACCGCTTCCTTCGGCAACGACCTCTCCACCCTCCCGAACTTCCCCGCCGAGATCCGCGCCCCCGCAGGCACCCTGCCGGGTGTCTCGTCCTTCCAGCTCCACTTCGCCGACCACGACATCCTCACCCCCGGAGACGCGCCGAACGTCCTGGTGGCGATGAACCCGGCCGCCCTGAAGGCCAACATCGGCGACCTCCCGCGCGGAGCCGAGATCATCGTCAACACCGACGAGTTCACCAAGCGCGCCCTGCAGAAGGTCGGGTACGACGGCTCCCCGCTGGAGGACGGCTCGCTCGACGGCTACAACCTCCACCCGGTGCCGCTGACCACGCTCACCGTGGAGGCGCTGAAGGAGTTCGACCTCTCCCGCAAGGAGGCCGAGCGCAGCAAGAACATGTTCGCGCTGGGGCTGCTGAGCTGGATGTACCACCGGCCGACCGAGGGCACCGAGAAGTTCCTGAAGTCGAAGTTCGCGAAGAAGCCGGAGATCATGGCGGCCAACATCGCCGCGTTCCGGGCGGGCTGGAACTTCGGCGAGACGACGGAGGACTTCGCGGTCTCCTACGAGGTCGCCCCGGCCGCCAAGGCCTTCCCCGTCGGCACCTACCGGAACATCTCCGGCAACCTCGCCCTGGCCTACGGCCTGATCACCGCGTCCCGGCAGGCGGATCTGCCGCTGTTCCTGGGGTCGTACCCGATCACGCCGGCCTCGGACATCCTGCACGAGCTGAGCCGGCACAAGAACTTCGGCGTCCGCACCTTCCAGGCCGAGGACGAGATCGCGGGCATCGGCGCGGCGCTGGGCGCGGCGTTCGGCGGCTCGCTGGCGGTGACCACGACGAGCGGCCCCGGCGTCGCCCTGAAGAGCGAGACGATCGGCCTCGCGGTGTCGCTGGAGCTGCCGCTGCTGGTGGTGGACATCCAGCGCGGCGGCCCGTCGACGGGTCTGCCGACCAAGACCGAGCAGGCCGACCTGCTGCAGGCGATGTACGGCCGCAACGGCGAGGCGCCGGTGCCGATCGTCGCCCCGAAGACCCCGGCCGACTGCTTCGAAGCGGCGCTGGAGGCCGCCCGGATCGCGCTGACGTACCGCACGCCGGTGATGCTGCTGTCGGACGGCTATCTGGCCAACGGATCCGAGCCGTGGCGCATCCCCGACCTGGACGAGCTGCCCGACCTGCGGGTGCAGTTCGCCTCCGGCCCCAACCACACGCTCGCCGACGGCACCGAGGTCTTCTGGCCGTACAAGCGGGACCCGCAGACCCTGGCCCGGCCGTGGGCCCTCCCGGGCACCCCGGGTCTGGAGCACCGCATCGGCGGCATCGAGAAGCAGGACGGCACGGGCAACATCTCGTACGACCCGGCCAACCACGACTTCATGGTGCGCACCCGGCAGGCCAAGGTGGACGGCATCGCCGTACCGGACGTGGAGGTCGACGACCCGCACGGCGCGAGGACCCTGGTCCTCGGCTGGGGTTCCACCTACGGTCCGATCACGGCGGCGGTACGGCGGCTGCGCACGGCCGGCGAGTCCATCGCCCAGGCCCATCTGCGCCACCTCAACCCCTTCCCGCGCAACCTCGGCACGGTCCTGAAGAGCTACGACAAGGTGGTCATCCCCGAGATGAACCTCGGGCAGCTCGCCACCCTCATCCGGGCGAAGTACCTGGTCGACGCCCACTCCTACAACCAGGTCAACGGCATGCCGTTCAAGGCGGAACAGCTCGCCGCGGCGCTGAAGGAGGCCATCGATGACTGACGCCACCAACGGGCTGCTGCAACTGGTCCCCAAGGCCGAGGCCAAGCAGTCGATGAAGGACTTCAAGTCGGACCAGGAGGTGCGCTGGTGCCCGGGCTGCGGTGACTACGCGATCCTCGCGGCCGTCCAGGGCTTCATGCCGGAGCTGGGCCTCGCGCGCGAGAACATCGTCTTCGTCTCCGGCATCGGCTGCTCCTCCCGCTTCCCGTACTACATGAACACCTACGGGATGCACTCCATCCACGGCCGCGCCCCGGCGATCGCGACCGGACTGGCCTCCTCCCGCCGCGACCTGAGCGTGTGGGTCGTCACCGGTGACGGCGACGCCCTGTCCATCGGCGGCAACCACCTGATCCACGCCCTGCGCCGCAACGTCAACCTGAAGATCCTGCTGTTCAACAACCGGATCTATGGCCTGACCAAGGGGCAGTACTCGCCGACCTCCGAGGTCGGCAAGATCACCAAGTCGACGCCGATGGGCTCGCTGGACGCGCCGTTCAACCCGGTGTCCCTGGCGATCGGCGCGGAGGCGTCCTTCGTGGCGCGCACGATCGACTCCGACCGCAAGCACCTGACCGAGGTGCTGCGCGCCGCCGCCGACCACCCGGGCACGGCGCTGATCGAGATCTACCAGAACTGCAACATCTTCAACGACGGCGCGTTCGACGCCCTGAAGGACAAGCAGGAGTCCGAGGAGGCGCTGATCCGGCTGGAGCACGGGCAGCCGATCCGCTTCGGCGCCGACCGCGCGAGAGGGGTCGTACGGGACCGGCAGACCGGTGACCTGAAGGTGGTGACGGTGACCCCGGAGAACGAGGCGGACATCCTGGTGCACGACGCCCACGCCGCGTCCGCCACGACGGCCTTCGCGCTGTCCCGGCTGGCCGACCCGGACACCCTGCACCAGACCCCGATCGGGGTGTTCCGCTCCGTCGAACGGCCGGTCTACGACACCCAGATGGCCGAGCAGCTCGACACGGCGATCGAACAGCACGGCAAGGGCGACCTGTCCGCGCTGCTGGCGGGCGGGGACACCTGGACGGTCGTCGGCTGACGACGTCCGCTGATCACGAGGCCCGGGACTGGATTTCCCGGGCCTCGTCGTGGGCGCGGCGGCTCTCGTCGTAGGCCCGGCGGGCCTGCTCGACCTGGCCCATGCGGTCGTGCGTCCACTGGGCCAGGGCCCGCACCTGCTCCGCCGCCTCGCGGCCGAGGCCGGTGAGCGAGTAGTCGACGCGCGGCGGGATGACCGGCTTGGCGTCCCGGTGGACCAGACCGTCGCGCTCCAGGGTCTGGAGGGTCTGGGTGAGCATCTTCTCGCTGATGCGGCCCACCTTGCCGATCGCCCTCCGCAGCTCGCTGAAGCGCAGGGAGCCGTCCATCAGCTCGATCAGGACGAGCACGCCCCAGCGACTGGTGACGTGCTCCAGGACGAGCCGGTAGGGGCACAGGGCCTCGGCATCGGCTCCGCCGCGCGCACGCGTGTTACTTACCGCCATACCCGTACCTTACTTCAAAGTGGGTACTTTCGGATCGATAGTGCAGCTCCTACGGTGAGTGTCATCAAGGCATCCCACAAGGAGTTCTGAACCATGAGCATCGTCGTCACCGGAGCCACCGGACACCTCGGCCGTCACGTGGTGGAGCAGCTGCTGGAGAAGGTCCCGGCGGAGCAGATCACCGCCGTCGTGCGCGACGAGGCGAAGGCCGCCGACCTCGCCGCCCGCGGGGTGAGGACGGCCGTCGCCGACTACAACGCGCCCGAGACCTTCGACGGCCTGTTCGCCGCCGGTGACAAGGTCCTGCTGATCTCCGGGAACGAGTTCGACAAGGGCCGGGTGCGGCAGCACACGGTCGTCATCGACGCGGCGAAGGCGGCCGGTGTGGCGCTGCTCGCCTACACCAGCGCCCCGGGCACCCTGACGGCCGCGCTGGCGGACGACCACCGGGCCACCGAGAAGGTGCTGCTCGCCTCCGGCCTGCCGTACAGCCTGCTGCGCAACGGCTGGTACCACGAGAACTACACGGAGAACCTGGCGCCGGTGCTGGAGCACGGCGCGGTCGTCCAGTCCGCCGGTGACGGCCGGATCTCCTCGGCCTCCCGCGCCGACTACGCCGCCGCCGCGGTCGCGGTGCTCACCGGCGAGGGCCACGAGAACACGACGTACGAGCTGGGCGGCGACGAGGCGTGGGGCTTCGCCGAGTACGCGGCCGAGCTGAGCCGGCAGACCGGCAAGGAGATCGTCTACAACCCGGTGTCGGCGGAGGCGTACGCCGAGATCCTGGCCGGCGCCGGGCTGCCCGCGCACCTGGTGGAGATCTTCGCCGGCGTGGACGCGTCGATCGAGAAGGGCGAGCTGGTCGTCTCCTCCGGCGACCTGTCCCGGCTGACCGGCCGCCCGGCCACGCCGCTGGCGGAGGCGGTCGCCGCCGCGCTCAAGGGCTGACGTCGCATCACGCCCCCGGGAGCCGGGCACCCCGCCTGTCATGACCGTATGACGGAACGAACATGACAGCCGAGGCTGCCCGGCGCTACCTTCGTCCTCGCACGTCCACGCCGGACGCGCGGGCGAGAAGGAGGGGCCGTGGCCGGGAAGTCCGAGGGTGAGCACCGAATAGGCCTGCTGAACGGCTTCGCCGCCTACGGGATGTGGGGGCTGGTCCCCCTGTTCTGGCCGCTGCTCAAGCCCGCCGGCGCCGCGGAGATCCTGGCCCACCGCATGGTGTGGTCGCTGGTGTTCGTCGCCGTCGCGCTGCTCTTCGTACGCCGCTGGGCCTGGGCCGGGGAGCTGCTGCGCCAGCCCCGGCGGCTCGGTCTCGTCGCCCTGGCCGCCGGCGTCATCACCGTGAACTGGGGCGTCTACATCTGGGCGGTGAACGCCGGCCATGTCGTCGAGGCCTCGCTCGGCTACTTCATCAACCCGCTGGTCACCATCGCGATGGGCGTGCTGATCCTGAAGGAGCGGCTGCGGCCCGTGCAGTGGGCGGCGGTCGCGATCGGCTTCGCCGCCGTCGTCGTGCTGACCGTCGGCTACGGCCGCCCGCCGTGGATCTCGCTCTGTCTCGCCTTCTCCTTCGCCACCTACGGGCTGGTGAAGAAGAAGGTCGCCCTCGGCGGTGTCGAGTCGCTGGCCGCCGAGACCGCGATCCAGTTCCTGCCGGCGCTCGGCTATCTGCTGTGGCTGACCGCGCACGGCGACGCCACCTTCGTGAGCGAAGGCACCGGACACGCCGCCCTGCTCGCCTCCACCGGCATCGTCACCGCCCTCCCCCTGGTCTGCTTCGGCGCGGCGGCGATCCGCGTGCCGCTGTCCACGCTGGGCCTGCTCCAGTACCTGGCCCCGCTCTTCCAGTTCCTGCTCGGCATCCTCTACTTCCACGAGTCCATGCCGCCCGAGCGGTGGGCCGGGTTCGCGCTGGTCTGGCTGGCACTGATCCTGCTCACGGGCGACGCGCTGCGCTCCGCGAGGCGTCCCGAGCGGCTCGCCGTGCCGGCGGCCCGCGTCACCGATACCGCCGTGTCGGCTCCGGCGGACGCCTGACCACACGGAAGGGGCCCGTCCGCCGACAGGTCCGGTTATAAGTGGGGGCCATGACCACACAGGCGCCCGCTCCGCTGCACTGGAAGCTCGTCATCGACGCGGCCGACCCGCACGCGCAGGCCGACTTCTGGGCCGCCGCGCTGCACTACACGGCCGAGGACAACAGCGCCCTCGTCGAACGGCTGCTGTCCGCCGGCGCGCTGCCCGGGGAGGCCGCCGTCGAGTACCACGGGCGGGCCGCCTTCCGTGACCTGATCGCCGTACGGCACCCTGACGACCCGTACGACCCGGAGACCGGCACCGGGCTCGGCCGGCGCCTGCTGTTCCAGCGGGTACCGGAGCCGAAGACCGGCAAGAACCGGCTCCACCTCGATGTCCACGCCGGCCCGGAGCGGCGCGCGGACGAGGTGACACGCCTTCAGGCGCTGGGCGCGCGCGTCCTGCGGGAGGTGAAGGAGCCCGCGGGTCAGTGGGTGCTGATGGCGGATCCGGAGGGCAACGAGTTCTGCGTGCAGTAGGCCGCCGGGGCTCCGCGGGGCCGTGACGGCGGCAGCCGCCGTCACGGCCGCCAGGACCGTCAGGCCCGCGCCGCCGCCTTGGCCGCGCGGTCGGTCAGCCGGACCATGCGGGCGCGGGCCGACTCCAGCGGGCGCAGGTCGTCCGCGGCCGGGCCCGGCTCGGCGGTGAGGTCCGTCCACAGGTCGATCAGGTCGCGGCCCAGCCGCAGGCCCTCCTCGGGGTCGCGTACGGCGCGCCAGGCGGTGGCCGCGCTCTGCACATTGCCGTAGGCGGCCTCCCCGTCCTGTGCCTGGCGGCGCTGCCGGGCGAGGTCCAGGGACAGGTCGAAGGCGCGGACCGGGTCGCCCGCCAAGTAGGCGATGTAGGCGCACAGTTCGCGCAGGTGCAGCACCTCGGCGTGGCGCGGGCCGAGCACGGTGGACGCCTCGGCGAGCGTCCGGTCGGCCAGTTCCGTCGCGGTGTCGATCCGGCCCGCCCGCACAGCCTCGTTGATACGGCTCATCGGCTCGGTGAGCAGCTCCGCCCCCTCGGCGGTCTCGGTCAGCGGCCCGTCCCCGAGCACCTCCTCGGCGACGGCGTCGAAACCGCGGGCCGGGGTGGGGGTGGAGGTGGTGGGCGGCTCCGCCGATACGGCGGCGAAGGGGGCTGCCTGGGCGGCGGGGGCGCGCGTCTCCGTGGCCTGCGCGTCCGCCACGGGCGTGGCCGGCAGGGGCTCGGGAGCCACGGGCGTGGCCGTCTTGGGCGTGGCCGTCACGGGCACGTCCGTCGAAGAGGTGGCCGTCACGGGCGTGGCCATCACCGGCGGCGGTCCGAACTGGCCCGTCGGGGCCTGCACCGTCCCCGGTGTCACAGGTTCCGGACGCGACGCGGGGGCGGTCGACCGGACCGCCTCCCCCGTCATCCGGCTGGAGCCGTCCGCCGAGACCTCCAGGGGGAGCACACAGCCCGTGAGTTCGTCGTGGATCGTGGCGCGTACGGGGGCGCCGAGGCTGATGGCCAGGCGCTGGAGGTGGTTGAGGACGGCCTGCTGGATGTCCTCGCCCGGCGCCGCCACGACCGCCGCCCCGCCCACCGACGCGCCGCCCGTGCCGAACACCCGGACGGGCACCGCCGCCGGGTGCCCCACAGGCTGCTGCGGCCGCTTCTTCTCGAAGCTCAGTCCGGCCATCGGTGCCCCTCACTCCCCCGGCGTCGCGATCCGGTCGTACGCATCCTGCCCACCAGTGTGTCGGTTCCCCCCGGCTTCCACGTCACCGCGACGTCACAGCCTCGCACCAGCCAAACCCCCTGGCGCAGATTGAATGCGTGTGCATAAAATGCACACGCCTTTATCCGGGGTACGACCCGACCCACCTGGGGGACCCATGAGCCGCCGCTTCCTCTTCGTCCTGGGCAGCGCCCGCGCCGACGGCAACACCGAGCTGCTGGCTCACGAGGCCGCCGCACAACTGCCCGGTGACATCGAACAACGCTGGATCCGCCTCGCCGAGCACCCGCTGCCCGGCTTCGTGGACCTGCGGCACGACAGCGACCACGTCCGGCCGCCGTCGAACACCGACACCGGCCTGCTGCTGGATGCCACGCTCGCGGCGACGGACATCGTGATCGCCTCGCCGCTCTACTGGTACTCGGTGTCCAGCCTCACCAAGACCTACCTGGACCACTGGTCCGCCTGGCTGCGCACCCCGGGCGTCGACTTCAAGGCCACGATGGCCGGCCGCACCCTCTGGGGCATCGCCGCACTGGCGGACCACGAGCCGTCCGTCGCCGATCCCTATGTGGGCACCCTCAACAACTCGGCCGCCTACCTGGGCATGCGCTTCGGAGGCGTTCTGCTGGGCAACGGCAGCGCGCCCGGTGACGTACGGAAGGACACCGACGCGCTGGCACGCGCCAAGACGTTCTTCGCGCAGGACGCGCCCCTCGCCCGCTTCCCGTACGAGACCGCAGACGCCCAGGCCGGCGCCCGGGGCTAGGCGCTGATGTCCTTCGCCGTGAACCGCGCCCAGGCCGCCGAGCCGAACACGGCCGCGTACAGCCCCTGGAGGCCGAGGTTCTTCACCAGGTCGTCCCAGTAGACGGGGTCGCGCATCAGGTCGGCGAAGGACAGCCAGTAGTGCGAGAACAAGTAGGGCTGCACCGCGTGCAGCTGGGGTATCTGGTCGACGATCTGCACGGTGATGAGCAGGCCGACGGTGGTCGCCATCGCCGCGATGCCGCTGTTGGTGAGCGTCGACACGAACAGGCCGAGGGCCGCCACACCGACCAGTGAGGCTGCGACGACCAGGGCGATCAGCAGGGCGCGGCCGAGTCCGTCGGTGAAACCGATCCGGGTACCGGAGATCGTCGTCAGCTCGCCGAGCGGGAAGAGCAGCGCGCCGACGAGCAGCGCCGAGACGGCGACGACCAGGGTGGCCAGCAGGCAGAACGCCATCACCGTCGCGTACTTGGTGAGCAGCAGGCGGGTGCGGCCGGCCGGGGCGACCAGCAGATAGCGCAGGGTGCCCGCACCCGCCTCCCCCGCTATGGCGTCGCCCGCGACGACGCCGACCGCCATCGGCAGGAAGAACGGCAGTGTCGCGGCCAGCGCGGTGAACACCAGGAACAGGCCGTTGTTGGTGATCTGCGTGATGAACGCCGGGCCCTCGCCGTTCCCTCCGCCCACCGACCCGCCGCCCCGTGTCTCGATCTTCACCGCTGTCCCGACCAGCACCGGCACCGCGGCCAGCACCCCGAGCAGGGCGAGGGTGCGCCAGCGGCGGACGGTGGTGGCGAGCTCGCTGCGCAGCAGACCGAACGACCACAGGGGGCTCGGCCGGCGCACGGCGTCCGCCTGGAGCACATCAGCCCGCGACATCGAAGCCCTCCCCGGTCAGCGCCACGAACGCGTCCTCCAGGGAGGCCCGTTCGAGAGTGAGGCCCCGGACGCGGACACCCGCGGTGACCAGGGCCGCGGTCACCTCGGCGAGGTCCCGCTCGGGCGGTTCGCCGGTGACCCGGTCGCCGTCGGCGGCCACGTCCCCCACGCCCAGTTCCTTCAGCACGCGGGCCGCCTCGGCCGCGTCCGGCGTGGTCACCACCAGCCGGCCGCGCGCCCCCGCCGCCAGCTCGGCGACCGCGCCCTGGGTGACGAGCCGGCCCTGCGCCATGACCGCCGCATGGGTGCACACCTGCTCGATCTCGTCGAGGAGGTGGGAGGAGAGGAAGACGGTCGTACCGTCGGCGGCCAGCTCTCTGATCAGGGTGCGGATCTCCCGCATGCCCTGCGGATCGAGGCCGTTGGTGGGCTCGTCCAGGACGAGCAGTCTGCGCGGCTGGAGCAGCGCGGCGGCCAGCCCCAGGCGCTGTTTCATACCGAGGGAGTACGCCTTCGCCTTCTTGCCCGCGGCAGCCGCGAGGCCGACCCGCTCCAGTGCCGCGGCGACGCGGGCGTGCCGGGTGCGCGGGTCGGCGGTCGGGTCGGCGGCGTCGTAGCGCAGCAGGTTGTCGCGGCCGGAGAGGAAGCCGTACAGGGCGGGGCCCTCGATGAGCGCGCCGACCTGCGGAAGGACCGTACGGGCCGATCGCGGCATGGGCCGGCCGAGCACCCGGGCCGTGCCCGCGGTCGGCTCGATCAGGCCCATCAGCATGCGGATGGTGGTGGTCTTGCCGGAGCCGTTGGGGCCGAGGAAGCCGAAGACACTGCCCGCCGGGACGGTCAGGTCGAGACCGTCCACGGCGAGCTGTCCGCCGCGGTAACGCTTGGTGAGACCGCGCGTGGCGATCACGCTCGCCTTCGCGTCTGCCGGATCCCGGTCCGTGACGGGGTCCCGCTGCGTGGCGGACGGTTCGTCCATCGGCTCCCCCTCGATTCGTCGTGCTCCCGAAGGGTCAACGGCCGGTCACGGCCCGTAGTTCCCGGATCGGATCACTTCCCCGCGTCGGCCGCCTTCACCAGGGCGTCCTTGGTGACCGCGCCGGCGTAGACCTTGCCGTCGTCGGTGATCAGGGCGTTGACCAGGCGGGTGGAGAAGACCGTGCCCTTGCCGAACTTCCCGGAGACCTGGTCGCCGAGCGAGCCGAGGAAGCCGCCGAGGTCACCGCCCTGGGAGCCGGTCGGCAGGCCGCCCTCGGTGCCGGTGTCGAAGGTGGCGACGGACGTCCAGCCCTCGCCGAGGACGTTCAGCCCGTCCGCGCCCTTCAGGCCCTCGGTGAAGTCCTCGCCGTGCTTCGGGGTGTGCTCCGGCGCCTTGGCCGCGTCCTTCTCCTCGGTGACCTTCGCGCCCTTGGGCGGGGTGAAGTCGAAGGTGGAGGCGGCCGGACGGGCGAAGGAGACCCGGGTGAAGCCCGCGTCGACCACGGCGGCACCGCCGCTCTTCGGGGTCAGCGTGAACTTCAGCGGCAGGCCCGTCTTCGCGTCCACGGCGATGCTGATCGCGCCGACCGTGCTGTCGCCCTGCTTGGGCTGGATGAGCAGCTTGTAGGCGTCCCGTCCGGCGACCTGTGCGGTGCCGTCGACGGTGACGGACGTGGTGTCGTCCACCGACTTCAGGATCTCGTCGGCGAAGTCCTTGGGGGTGGCCGGCGGCTCCGCCCTGTGCTCCTTGCCGGAGTCGGCCGCGGTGGAGTGGTAGACCTCGTTGCTCTTGCTGTCGTAGCCCCAGACGTCCTTGCCGTCGTGGATGAGGCTGTACTCGGCGCCGCTCTCCAGCAGCGACAGTTTCTGCCGGTCCGGGCCGTCGGCCGCGACACGCAGGGTGTGCGTGCCGGAGACCAGCTCGGTGAGCTTGGCCTGCGGGTCGGCGGAGGAGCCGTCGCCGGAGCCCTGGCCGGCCCCGGAGACCAGGCTGCTCTCCAGGCCGCCGAGGTTCGGCAGGCCGAGGTCGGTGCTGATCTTCACGGTGCCGGACAGCTGCTGCACGTCCGACTTGGCTATCTTCTCGATGAGCTGCTGTGCGCTGATCTTCGGCAGGTCGGGGTCACCGGAGTCGGCGAGCGCCGGGACCAGCCCGATCGTGGCCGCCGCCACCCCCACCACCGCGACCGGGACGGCGTACCGGGCGGCCTTGCGCCGGCCGGAGCGCGGGTTCTCGTCCCGCGCGGCGCCCACTGTGTCGTCGGATTCGTACGGTGCCATGTGTGCCTTACCTCCGTCGTCGGCGGCGGCTGTCGTCACGCTGGTCCACCTGAGCCGCCATTCTCACCCGAATCGGTGAGGAGTGGTGATTTCCGTGGTTTCCATCTCACCAAATCGGCGGTGAAGAAGCGTCAGCCCTCGGAGGCAACTGCGTGTACGCCTGCGGTATGACACCCGACGGCCGTATCTCCCCCTACCCGTAGGGGTCGTGTGGGGGAACACCGCCCGTACGGGTGTCCGTCCGCGGCGGTCGGCCAGGCTCCGGGACAGTCGGCCGCCGGGCTCCGGCGGAATCGGCCGGCCGGTTCCGTACGGGTCGACCGCCCGGTTCCGTACGGGTCGGCCAGCCGGTTCCGTACGGGTCTGCCAGCCGGTTCCGTACGGCTCGCCAGCAGGTTCCGTGCGGGTCGGCCGGTCTGTTTCCCGGCCGGGTCAGCCCGCCCGGTGCACCACGGCGTCGCACAGCTCCAGCAGCGCCGCCTTGGCATCGCACTCGGGCAGCGGGGCCAGCGCGGACCGGGCCTCCTCCGCGTACCGGACGGTGTCCCGGCGGGCCTGCTCCAGCGCGGGGTGGGCCCGCAGGCCGGCCAGCGCCTCGGCGTGCCGGGCATCGTCGCTGAGGTCGGAGTCCAGCAGCTCGCACAGCGCGATGTCCTCGGCCAGGCCCAGCCGGGCGGCCCGCTCGCGCAGCCGGAGCACCGGCAGGGTCGGGATGCCCTCGCGCAGGTCGGTGCCGGGGGTCTTGCCGGACTCGTGGGAGTCGGAGGCGATGTCCAGGACGTCGTCCGCGAGCTGGAAGGCGACGCCGAGCCGTTCGCCGTACTGGGTGAGGACGTCGACGACCGTCTCGTCGGCGCCGGACATCATCGCGCCGAACCGGCAGGAGACCGCCACCAGGGAGCCCGTCTTGCCGCCGAGCACGTCCAGGTAGTGCTCGACCGGGTCGCGCCCGTCCGAGGGACCCGCGGTCTCCAGGATCTGACCGGTGACGAGCCGCTCGAACGCCAGGGCCTGCACCCGGACCGCCTCGGGGCCGAGGTCGGCGAGGATCTGGGAGGCGCGGGCGAAGAGGAAGTCGCCGGTGAGAACCGCGACGGAGTTGCCCCAGCGGGTGTTGGCGCTGTCCACGCCGCGCCGCACGGCCGCCTCGTCCATGACGTCGTCGTGGTACAGCGTGGCCAGATGGGTCAGCTCCACGACCACGGCCGACGGCACGACGCCCGGCGCGTAGGGGTCGCCGAACTGGGCCGCGAGCATCACGAGCAGTGGCCGGAAACGCTTCCCTCCGGCCCGTACGAGGTGCTGCGCGGCCTCCGTGATGAACGGGACCTCGCTCTTGGTGGCATCGAGCAAGCCTTCCTCGACAGCCGCCAATCCGGCCTGGACATCGGCTTCCAGAGCCTGGTCCCGCACGCTCAGCCCGAACGGCCCGACGACGGTCACGAGGGGTCTCCTGTCTGCTGGTGTCTGCTGGCGCTTACACGGTTTGTCGATAGGTCGCTGCCATCACTCAAGTCAGCGTATCCGGTCCTCTTTCGATCACCGATAGCGCCCACCGGTCCAGCCTGGGCGGTATCGGATCATGACCGGCATAGTTTTGATCACATGGTAATAACGGACATTTGTCGACTTAACGGTAATCCGGATGCCGTGTCGCGACCTCTCCACACCCCCTCCTCCATCACCCCTCCCCCGTCGGCCACTACGACAACGACACGCACCACACCCCCGGTTCCACCACGACCCCGACTTCAGGCCCGAATCCCCCTAATCCCCCATGTCTGATTTAAAGTGTTTTGCCATTTCGTGAGTTGGGTCACGCGGCCTACTGGCCCGCCCCACCCGCCGGACCCCCCACGACCCCTTGCCCCGTCGGCGAGTTGAAGATTGGCAACCGCAAAGGATCAAGCACCTCATACGGCATCGATCAAGGTCAAACCGCATGTTGTATGAATCCGGTACTTGTTCCCGACATGTGCTCCCGCATACGTTCCGTGCCGTCGGGCGGACGCCGAATCCTGCCGCCGCCCGCATACCCATCGACGAACTCATTCGTACGGCAGGAGCGGGGGACCCAGGTAAGTCGCTGAGTCGGACGGCATACGCCGCACCGGAACGGCTCGGGGTGAAGTCGTGCCTCCCCCAGGCACGGCCGGGCACCTCCCCGCCCGAACCCGACAGCTCACCTCGCAGGCGCCGGAGAGGAACTTCCCCATGCCTGCTGCCGCTCAGCACCGCCGTACCCGGAACAGCCGCCTCGTCCGTACCCTCGTCGCCGCCGCCACCGGCGCCGCCGTCCTCACCCTTCCGCTCATCGGCGCTACCGGTGCCTCCGCGGCCACCGGCACCACCACGGGCACCACCCTCGCCGGGTACCCGAACAACCTCGACGGCTGGATCCGCGAGTCGCTCGCGATCATGGCCGAGAAGCACATCCCGGGCACCTACAACGGCATCTACCGCAACGTCATGCGCGAGTCCTCGGGCAACCCGGCCGCCATCAACCTCTGGGACTCCAACGCCGCCAAGGGCATCCCGTCCAAGGGCCTGCTCCAGGTCATCGACCCGACGTTCAACGCCTACCACGTGGCCGGCACGTCGTTCGACATCTACGACCCGGTCGCGAACATCACCGCCGCCTGCAACTACGCGGCCGCGCGGTACGGGTCCATCGACAACGTGTTCGGCGCCTACTGATCGGCCGGTCGGGGCACGCGCTGCTGATGTCCCGGTCAGCCGGTCGACGTCACGGTCGGCCCGGTCAGCCGGCCGGGAACAGTCTTTCGAGGACGACGGCGATGCCGTCGTCCTCGTTCGACAAGGTGACCTCATCCGCGACCGCCTTCAGTTCGGGATGCGCGTTGGCCATGGCGACGCCGCGTCCGGCCCAGTCGAACATCGGGATGTCGTTGGGCATGTCTCCGAAGGCCAGTGCCTGTTCGGCGCCGATCCCCAGCCGCTCGGCGGCCAGCGCCAGGCCGGTCGCCTTCGTCACCCCGCTCGGCTGCAGCTCCACGGTGCCGGGCCCCGACATGGTGACCGTCGCCAGCGAGCCCACCGCGGCGCGCGCCACGGTCGCCAACTCGTCGTCGGACAGGTCGGCATGCCGCAGCAGCACCTTGCTGATGGGCTCGGACCACAGGTCGTCCCGCCGACCGACCCGCACCGCGGGCAGCGTCGGATGGGGCATCCGGTAGCCGGGCTCGATGAGCGTGAGGCCGTCCACGCCGTCCTGGTCGACCGCCGCGTAGACCTGGCCCGCCTCCGCCTCGATCTTGCCGAGCGCGGTCTCGGCCAGCTCCCGGTCCAGCCGGACCGACCACAGCAGGCGGTCGGCCCCGGCGTCGTAGACCTGCGCTCCCTGCCCGCACACCGCGAGCCCGGTGCAGCCGAGCTGCGCCAGCAGGGGCCGTACCCGCGGGGCCGGGCGGCCCGTGACCACCAGGTGCCGGGCACCGGCCCGCGCCACCCGCGCGAGCGCGGCGAGCGACCGGTCGGAGACGGTGTCGTCGCCGCGCAGCAGCGTCCCGTCCAGGTCGGTGGCGATCAGTGCGTGTGCGGGGGTGGGTGCCATGATCAGAGAATACGGACACCGCGCCCCGCCGACTCACCTGTCATTCCACGCACTTACGTGCTGATTGACCCCAAGTGGGGCCCCTGGACGCCTTGATGGGGTCACCGCTGCGACCCCTGGGGCTCAACCGTGCGCCGCGGCCAGGTGGTTCGCCAGGCGCGGGGAGGCGAACTCCGTACCGCAGACGAACCGCATCACCGGGCCGTACGACGACGCGGCCGGCAGGCCGGTGAAGTACAGGCCGGGCACGGAGGAGACGTAGCCGGGGCCGAGCCTGGGCGCGCCGCGGCTCACCGCGAGCCGGGTGCGCAGCTCATGGCCGAGGAAGTCCATCGCCGCCAGGTCGACGCGGTAGCCGGTGGCGGCGATGACGTGGTCGGCGACGAGCCGCTCGGTGTGGCCGGCATGGGCGCGGACGGTGAGCACGGGGCTGCCGTCCTGGATCTCGGCGCCCACCACCCGCGCGACGTCCCGCACCTCCACACCGCTCTCGAAGCGCTCGCGCAGCCACCAGGCGCCGAGCGGGCCGAGGACCCGGCGGACCAGGTAGTGGCGGGCGGCCTCGGGCAGGAAGCGGTACGGGTGCGGGTAGTAGGTGAGCGCCCACAGCGACCAGGCTCGGCCGAACGGGGACTCGGGGCGAAGCCTCGGCTGCTTCCAGGGCGGGGCGCCGAAGGCGACCCTGCCGTGCCCGCGCGCGACCACGCGCACGCGTGCCCCCGCCTCCGCCGCGAGCGCCGCCGTCTCCAGCGCGGACTGGCCGGCGCCGATGACGATCAGCTCCTTGCGGGTGAACCGGCCGAGGTCGTGGTGCTGGGAGCTGTGCGAGACCGGGCCGGTCGGGGCGGGACCGTCGGCCGCCGCCGGCGCCAGCTCGGCCGGCAGGTGGGCGAGCCCGGACAGACCGGTGGCGACGACGACCGCGCGCGCGGTGAACAACTCCCCGGAGTCCAGCTTGAGTTCGAAACCGCCGTTCGGGTCGCGGTCGACGGAGACGACCCGCACCCGCTCCAGGCCGGGGACCAGCCTCTGCTGGAACCACTCCCCGTAGGAGATGAAGGTCTCCACCGGGATGATGTCCTCGTCGGTCACCAGGCGGCGGATCCCTGCCGCGTCGCAGTAGTCGGCGAGGGTGTGGCCGGGCTGGGGGCAGTCGAGGTTCGAGGCGGCGGGTGTCGACTTGAGGAGCATGCCCTGGGGCATGTGATCACGCCAGCTCACCATGGGATCGCCGAAGACGCGCACGGGGATGCCGCGCGCCCGCAGATGGGCGGCGGTGGACAGGCCGAACGGCCCGGCCCCGATGACTGCTACCGGTCGGATCACGAAGTCCCTCCCCAGGACGCGTTACGCCACGCTGTCGTGGCCTTGCCTACTTCGTGGATGTGCTGCCGCCGCGGCGGCTGGTCCGCCACAGCTGATAGAGGTGCTTCGCGCCCGGGCGCACGAAGCGGGCGAGCATCGTGAGGAACGGCAGCGGGTCGTCGCCCGCGAGCCAGGCCAGCTCCGTCCCGCTCGCCCTGGCCGGCGCGTGCGGTGTCGTGTAGCCGCTGCGGCGGTAGGCGAGGAGGGCTGCGAGGTCGATGTTCTCCACGATGTAGCGGTGGCCGGCGCGCTGTTCCCCCTCCGGTACAGGGCGGCCGGTCAGGTGCAGGTGCATCGCACGGACGACGTCCACGCCCGACTCGTTCTCGAAGAGCCGGAACTGGGCGCCCACGCGCGGGTTGAAGTCGAGGAGCTTGTACTGTCCGTCGCGCCGGTCGAAGCGCAGGTCGAGGTCGATGATGCCGCAAAAGCCGATCTGCTTGACGAAACGTGCGGCGAGGTCGGCGAGTTCCGGGTTGTCGACGACGTACGCGTTCGCCGTCATGCCGGCGTGCGGAGGCCAGGAGCGGACCTTGACGCCGGTGAAGAGCGCGAGCGGGCTGGAGTCCTGGTCGAAGCAGGCGTGCACGATCCAGTCCTCGGCCTCCTCGCGCGGCAGGTACTCCTGGAGGATCACGCCCGGTTCCTCGCCCCAGCCGCGGGCCAGGGCGAGCAGCCCCGCGCGCGTGCCGATCTTCGTGGTGCCGTTCACGGCGGGCTGCCGGCGCCGGACGAACGCCTCGCGGTTCTTGGCGACCACCGGGAAACGGGCCGTGTCGGCGAAGGCGACGATGTCGTCGTACGACTGCGGGAACGCGGCCGTGGGGCTCGCGATGCCGTGCTCCACGCACAGTTCGTGCAGCCTCTGCTTGCTGGCGAGCCGGCGGGGCAGCGCGGGATCCACGCGCGGGAAGAGAAAGGACCCGGTCAGGGCGCCCTGATGCTCGGCGATCAGGACGGCGGCTTCCTCGTCCGTCGGGATGAGCACGGCCGGGCGGCCGATCCGGCGGCCGATGCGCAGCAGGCCCTCGACCAGGCGGTCCGGGTCCTCCGCGCCGGTCGTCGGCCACACGAACGCCTTCTTCAGGTAGCGCGAGGAGGCCGCCGGCGTGTACGCGTCCTCGGTGATGGCGTACATGGGCACGCCCAGGCGGCCCAGGCTGCGGATCGCGCCGACACCGCCGTGGTGCAGCGGGTAGTCGCCGAACTTGACGATCAGTCCTGGCACGTCACGGTCGGCCCGCACGGGCACGCTGACGGTGTTTCCGGCCACGGGTCCCCCCACGTGTCCCCCCAATGGAACGGACCCACCCCGTCCGTGTCCCAAAGGACGCTAAGCCGGAATTGCCACCTCCGACAAGACTTATTCGGACATTGAGAACTCTTTAGGCATTGTGCGAGCAACCTTTCGAGCATGTGGTGAGGCACTGCCCAAGACACGCAGGTCGGCCGTAACGTGTGGCCCGACCACATGGAACGCATCGCCATGCATGGCGCGGATGAGAGTGAGGCAGTACCCCATGCCCCCCTTCGACGTCCCCGAGGGCGACCCCTTCGGTCCGCACAACCTCCCCTATGGCGTGTTCTCGCCCTCCGGCAGCACGGAGCGGAGGATCGGAGTCCGGCTCGGGAACCACGTCCTCGACGCGGGCGCCACCGCCGCCGCGCTCGGCTCGCCCCACCACGCGCTGCTCGCCCGGCCCACCCTCAACGCGCTGCTGGCCGCCGGCCGCACCACCTGGTCGGACGTACGGCGCGCCGTCACCTCCTGGATCACGGACCCGGCGCACCGCGAGACCGTCGAGCCCCTGTTCCACCCGCTGTCCGAGGTGACCCTGCACCTGCCCTTCGAGGTCGCGGACTACGTCGACTTCTACGCCTCGGAGAACCACGCCCGCAACGTCGGCCAGATCTTCCGGCCGGACGCCGAGGACTCCCTCACCCCCAACTGGAAGCACCTACCGATCGGATACCACGGCCGCTCCGGCACGGTCGTCGTCTCGGGCACGGACGTCGTACGGCCGTCCGGGCAGCGCAAGGGCCCGGCCGACCCGACGCCCGTCTTCGGCCCGTCGATCCGGCTGGACATCGAGGCCGAGGTCGGCTTCGTCGTCGGCGTGCCGTCGGCGCTGGGCAGCCCGGTCCCGCTCGACGGCTTCCGGGAGCACGTCTTCGGGCTGTGCCTGCTGAACGACTGGTCCGCGCGGGACATCCAGGCCTGGGAGTACGTCCCCCTCGGCCCGTTCCTCGGCAAGTCCTTCGCGACCTCCGTGTCGGCGTGGATCACCCCGCTGGAGGCGCTGGAGCACGCGCGCGTGACACCCCCGGAGCGCACGCACCCGCTGCTGCCCTACCTGGACGACGCCGCGCCCGGTGTGGAGCCCGGCGGCTACGACCTCCGCATCTCCGTCGCGATCAACGGCCATGTGGTCGCCGAGCCGCCCTTCTCCACCATGTACTGGACGGCCGCCCAGCAGCTCGCCCACATGACGGTGAACGGCGCCTCGCTGCGCACGGGCGACCTGTACGGCTCGGGCACGGTGAGCGGCCCGGCCGAGAACCAGCGCGGCTCGCTGCTGGAGCTGACCTGGAACGGCCGTGACGCCCTCGAACTCCCCGACGGCAAGCGGACGTTCCTGGAGGACGGGGACGTGGTGACCCTGTCGGCATGGGCCCCCGGCGCGGACGGACGCCGGGTGGGGCTGGGCGAGGTCAGCGGGCGGATCGTGGCGGGCTGAGCCGCGGCCGTGGCGACCGGGCCGGCCGGGGCACCGGCACGCGCGCGCGGGCGGCTTCCGCAGCGCCACGCGCGCGTGCCGCGGTCTGCGGCCGGTTCGTCGCCGACACCTGACGCACACCGCCGTCTTCGTCATACTGAAGGGACACGTACGACGCACGCGCGCGACGCGCGTCCGTGCGCCGTGTGCCCGGCACCACCCGCACCCGCACACCTCTCCGACCAGGAACCGGAGCCCCGGCATGACCGTCTGCCTGCTCCTGCTGAGCGTCGTCGCCCTGACGGCCGCCGTGCCGGCGCCGCGCGCGCTGACCCGGGCCGCCTGGCCCGAGCGGGACCCCGTGGTCGCGCTGTGGGTGTGGCAGTGCCTGGTCGCCACCGTCCTGCTGTGCTGCCTGACCGCGCTGGTCCTGGGCGCGGCGGCCGTCTTCCACACCGTCCGCGACCGCGTGTTCGCCCCCGCGCCGCCCGCCGTCACCGCCGCGTACGACCTGTCCACCGCGCCGGTGTGGGCCGCCGCGCTCACCATGCTGCTGGCCTGCGGGGCCGCCTGGACGACGGCGATGCTGGGCCGGGAACTCGTCGAGGCCCGCCGCAGCCGCGGCCTGGCCCGGGCGCACCTGCGCGAGCGCGCCCCCGAACTGCCGGCCGGGCTGCCGGCGGCGCGCGGGCCGATGCTGGTGCTGGAGGACGAGTACCCGGACGCCTGGTGGATGCCGGGGCACCCGCCGCAACTGGTCGTCACCACGGGGGCGCTGCACCGCCTCACCGACCTGCAGCTGGACGCCGTCCTCACCCACGAGCGCGGGCACGCCCGCGCCCACCACGACTGGCTGCTGCACCTGTCCACCGCACTGGCCACGGGCTTCCCGCGCGTGCCGCTCTTCGCCCACTTCTGCGACCAGACGCATCGCCTGGTCGAGCTGGCCGCCGACGACACGGCATCCCGGCGCTGTGGGCACCTCACCACGGCCCTCGCCCTGATCGAACTGAACCAGCATCGTGGCGTCCTCTCCTGCGACTCCAGCCGCCGCCTGCTCGGCGAGCGCGTGGACCGGCTGCTGGAGCCGCCGCCACGGCTGCTGCGCCGACACCGGGCGCTGACCACGACGGTGGCCGCGCTGGTGCCGTTGCTGCCCCTGCTGATCACCTTCGCGCCGGGCCTGACGGCACTGTCCTGACGGTTGTGCCGGGTGGCAGATCTTGCCCGGCGGTACGAAGAATCCCAGCTCAGCGCCCCACGCTGGACGTCCTCACCTGGCGCAACACTCCAGCAACACGCCATTCCCTACCGCATGAGTATGGTTCCAGCCATGCCAGCCACCGACCGCCCCCGCGACCATGCCGGGCAGGGCGCCGCGACCACCGTCGCCGCCCACCGCGCCCGGCGTCGGCTGCGTGCGGACCGGGCCCGGCAGCTCGCCGACCTGCTGCGCCGCCAGATTCTCACCGGCGCCTTCCAGGACGGCACCCTCCCCCACGAATCCACCCTCGCCACCGACTACCGCGCTTCCCGCAACACCGTCCGCCAGGCCCTGGACCTGCTCCGGGCCGAGGGCCTGGTGGACCGGCTGCCCGGAGTCGGGACCGTCGTCGTCGCACGGAAGTACCCGCACGGGCTCGACCGTCTGATGGGCCTCGCGGAAACCCTCCGCGAACACGGCCGCGTCACCAACGAGGTCCGCACCATGGGCCCCGCCCCCGCACCCGCCCCCGTGGCCGAACGCCTCCGCGTCCCGGCCGGCGCCGACGTCCTGTACATCGAGCGCCTGCGCCGGCTGAACGGGCTCCCGCTCTCCCTCGACCTCACCTACATCCCGCTCGACCTCGGCACCGCCCTGCTCGGCGCCGACCTGGAGAACACCGATGTCTTCCGGCTGCTGGAAGCCATCACCGGCCGGCGTCTCGGCCACGCCGAGATCACCCTGGAGGCGGTGAACGCGGACGCCCACTCCGCGGCCGTGCTCCAGGCCCCGCGCGGCGCCGCCGTACTCATGCTGGAGCGCCTCACACACCTCGCCGACGGCCGCCCCGTCGACCTGGAGTTCATCCGCTTCCGCGGCGACCGCATCACCATGAGCGGCCTGCTGCACCGGTCGTAACCACCCTCGCCTGCGCGTTTCCTGGAGACTGCCATGCCCTTGGCGCCCCAGCGGGCCGACGTGCCCGTGACCATCGACGAGTCGAAGTGCATCGACGGCTGCACCCTCTGCGTGGACATGTGCCCGCTGGACTCCCTCGCCATCGACGAGAGCAGCGGCAAGGCGTACATGCACGTCGACGAGTGCTGGTACTGCGGCCCGTGCGCGGCCCGCTGCCCCACCGGGGCCGTCACGGTCAACATGCCCTACCTGCTGCGGTGAGAGGTACCACCACCATGAAACGCACGACAGTCGCCCTGTCCGCCGCCACGCTCCTGCTGCCCCTGTCCGCCTGCGGCGGCAGCGCCGAGGCGGGCAGCGGCTCCACGGTCACCGTGACCGTCGGCTACCAGTCCAAGACCATCAACACCGTCACCGCGGGAACGCTGCTGCGCTCTCTGGGGTACTTCGAGAAGCAGCTCAACTCCCTGCACGACGGCCACACCTACAAGGTCGACTGGCAGGACTACGCCACCGGCGCCCCGATCACCGCCCAGATGACCGCCGGGAAGATCGACATCGGTTCGATGGGGGACTTCCCTCTGCTGCTCAACGCGGCCCGCGGCAAGCAGCTCGGCCGGCCGACGCACCTCGTCTCGGTCACCGGCTACAACCTGCGCGGCGGCCTCAACACTGTCGTCACCGCACCGGGCTCCGAGCTCACCTCCCTGCACGACCTGAAGGGCAGGAAGGTCTCGACGAGTGTGGGATCCGCCGCGGACGGCACGCTCGTACGCGCCCTGCAGCGCGCCGGCATCGATCCGGACAAGGGGATCTCCAAGCTCAACCAGCAGCCTGCGGTGGGCGCTTCGGCGCTGTCCGCCGGCAGCGTGGACGCGCTGTCCCAGTTCGTCGCCTGGCCGGGCCTGCTCGCCTACCAGGGCAAGGCGAAGGTCCTTTACGACGGCGCCCAGCTGAACCTGCCCACCTTTCACGGCGTCACCGCCCGCGAGGACTTCAGCCGGCAGCACCCGGCCGTCCTGGAGGCATTCCTCAAGGCCCAGGACCAGGCGACGGACTACCTCAACAGCCATCCCGTCACCGCCGCCGAGAAGGTCGCCAAGGCCACGGGACTGCCCGCCGAGGTCGTCTACCTGTACAACGGCGCCCACGGCATCGCCACGTTCGACCCGGCGCTCCGGCCGCAGCTCGTCTCCGCACTGAAGCAGGACGTGTCCGTGCTGAAGTCCGCCAAGCTGACCGGTGACGTCGACGTGGACGCGTTCGTCGACGACCGGTACGTGAAGAAGGCCCTCGGCGCGTCGTCGTACGCCAAACGGCTCGCCGCATCGCCCCCGCCGGCCGCGAGCGAGGTGTGGCCCAAGGGCAGCGAGAAGGCCCTCTCCTTCAAGTCCCCGAAGCGACTGCTGGCCTATCTCGCCGTGCACCAGGACCGCATCCGCGCCGCCTACGTACCCGACGCCACCACCGGCACGCTCTGGTTCGCCGACAAGGCGGTCTGGGTGGCCGACGGCGAGCAGCTGCTGCCCTTCGTCGCCCCGGCCACCGCGCGGGACTATGCCTCCGCCCACGGCGGCGCCCGTACGGTGTCGTACCGCGAGGCTCTGGAGCGGGCCTCATGATCCGGCGGCCCCTGTCCCGGTATGCATTGCGGACGGCGTCGCTGACCGCCGCACTCGGTCTGTGGCAGCTGCTGACCAGCCTGGACGTCGACCTCTGGCTGCGTTTCTCGCAGTTCCCGACGGTCACCGACGTGACCCGCGCCTTCGCCGGCCGGCTCGCCGGCGGCGACTACTGGACCGACCTCACCGACAGCCTCACCCGGATCCTGACCGGCTTCGTGCTGGCGGCCGTCCTCGGCGTGGCCGCGGGCGTACTCGTGGCCCGCTCCCTCCTGGCCGAGGACCTGCTCGGTCCGGTGCTGGAAGTCGTCCGGCCGATTCCGGCGATCGCCCTCGTCCCGGTCGCGATCCTCCTGTTTCCCTCGAACGAGCAGGGCATCGTCTTCATCACCTGCACCGCCGCCTTCTTCCCCGTGCTCGTCTCCACCCGGCACGCGGTGCGTGCGCTGACCCCGGTCTGGGAGGAGGCGGTGCGCACCATGGGCGGCGGCCGGTTCCGGATCCTCCGTTCCGTGGTGCTGCCGGGCGCGCTGCCCGGCATCTTCGGCGGGCTGTCCGTGGGCATCGGCGTGTCGTGGATCTGCGTGATCTCCGCCGAGATGATCTCCGGCCAGTACGGGGTCGGCTACCGCACCTGGCAGGACTACACGGTGCTCGACTACCCGGGCGTCTTCGTCGGCATGGTCACGATCGGGGTGCTCGGCTGGATCACCTCGACGGCCGTGGAACTCCTCGGCCGCCGGCTGACCCGCTGGCTGCCCCGCACCTCGTACGTCCCCGGAGGCCGTACCCGCGCGCCCCGGCCGCTCGCCGCCCCCGCTCGCCCCGACGGCGATCCCGAGCAGCAGGCCCAGCCCGAGAAGCAGGGCCAGAACGACACCGAGGAGGCCCGCGATGAGCACCTCGTCTGAGACCGTCACCACCCCCGCCGCGCCGGCACCGGAGGCCGTCCGCGGCACCCGGCTCGCCTTCCGCTCCGCCGCCCTCGGCCGCCCGGACGCCCCGGTCCTCGACGGCGTCGACCTGGAGGTCTCCCCCGGCGAGATCCTCACCGTCGTCGGCCCCTCCGGCTGCGGCAAGTCCACGCTGCTGCGCACGCTCGCCGGGCTGCTGCCGCTGCTGGGCGGCACGGCCGAGGCGGACGGCAGCCCGCTGGACGGGCCCTCGGCCGACCGCGCACTCGTCTTCCAGGAGGATGCGCTGCTGCCCTGGCGGACCTTGCGCGGAAACGTCGAACTCCCCCTCGCCATCAGGGGCGTACCGCGCGCGGAGCGACGTTCCCGGGCCGGGTCGTGGCTCGCGCGGGTCGGGCTCAGCGAGCAGGCCGGGCAGTTGCCGCACCGGGTGTCCGGCGGGCAACGCCAGCGTGCCCAGTTGGCCCGCGCCCTGGCCGACAGTCCGCGCGCGGTCCTCATGGACGAGCCCTTCGGCGCCCTCGACGCGCAGACCCGGTCCGGCATGCAGGACCTGTTGGTGGAGGTGCTGCGCGGCACGGGCGCGACCGTCGTCTTCGTCACGCACGACGTGGACGAGGCCCTCTTCCTCGGCGACCGGGTGGCTTTGCTCGGCTCCGGGCGCGTGTCCGCCGTACGCGAGGTGCCGCGTCCCCGTGACCGTACGGCCTTCGACGATCCGGCCCGCGTGGCGCTGCGCCGCGCCGTCCTCACTTCGCTCGGCTCCTGAAAGGCACCCCGGTGACCACCCCCGCGCCCACTCCCCTGAAGATTCCCGCCGTCGCCGACGCCGAGGAGCTGACCTGCGACGTCCTCGTCATCGGCGGCGGCACCGCCGGCACCATGGCCGCGCTGACCGCCGCCGAGCGCGGTGCGAACGTCCTGCTGCTGGAGAAGGCCCATGTCCGGCACTCCGGTGCGCTCGCCATGGGCATGGACGGCGTCAACAACGCCGTCGTCCCCGGCCGCGCCGAACCCGACGACTACGTCGCCGAGATCACCCGCGCCAACGACGGCATCGTCGACCAGTCCACCGTCCGCCAGACCGCCACCCGCGGCTTCGCGATGGTGCAGCGGCTGGAGTCGTACGGGGTCAAGTTCGAGAAGGACGAGCACGGTGAGTACGCGGTCCGCCAGGTCCATCGCTCCGGCTCGTACGTACTGCCGATGCCAGAGGGCAAGGACGTCAAAAAGGTCCTGTACCGGCAGTTGCGGCGGCGCGAGATGCGGGAGCGGATCCGGATCGAGAACCGGGTGATGCCGGTGCGGGTCCTCACCGCCGAGGGGCGGGCCGTGGGCGCCGCCGGGTTCAACACCCGTACCGGCGCCTTCGTCACCGTCCGCGCGGGCGCGGTGATCCTCGCGACCGGTGCCTGCGGCCGGCTCGGGCTGCCCGCGTCCGGCTACCTCTACGGCACCTACGAGAACCCCACCAACGCCGGAGACGGGTACGCCATGGCCTACCACGCGGGCGCCGAGCTGACCGGTATCGAGTGCTTCCAGATCAACCCGTTGATCAAGGACTACAACGGGCCGGCCTGCGCCTACGTCGCCAACCCCTTCGGCGGTTACCAGGTCAACCGGCACGGCGAGCGCTTCGTCGACTCCGACTACTGGTCCGGGCAGATGATGGCCGAGTTCGCCGCCGAGGTCGCCAGCGACCGCGGGCCGGTCTACCTCAAGCTCAGCCATCTCCCCGAGGAGTCGGTCTCCGCCCTGGAGTCGATCCTGCACTCCACCGAGCGGCCCACCCGTGGCACCTTCCACGCCGGCCGCGGGCACGACTACCGCACCCATGACGTCGAGATGCACATCTCCGAGATCGGCCTGTGCGGCGGGCACTCCGCCTCCGGCGTCCGTGTCGACGACCACGCGCGCACGACCGTCCCCCGCCTGTACGCCGCCGGCGACCTCGCCTGCGTCCCGCACAACTACATGATCGGCGCCTTCGTCTTCGGCGACCTCGCGGGCGCGGACGCCGCCCGGTACACGGCGTACGCCGGTGAGCTTCCCGCGGACCAGGTGCGTGAGGCGCACGAGCTGGTCTACCGCCCGCTGCGCAACCCGGACGGCCCGCCGCAGACCCAGGTCGAGTACAAGCTGCGCCGCTTCGTGAACGACTACGTGGCACCGCCGAAGTCCGGCGCGCGGCTCTCCCTCGCGCTGGAGGCGTTCGAGCGGATGCGCGCCGACATCGCCACGATGGGTGCCCGCACCCCGCACGAGCTGATGCGCTGTGCCGAGGTCACCTTCATACGCGACTGCGCGGAGATGGCCGCCCGTGCCTCTCTGGCCCGTACCGAGTCCCGCTGGGGGCTCTATCACGACCGTCTCGACCATCCCGGGCGCGACGACGTCTCCTGGTTCCACCATCTCGATCTGCACAAGTCCCCCTCTGGTGCGATGGAGTTCACGGCGCGTCCCGTGGCTCCCTATCTGGTTCCGGTCGAGGAGTTCACGCCTGTCGGCGGTCCCTCCCGGTATCTGGGCGAGGTCCGTCCCGAGCGGGTGGCCACGGCCGGGCCGCGCGAGGTGGCGCCGGTGGCCGCGGGGCCCACGTCCGCGCGTGCCGCCGATCCCGCCGGCCGGGCCGGCGGCCCGGGCTCCGCCTCGCGCCGGCTGCTGGAGCTGCTGGAGCTGGCCGAGGCGGAACCCGGACTCACTGTGGTCGAGCCCTACTTGACCGACTCGGATCCCGCGGTCCGCCGTACGGCCGTCTCGGTGCTCACCGAGACCGTGCCGCCCGGCACGGGGCAGGCCCTCGCCGGTGCACTCGCCGACCCCGACGCCGGGGTCCGCGCGACCGCCGCGGCCTCACTGCGGGAACTCGTCGAGACGCTGCGGCCCGAACCCGCCCTCGGTGCCGCCCTCACCGACGCGCTCGCCCAAACCGATCCGGTGGTCCGTGCCGCCGCCGTCGATGTGCTGCGAGCCCTGCGGCTCGGCGCGGCCGAGGTGTTCGCGGCGGCGCTCGACGACCCCGACATCGCCGTCCGGACGGAGGCCGTACGGGCGCTCGTCTCGGTGGACGCCGTCCGGCCGCTGGCCGGCGCGGCGGACGATCCCTCCCGGGAGGTCCGGGTCACCGTGGCCAAGGCCCTGGCCACCGTCGGTTCGACGTCCCTCGCCGCTGTCGACCGGGACCTGCTCACCGAGGCTCTGGACCGGCTCACCGTCGACGGCGACCCGCTGGTGCGGGGTGCCGCACTCGGTGCGCTGGCCGACACCGGCTGCCCGCCGCCGCTCACCGCCCGTGCCGTGACCGCCTTGTCCGATCCGGCCTGGCAGGTGCGGTCCGGCGCCGCGACCGCGCTGTCGGCCGCGCCCGCCGACACAGCGGTCCCCGCCCTGGCCAAGGCCCTCGCCGACCCGAACGCCGACGTACGTAAGGCGGCGGTCCTGGCCCTGGGCCGGCACCGGGCCTCGGCCCAGGCCCGCGCGGCCCTCGCCACGGCCACGGCCGACTCGGACGCGGACGTCCGGGCCTACGCGGCGCGGGGGCGGTGAGCCCCGCACCGCTCCGGGCCGTACCGCGCTATATCCAGTCGTCGGGCTCCGGTTCGTCCGCCGGCTCGGGCCAGTCGGCGTCGGGTGCGTCCGGTGCGTCGCCGGCGGTGGCCGGAGCCGCCCCGTCGAGCGAGGCCAGCACCTGGAGCACGCCTTCCCCGTACGTCGCCAGCTTCTTCTCGCCGACGCCGCCCACCGTGCCCAGTTCCCGCACCGAACCGGGCCACCGGGTCACGATCTCCCGCAGGGTGGCGTCGTGGAAGATGACGTACGCCGGGACGCCCTGTTCCCGGGCCTGCTCGGCCCGCCAGGCGCGCAGGGCCTCGAAGGCGGGGAGCAGCGCGTCGGGCAGCTCGGCCGCGGCGGCCTTGGCCTTGCGGTCGCCCTTGCCGGAAGAGGTGCCCGAGCGGGCGGCGGCCGGCTTCTTCGGTTCCTTGCGCAGCGGCACCTCGCGCTCGCTCCGCAGCACGGCGCCGCTCGCCTCGGTGAGCACCAGCGTGCCGTACTCGCCCTCGACCGCGAGCAGACCCTGGGCCAGCATCTGCCGGATCGCGCCCCGCCACTCGCCCTCGGTGAGGTCCTGGCCGATGCCGAAGACGGACAGCTGGTCGTGGTCGAACTGGATGACCTTGGCGGTGCGCTTGCCGAGCAGGATGTCGACGATCTGCATCGCGCCGAACTTCTGCCCGCGCTCCCGCTGCAGCCGCACCACCGTGGACAGCACCTTCTGCGCGGCGACCGTGCCGTCCCAGGTCTCCGGCGGGGTGAGGCAGGTGTCGCAGTTGCCGCAGCCCGCGGCGTCGGGTTCCTGGCCGAAGTAGGCGAGCAGCTGGCCGCGGCGGCACTGGGCGGTCTCGCACAGCGCGAGCATGGCGTCGAGGTGGGCGGCGGCCCGGCGGCGGAACGCCTCGTCGCCCTCGCCGGACTGGATCAGCTTGCGCTGCTGTATGACGTCGTTCAGGCCGTACGCCATCCAGGCCGTGGACGGCAGGCCGTCGCGGCCCGCGCGGCCGGTCTCCTGGTAGTAGCCCTCGATCGACTTGGGCAGGTCCAGGTGGGCGACGAAGCGTACGTCCGGCTTGTCGATGCCCATGCCGAAGGCGATGGTCGCGACCACGACCAGGCCTTCCTCGCGCAGGAACCGGGACTGGTGCGTCGCGCGCGTGGCCGCCTCCAGGCCCGCGTGGTACGGCACCGCCTGGATGCCGTTGGCGGTGAGGAACTCCGCCGTACGCTCGACCGAGTTGCGCGAGAGGCAGTACACGATGCCGGCGTCGCCCGCGTGCTCCTCGCGGAGGAAGGCGAGCAGCTGCTTCTTGGGGTCGGCCTTGGGGACGATGCGGTACTGGATGTTGGGCCGGTCGAAGCTGGCGACGAAGTGGCGGGCCGTCGGCAGGCCGAGCCGCTGGGTGATCTCCTGGTGGGTGGCGCGGGTGGCCGTGGCGGTGAGGGCGATCCGCGGGACGTCCGGCCAGCGCTCACCGAGCAGGGACAGGGCGAGGTAGTCCGGGCGGAAGTCGTGGCCCCACTGGGACACGCAGTGCGCCTCGTCGATCGCGAAGACGGAGATCTTGCCGCGGGTGAGCAGGTCCAGTGTGGTGTCCAGGCGGAGCCGCTCCGGGGCCAGGTAGAGCAGGTCCAGCTCGCCGGCCAGGAACTCGGCCTCGACCATGCGCCGCTCGTCGAAGTCCTGGGTGGAGTTGATGAAGCCGGCGCGGACGCCGAGGGCCCGCAGGGCGTCCACCTGGTCCTGCATGAGGGCGATCAGCGGCGAGATGACCACGCCGGTGCCGGGCCTGACCAGGGCCGGGATCTGGTAGCAGAGCGACTTGCCGCCACCGGTCGGCATGAGGACGAGGGCGTCGCCGCCCGCCACCACATGCTCGATGATCGCCTGCTGCTCGCCCCGGAACGCGTCGTATCCGAAGACCCGGTGCAGCGTGGCCAGCGCCTCGCTGTCGGCCGCGCCCGGCCCCTCGGTCACTTGTGCCATCTCGCTGATCCCGCCCGTCACGCCCATCGTCCTGTCCCCCGTCGGTCCCCCGTGTGTCGTCTCTCGACCGCTGCATCCACCATAGGGGTCCGGACCGACAGCCTCGGAGTTATCCACAGGTCCGCTGGATCACTCCGCGTCAAGGACACGAACATCGTTCACACGTTCGCGGGAGACCTGCCCGTTTCCGGCCGATAGCCTGAATGCACCGGCGAGACTCCGTCCCATGGGAGCACTGATGAGCGTCGCACCGAAGGCGTCCGCGTCCAGCTGGCCGATGCCGCCGGAGGGCGGCTGGACCGCCGATGACCTGGACCGGCTTCCGAATCTTCCTCCGCACACGGAATTGATCGACGGGAGTCTGGTCTTCGTGAGTCCACAGACCCTGTTTCACACCCGCGCTGTGAGCTTCTTCGAATGGCAGCTTCAGTCGCTGGCGCCGGAGGAATTCGAGGCCATCCGCGAGTTCACGATCGACATCGACCGGCAGAACCGGCCGGAGCCGGACGTGGTCGTCGTGCGAGGGGATGTGGTGGAGGACCCGTACCAGACCCGCTTCCCGGTGGAATCCGTGGTCCTAGCCATCGAGGTCGTCTCCGAGGACTCCGTCTCCCGTGACCGCGAGACCAAGCCCCTGAAGTACGCCCGCGCCAAGATCCCCCACTACTGGCGGGTCGAGAACGAGAAGGGCCGGGCCGCTGTGCACGTCTTCGAGCTGGAGCCGACGACCGGCACCTACACCAGCACCGGCATCTTCCGCGAGCGCATGAAGCTGGACGTGCCGTTCCCGGTGGATCTCGACCTCACCCAGATCAAGACGCGCCGCGACAGGAATCAGTGACCACGAAACCATGCCGCTGCCCGGCACCCTGAGCGCGGGTGCCGGGCAGCGGCATGTGCGAGCGGAGCGTCAGCGCACGAAGACTCCCGCCTGGCTCGCCAGGTCCAGGAAGTACTGCGGTGCCACGCCGAGGACCAGCGTCACCGCCACGCCCAGGCCGATCGCGACCATGGTCAGCGGTGACGGCACCGCGACGGTCGGGCCTTCCGGCCGCGGCTCGCTGAAGAACATCAGCACGATCACGCGGATGTAGAAGAACGCGGCGATGGCCGAGGAGATCACACCGACCACGACCAGCGGGGCCGCGCCGCCGTCCGCCGCCGCCTTGAACACGGCGAACTTCCCGGCGAACCCGGAGGTCAGCGGGATGCCGGCGAAGGCCAGCAGGAACACCGCGAAGACGGCCGCCACCAGCGGCGAGCGTCGGCCAAGGCCCGCCCACTTGGACAGGTGGGTCGCCTCGCCGCCCGCGTCGCGCACCAGCGTGACCACCGCGAAGGCGCCGATCGTCACGAAGGAGTAGCCGGCGAGGTAGAAGAGGACCGACGAGACGCCGTCCTTCGACGTGGCGATGACACCCGCGAGGATGAATCCGGCGTGCGCGATGGACGAGTACGCCAGCAGCCGCTTGATGTCGGTCTGTGTGATGGCGACGATCGCACCGCCCAGCATGGTGATGATCGCCACGGCCCACATGACCGGCCGCCAGTCCCAGCGCAGCCCGGGCAGGACGACGTAGAGCAGGCGCAGCAGCGCGCCGAACGCGGCCACCTTCGTCGCCGCCGCCATGAAGCCGGTCACCGGGGTGGGCGCGCCCTGGTAGACGTCGGGCGTCCACATGTGGAACGGCACCGCGCCCACCTTGAACAGCAGGCCCATCACGAGCATGGCGGCGCCGATCAGGAGCAACGCGTCGTTGCCCATGGTGCCGGCGAGTGCCGGGTCGACATTGGTTGCCGTGCCGTCGACGACCTGGGCGATGCGGGCGTACGACACCGAGCCCGCGTAGCCGTACAGCAGCGCGATGCCGAACAGCGTGAACGCGGAGGCGAACGCGCCCAGCAGGAAGTACTTGACCGCGGCCTCCTGCGACATGAGCCGTTTGCGGCGGGCCAGCGCGCACAGCAGGTAGAGCGGGAGGGAGAAGACCTCCAGGGCCACGAACAGGGTCAGCAGGTCGTTGGCCGAGGGGAAGACCAGCATGCCGGCGATGGCGAAGAGGAGGAGCGGGAAGACCTCGGTGGTGGTGAAGCCGGCCTTGACCGCTGCCTTTTCGCTGTCGCTGCCGGGTACGGAGGCGGCCTGCGCGGCGAAGGAGTCGACCCGGTTGCCGTGCGCCTCCGGGTCCAGGCGCCGTTCGGCGAACGTGAACAGGCCGACCAGGCCGGCCAGCAGGATCGTGCCCTGCAGGAAGAGGGACGGTCCGTCGACGGCGATCGCGCCCATGGCCGCGATGTGTGCCTTCGTGGTGCCGAACCCGTCGGCCGCGAGCGCGACGACCGCGGCGAACGCGGCGCACAGAGCCACGGCGGACACGAACACCTGTGCGTAGTAGCGGGACCGGCGCGGCAGGAACGCCTCGATGAGCACCCCGACCAGCGCCGCACCGACGACGATCAGCGTCGGCGACAATTGTCCGTATTCGATCCTCGGCGCGTCGATCTTCGAGATCGGTTCGGCCGCGGTTGTCCACAGGCTGTGGACAGCTGGTGCGCTCACTTGGCCGCCTCCACCTCGGGCTTGGGGTCCTTCTTGTGTACGTCGGACATGGTCTGTTTGACCGCCGGGTTGACGATGTCCGTGACGGGCTTCGGGTAGACGCCCAGGAAGATCAGCAGCACGATCAGCGGGGCGACGACGACCAGCTCGCGCGCGCGGAGGTCGGGCATCGCGGAGACCTCGGCCTTGACCGGGCCCGTCATCGTCCGCTGGTACAGGACGAGCGTGTACAGCGCGGCGAGGACGATGCCGAAGGTGGCGATGATGCCGATCGCCGGGTAGCGCGTGAACGTGCCGACCAGGACCAGGAACTCGCTCACGAACGGCGCCAGTCCGGGGAGCGAGAGGGTGGCGAGGCCACCGATCAGGAAGGTGCCGGCGAGCACCGGGGCGACCTTCTGCACGCCTCCGTAGTCGGCGATGAGCCGCGAGCCGCGCCGGGAGATGAGGAATCCGGCGACCAGCATCAGCGCGGCCGTGGAGATGCCGTGGTTGACCATGTAGAGCGTGGCGCCGGACTGGCCCTGGCTGGTCATCGCGAAGATGCCCATGATGATGAAGCCGAAGTGCGAGATCGACGCGTACGCCACCAGGCGTTTGATGTCCCGCTGGCCGACGGCGAGCAGTGCGCCGTAGACGATGCTGATGAGCGCCAGGACGAGGATCACGGGCGTCGCCCACTTGCTGGCCTCCGGGAACAGCTGGAGGCAGAAGCGGAGCATCGCGAACGTGCCCACCTTGTCGACGACCGCGGTGATGAGGACGGCGACCGGGGCGGTGGACTCCTGCATGGCGTTGGGCAGCCAGGTGTGCAGCGGCCACAGCGGCGCCTTCACCGCGAAGGCGAAGAAGAAGCCGAGGAACAGCCAGCGTTCGGTGCTGGTCGCCATGTGCAGCGAGCCGTTCGCACGGGCCTCGGCGATCTCCTGGAGGCTGAAGTTCCCGGCGACCACGTAGAGGCCGATCACCGCGGCCAGCATGATCAGTCCACCGGCCAGGTTGTAGAGCAGGAACTTCACCGCGGCGTACGTCCGCTGCGTGGCAGCCGTCTCCTCGCCGTGCTCGTGGGCACGGTCCCCGAAGCCGCCGATGAGGAAGTACATCGGGATGAGCATGGCTTCGAAGAAGATGTAGAAGACGAAGACGTCGGTGGCCTCGAAGGAGATGAGCACCATCGCCTCGACCGCCAGGATCAGCGCGAAGAAGCCCTGGGTGGGCCGCCAGCGGCGGCTGCCGGTCTCCAGCGGGTCGGCGTCGTGCCAGCCCGCGAGGATGATGAACGGGATCAGTACGGCGGTCAGGGCGACCAGTGCCACCGCGATGCCGTCGACCCCCAGCTCGTACCTGACTCCGAAGTCCTTGATCCAGGCATGGGACTCGGTGAGCTGGTAGCGGGCGCCGTCCGGGTCGAAGCGGACCAGGACGGTGATCGCCAGGGCGAGCGTGGCGAGCGAGACGAGCAGTGCCAGCCACTTCGCGGCGGTGCGCTGCGCGGCCGGTACGGCGGCCGTGGCGACGGCCCCGAGGGCCGGGAGCGCCGCCGTCGCTGTCAGCAGAGGAAAGGACATCGGTATCAGACCGCCCTCATCAGCAGGGTCGCGGCGACCAGGAGTGCCGCACCGCCGAACATCGAGACCGCGTAGGAGCGGGCGAAGCCGTTCTGGAGCCGGCGCAGCCGTCCGGACAAGCCGCCGAAGCCGGCCGCCGTGCCGTTGACGACGCCGTCGACCAGGGTGTGGTCGACGTACACCAGGGAGCGCGTCAGGTGCTCGCCGCCGCGCACCAGGACCACGTGGTTGAAGTCGTCCTGGAGCAGGTCGCGGCGGGCCGCGCGGGTGAGCAGCGAACCGCGCGGGGCGACGGCCGGGACGGGCTTGCGTCCGTACTGGGCCCAGGCGAGGGCGACGCCGATGACCAGGCAGACCATGGTCGCGCCGGTGACCGCGGCCGCGCTGAGCGGGGAGTCGCCCTCGCTGTGGCCGGTGACCGGCTCCAGCCAGTGCAGGAAGCGGTCGCCGATGCTGAAGAAGCCACCGCCGAAGACGGAGCCGACGGCCAGCACGATCATCGGGATCGTCATGACCCTCGGGGACTCGTGCGGGTGCGGCATCTCACCGGGGTGCACCTCGATTCCGGGCTCGACGCTCGGCGCCTTGTCCGGGTCGGGTGCCGCCTGCCACCGCTCCTCTCCGAAGAACGTCATCAGCATCACGCGCGTCATGTAGAAGGCGGTGATGGCCGCGCCCAGCAGGGCCGCGCCGCCGAGGATCCAGCCCTCGGTGCCGCCCTTGGCGAACGCCGCCTCGATGATCTTGTCCTTGGAGAAGAAGCCGGACAGGCCGGGGAAGCCGATGATGGCGAGGTAGCCGAGGCCGAACGTGATGAACGTGACCGGCATGTACTTCCGCAGGCCGCCGTAGCGACGCATGTCGACCTCGTCGTTCATGCCGTGCATGACCGAACCCGCGCCGAGGAACAGCCCGGCCTTGAAGAAGCCGTGCGTCACCAGGTGCATGATCGCGAAGACGTAGCCGATGGGGCCGAGACCGGCCGCGAGGACCATGTAGCCGATCTGCGACATGGTCGAGCCGGCCAGCGCCTTCTTGATGTCGTCCTTCGCACAACCGACGATCGCACCGAAGAGGAGTGTGACCGCGCCGACCACCGTGACGGCCAACTGGGCGTCGGGCGCCGCGTTGAAGATGGCCCCGGAGCGGACGATGAGATACACGCCCGCGGTCACCATCGTCGCCGCGTGGATCAGGGCCGAGACCGGGGTCGGGCCCTCCATGGCGTCCCCGAGCCAGGACTGCAGCGGCACCTGTGCGGACTTGCCGCAGGCGGCGAGCAGCAGCATCAGGCCGATCGCGGTGAGCTTGCCCTCGGATGTGTCACCGGTGTGACCGAGGACCGGGCCGAAGGCGAAGCTGCCGAAGGTGGCGAACATCAGCATGATCGCGATCGACAGGCCCATGTCGCCGACGCGGTTGACCAGGAAGGCCTTCTTCGCGGCCGTGGCGGCGCTGGGCTTGTGCTGCCAGAAGCCGATCAGCAGGTACGAGGCGAGACCGACGCCCTCCCAGCCGACGTACAGCAGCAGGTAGTTGTCGGCGAGGACGAGCAGCAGCATCGCCGCGAGGAACAGGTTGAGGTAGCCGAAGAAGCGGCGGCGCCGCTCGTCGTGCTCCATGTACCCGACCGAGTACAGATGGATCAGCGAGCCGACGCCCGTGATGAGCAGGACGAAGGTCATCGACAGCTGGTCCAGGCGGAAGGTGACGTCCGCCTGGAAGCCGGCCACCGGGACCCAGCTGAACAGGTGCTGCGTCAGGGTCCGGTCTTCGGCTCCCTTGCCCAGCAGGTCGGCGAAGAGCGCGATACCGAGGGCGAAGGAGACGAACGAGAGCAGCGTGCCGATCCAGTGGCCGACGCGGTCGAGGCGCCGGCCGCCGACCAGGAGGACGGCCGCTCCGAGCAGGGGCGCCGCGATGAGCGGCGCGATCAGGTTCTCCACGATTCTTCCGACCCCTTACAGCTTCATCAGGCTGGCGTCGTCGACCGAGGCCGAGTGGCGGGTACGGAACAGCGACACGATGATCGCGAGGCCCACCACGACCTCCGCGGCGGCGACGACCATCGTGAAGAAGGCGATGATCTGGCCGTCGAGGTTGCCGTGCATCCGGGAGAAGGTGACGAGCGCGAGGTTGCAGGCGTTCAGCATCAGCTCGATGCACATGAAGACCACGATGGCGTTGCGCCGGATGAGGACGCCGGTCGCGCCGATCGTGAACAGCAGGGCGGCGAGGTAGAGGTAGTTGACCGGGTTCACTTCGACGCCTCCTCGGGCCGCTTGAACGTCTCCGGCTCGATCGCCCGGCGCTCCAGGCGCTCCTCCGCGCGCTGCTCCAGCGCCCGCAGGTCATTGAGCGCCTCCGCGGACACGTCACGGATCTGGCCGCGTTCGCGCAGCGTCTTGTTGACGGTCAGCTCGGACGGGGTGCCGTCGGGCAGCAGGCCCGCGATGTCCACGGCGTTGTGCCGGGCGTAGACACCGGGGGCGGGCAGCGGCGGTACGTGCTTGCCCTCGCGGACGCGCTGCTCGGCCAGCTCGCGCTGGGTCCTGGCGCGCTCGGTGCGCTCGCGGTGGGTGAGCACCATGGCGCCGACGGCGGCGGTGATCAGCAGCACGCCGGTGATTTCGAAGGCGAAGACGTACTTGGTGAAGATGAGGTCCGCGAGGCCCTCCACATTGCCGTTCGCGTTCGCCTGGCCGGTGCCGTTGAACTCCTTCAGGGAGGCGTTGCCGATGCCTGCGAACAGCAGGACACCGAAGCCGATGCCACACAGAAGGGCCAGCCAGCGCTGGCCCTTGATGGTCTCCTTCAGGGAGTCCGCGGCCGTGACGCCGACGAGCATCACCACGAACAGGAACAGCATCATGATCGCGCCGGTGTAGACGACGATCTGCACGATTCCGAGGAAGTAGGCGCCGTTGGCGAGGTAGAACACCGCCAGGACGATCATGGTGCCGGCGAGGCAGAGCGCGCTGTGCACGGACTTCTTCATGAAGACGGTGCACAGGGCGCCGATCACCGCGATCGTGCCGAGGACCCAGAACTGGAAGGCCTCACCGGTGGAGGTGGTGTACGCGGCGAGGTGCTGTGCGTTCATCGGCCGATCACCTTCTCCGAGGCCGGCTCGTCCTCGCCGAAGGTGGACGCGGACTCCTGCGGGACCTCTCCCTTGGAGACGGCGACCTGCTGGACGGTGCCGGGCGCGGCGTGTGTCACCAGGCCGCGGTAGTAGTCCTGTTCGTCCGTCCCCGGGAAGATCGCGTGTGGTGTGTCGACCATGCCGTCCTCGAGGCCGGCGAGCAGCTGCTCCTTGGTGTAGATGAGGTTGGCGCGGCTGGAGTCGGCCAGTTCGAACTCGTTCGTCATCGTGAGCGCGCGCGTGGGGCACGCTTCGATGCACAGCCCGCACAGGATGCAGCGGGCGTAGTTGATCTGGTAGACGCGGCCGTATCGCTCGCCCGGGGAGTAGCGCTCCTCGTCGGTGTTGTCGGCGCCCTCCACGTAGATGGCGTCGGCGGGGCAGGCCCAGGCGCACAGCTCGCAGCCGACGCACTTCTCCAGGCCGTCCGGATGGCGGTTGAGCTGGTGCCGTCCGTGGAACCGCGGAGCCGTGGTCTTCTTCTGCTCCGGGTACTGCTCGGTCAGCCGCTTCTTGAACATGGCCTTGAAGGTCACGCCGAAGCCGGCCACGGGGTTCTGGAAACCGGGCTTGGTCTCCTTGGGCTCCTCAGCCATCGGACGCCTCCTTTCCATCCGAAGATCCGTCACTGACAGTGTCCGACCCACCACTGACAATCAGCTCCCGCTCGCGGCGCGACCGGCGCCTCGGCACCGGCGGAAGCTCCTGTCCGGGCAGCGGCGGTACGGGGAATCCGCCCGCCATCGGGTCGAAGCCCGGCTGCCGGTCGGCGGGCCGCTCGGCCGTCTTCGCCTTCTCGCGGAACATGTCGGCGACGAAGGAGACCAGCAGCAGGGCGAGGACTCCGCCGCCGACGTAGAGGGCGATGTCGGCGAAGTCGTAGTTCTCGTTGCGCAGCGCGCGGACGGTCGCGACCAGCATCAGCCAGGTCACGGAGACCGGGATGAGGACCTTCCAGCCGAGCTTCATCAGCTGGTCGTAGCGGACCCGCGGGAGCGTGCCGCGCAGCCAGATGAAGAAGAACAGCAGCAGCTGGACCTTGACGACGAACCAGAGCAGCGGCCACCAGCCGTGGTTCGCGCCCTCCCAGAAGCTGCTGATCGGCCAGGGGGCGCGCCAGCCGCCGAGGAACAGGGTGGCCGAGACGGCGGAGACGGTCACCATGTTGACGTACTCGGCGAGCATGAACATCGCGAACTTGATCGACGAGTACTCGGTGTTGAAGCCGCCGACCAGGTCGCCCTCGGACTCCGGCATGTCGAAGGGGGCGCGGTTGGTCTCGCCGACCATCGTGACGATGTAGAGGATGAAGGAGACCGGCAGCAGCAGGATGTACCAGCGGTCGTGCTGCTGCTCCACGATCGTGGACGTCGACATCGACCCCGAGTACAGGAACACGGAGGCGAACGCGGCGCCCATGGCGATCTCGTAGGAGATCATCTGCGCGCAGGAACGCAGGCCGCCCAGGAGCGGGTAGGTGGATCCTGAACTCCAGCCCGCGAGGACGATGCCGTAGATGCCGACCGAGGCGACCGCGAGGATGTAGAGCATCGCGATCGGCAGGTCGGTGAGCTGCATCGTGGTGCGGTGGCCGAAGATCGAGATCTCGTTGCCGGCCGGCCCGAAGGGGATCACCGCGATCGCCATGAAGGCCGGGATGGCCGCGACGATCGGCGCGAGGACGTAGACCACCTTGTCCGCGCGCTTGACGATGACGTCTTCCTTGAGCATCAGTTTCACGCCGTCGGCGAGCGACTGGAGCATGCCCCAGGGGCCGTGCCGGTTGGGGCCGATGCGCAGCTGCATCCAGGCGACGACCTTGCGCTCCCAGACGATGGAGAACAGCACGGTCACCATCAGGAAGGCGAAGCAGAACACCGCCTTGACGACGACCAGCCACCAGGGGTCGCGGCCGAACATCGAGAGGTCTTCAGCGGCGAGGTACGCGTTCATGCCTCCACCTCCTTGGGGGCCTCGCCGGCGACTGCCGCCGGGCCGATGCGGACGAGGGAGCCGGGCCGTGCCCCGGTGTCGGAGGTGACACCGGCGCCCGCGGAGTTCAGCGGGAGCCAGACCACCCGGTCGGGCATGTCGGTGATCTGGAGCGGCAGTTCGACGGATCCGGCCGGCCCGGTGACGGCCAGGGTGTCGCCGTCCTTGACGCCCGCCTCGGCGGCCGTCGCGGCGGACACGCGCGCGCGTGCGGCGTGCCGGGTTCCGGCGAGTGCCTCGTCGCCCTCCTGGAGGAGCCCCTGGTCGAGCAGGAGCCGGTGTCCGGCGAGTACGGCCTCGCCGACGGCCGGGCGGGGCAGCACGCCCGCGGACTCCGTGGGTGCGGAGGCGCGGGGGCCGTCCCAGGGGCCGAGCCGGTCGATCTCCGCGCGCGTGGTGCGCAGATCCGGCAGGCCCAGGTGGACGTCCATGGCGTCGGCGAGCATCTGCAGCACGCGCGCGTCGGTCGGCGCGAGCCGGCGGGTCATCTGGTCGGGTTTGAGCGCGGCCTCGAAGAAGCGCACGCGGCCTTCCCAGTTGAGGAAGGTGCCCGCCTTCTCGGCGACCGCGGCGACCGGCAGGACCACGTCGGCGTGCTCGGTGACCTCGCTGGGCCGCAGCTCCAGCGACACCAGGAAGCCGACGCTCTCCAGCGCCTCACGCGCGCGTGCCGGGTCGGGCAGGTCGGCGACCTCCACTCCGGCGACCAGGAGCGCGGAGAGTTCACCGCCCGCGGCGGCCTCGACGATCTGGTGGGTGTCGCGGCCGTAGCGCAGCGGGAGTTCGGCGAGCCCCCAGGCGGCGGCGACCTCCTCCCGCGCGCGCGGGTCGGTCGCCGGACGGCCGCCCGGCAGCAGCGACGGCAGTGCGCCCGCCTCGAGGGCGCCGCGTTCACCGGCCCGGCGCGGGATCCACACCAGCTCGGCGCCGGTCGCGGTGGCGGCGCGCAGGGCGGCGGTGAGGCCGCCCGCGACGCCGGCCAGCCGCTCGCCCACGACGATGACGGCGCCCTCGGTGCGCAGGGCCTCGGCGGCGCGTGTGCCGGGTTCCTCCAGGCCGACGCCGCTCGCGAGGGCGTCCAGCCACTCCGTCTCGGTGCCCGGTGCGGCCGGCAGCAGTGTGCCGCCCGCCTTCTCCAGTCCCCGGGTGGCGTGCGTGGCCAGCGCGAACACCTGCTGCTTGCGCTTGCGCCAGGCCTTGCGCAGCCGCAGGAAGACGCCGGGCGCCTCCTCCTCGGACTCGAAGCCGGCCAGCAGGACGGCGGGCGCCTTCTCCAAGGAGGTGTACGTGACGCCCGTACCGTCCAGGTCACGGCCGCGGCCGGCCACCCGGGCCGCCAGGAAGTCGGCCTCCTCGCCGCTGTGCACGCGCGCGCGGAAGTCGATGTCGTTGGTGTCGAGCGCCACGCGCGCGAACTTGCTGTACGCGTAGGCGTCCTCGACGGTCAGCCGGCCGCCGATGAGGACGCCGGCCCGGGAGCGGGCGGCGGTCAGGCCCTCCGCGGCTGCCTGGAGCGCCTCGGGCCAGGAGGCGGGTTCCAGGACGCCCTCGGCGTTGCGCACCAGGGGGGTGTCGAGGCGGTCCTTCTGCTGCGCGTAGCGGAACGCGAAGCGTCCCTTGTCGCAGATCCACTCCTCGTTGACCTCGGGGTCGTTCGCGGCGAGCCGCCGCATGACCTTGCCGCGCCGGTGGTCGGTGCGGGTGGCGCAGCCGCCCGAGCAGTGCTCGCAGACCGACGGCGAGGAGACGAGGTCGAAGGGGCGGGAGCGGAACCGGTAGGCGGCCGAGGTGAGCGCGCCGACCGGGCAGATCTGAATCGTGTTGCCGGAGAAGTACGACTCGAACGGGTCGCCCTCGCCGGTGCCGACCTGCTGGAGCGCGCCCCGCTCGATCAGCTCGATCATGGGGTCGCCCGCGATCTGGTTGGAGAAGCGGGTGCAGCGGGCGCACAGCACGCACCGCTCGCGGTCGAGCAGCACCTGGGTGGAGATCGGTACGGGCTTCTCGTAGGTCCGCTTCTTGCCGTCGAAGCGGGACTCGGCGTTGCCGTGCGACATCGCCTGGTTCTGCAGCGGGCACTCGCCGCCCTTGTCGCAGACCGGGCAGTCCAGCGGGTGGTTGATGAGCAGCAGCTCCATCACGCCGTGCTGGGCCTTCTCGGCGACCGGCGAGGTGAGCTGGGTCTTCACGACCATGCCGTCCGTGCACGTGATCGTGCAGGACGCCATCGGCTTGCGCTGGCCCTCGACCTCGACGATGCACTGGCGGCAGGCGCCGGCCGGGTCCAGGAGGGGGTGGTCGCAGAACCGCGGGATCTCGATGCCGAGCTGCTCGGCGGCCCGGATGACCAGGGTGCCCTTGGGCACGCTGAGTTCGGCGCCGTCGATCGTCAGCGTGACGAGGTCTTCCGGCGGGACCGCCGCCTCTCCCCCTCCGGAGGGAGCACTGGTGGTCACGGTCATGCGTTCACCTCCGGGCGGTCCGCCCAGGCCGTCGACTTGGCCGGGTCGAAGGGGCAGCCCCGGCCCGTGATGTGCTGCTCGTACTCCTCGCGGAAGTACTTCAGCGAGGAGAAGATCGGGGATGCGGCGCCGTCGCCGAGGGCGCAGAACGACTTGCCGTTGATGTTGTCGGCGATGTCGTTCAGCTTGTCGAGGTCGGACATGACGCCCTTGCCGGCCTCGATGTCCCGCAGCAACTGCACCAGCCAGTACGTCCCTTCGCGGCAGGGTGTGCACTTGCCGCAGGACTCGTGGGCGTAGAACTCGGTCCAGCGGGTCACGGCCCGCACCACGCAGGTCGTCTCGTCGAAGCACTGGAGCGCCTTGGTGCCGAGCATGGAGCCGGCGGCGCCGACGCCCTCGTAGTCGAGGGGGACGTCGAGGTGCTCGTCGGTGAACATCGGCGTGGAGGAGCCGCCCGGCGTCCAGAACTTCAGGCGGTGGCCCGGCCGCATGCCGCCGCTCATGTCGAGGAGCTGGCGCAGGGTGATGCCGAGCGGGGCCTCGTACTGGCCGGGGCTCGCGACGTGGCCGCTGAGCGAGTAGAGCGTGAAGCCCGGGGACTTCTCGCTGCCCATCGACCTGAACCAGTCTTTGCCGTTTTTCAGGATGGCGGGAACTGACGCGATCGACTCGACGTTATTCACCACAGTCGGACAGGCGTAGAGGCCTTCCACCGCAGGGAAGGGGGGACGGAGCCGCGGTTGACCACGGCGGCCTTCGAGCGAGTCGAGCAGTGCGGTCTCCTCACCGCAGATGTACGCGCCCGCGCCCGCGTGCACGGTGAGCTGGAGGTCGAGTCCGCTGCCCAGGATGTTCTCGCCGAGGTAGCCCGCCGCGTAGGCCTCGCGCACGGCCTCGTGCAACCGCCGCAGAACGGGGACGACTTCACCACGCAGATAGATGAAGGCATGCGACGACCTGATGGCATAGCACGCGATCACCATGCCCTCGATGAGGCTATGCGGGTTCGCGAAGAGGAGCGGGATGTCCTTGCAGGTGCCCGGCTCCGATTCGTCGGCGTTGACAACTAGATAGTGCGGTTTTCCATCACCCTGAGGAATGAACTGCCACTTCATTCCGGTCGGGAATCCCGCGCCGCCGCGGCCCCGCAGCCCGGAGTCCTTGACGTACGCGATCAGGTCGTCCGGTGACATGGCGAGCGCCTTGCGGAGCCCCTCGTACCCCTCGTGCCTCCGGTAGACGTCCAGAGTCCAGGACCGGTCCTCGTCCCAGAAGGCCGACAGCACGGGTGCGAGCAGCTTCTCGGGGCTGGTGTCCTTGACCTCGGGTACCACGGTCATCACTCCCCCTCCTCGGCGGTAGGCCCTGCCGCATCGAAGCCGCGGGGCGAAGCCCCTCCGTCACGGGCGGTGGTGGGTGACGGGTGGGACGGGTCGGAGGCCGATGTCTCCAGCGGCGCGTCATGGGAACTGAGGTGCTCGGCCGGCGAGGGCTCGTGCACCTTGCCCTGCGGTTCCCCATGCGGACCTCCGCGCGGATGGACCACGCGCGCGGGTGCGGCCTCTCCCCTTGCCAGGCGAAGGCCCACCAGCGACGCGGGTCCCGCACTGCCGCTCTCCTCGACGGCCCCGGGCCGCTCGTCGGGGAAGCCGGCCAGGATCCGCGCGGTCTCCTTGAACGTGCACAGCCGCGCCCCGCGCGTGGGCTCGACGGGCCGTCCCGCGCGGAGGTCGTCGACCAGGCGCTTGGCGCTCGCCGGGGTCTGGTTGTCGAAGAACTCCCAGTTGACCATCACGACCGGCGCGTAGTCGCAGGCCGCGTTGCACTCGATGTGCTCCAGGGTGACCTTGCCGTCGTCGGTGGTCTCGCCGTTGCCGAGGCCCAGGTGCTCCTGGAGGGTCTCGAAGATCGCGTCGCCGCCCATGACCGCGCACAGCGTGTTGGTGCACACGCCGACCTGGTAGTCGCCGGAGGGCCGGCGCCGGTACATGGTGTAGAAGGTGGCGACCGCGGTGACCTCGGCCGTGGTCAGGTCCAGCATGTCCGCGCAGAACCGCATCCCGGTGCGCGTGACATGGCCCTCCTCCGACTGCACGAGGTGGAGCAGCGGCAGCAGGGCGGACCGGGAGTCCGGGTAGCGCGCGATCACCTCGCGCGCGTCCGCCTCCAGCCGGGCACGGACGTCGTCCGGGTAGGCGGGCGCGGGCAGTTCGGGCATGCCCAGGCTGACGCCCCGCTCCGAAGAAGAGGTGGTCACCGGTCGACGCCTCCCATCACGGGATCGATGGACGCGACGGCGACGATGACGTCGGCGACCTGGCCGCCCTCGCACATCGCCGCCATGGCCTGCAGGTTGGTGAAGGACGGGTCGCGGAAGTGGACCCGGTAGGGGCGGGTGCCGCCGTCGGAGACGGCGTGCACCCCGAGTTCGCCCTTGGGCGATTCGACGGCCGCGTACGCCTGTCCCGGCGGGACGCGGAAGCCCTCGGTGACCAGCTTGAAGTGGTGGATCAGGGCCTCCATGGAGGTGCCCATGATCTTCTTGATGTGGTCGAGGGAGTTGCCGAGTCCGTCCGGTCCCAGGGCGAGCTGGGCGGGCCAGGCGATCTTCTTGTCGGCGACCATGACCGGGCCGGGCTGGAGCCGGTCCAGGCACTGCTCGACGATCCTGAGCGACTGGCGCATCTCCTCCAGGCGGACGAGGAAGCGGCCGTAGGCGTCGCAGGTGTCTGCGGTCGGGACGTCGAAGTCGTACGTCTCGTAGTCGCAGTACGGCTGCGTCTTGCGCAGGTCGTGCGGGAGGCCGGTGGAGCGCAGGATCGGGCCGGTCGCGCCGAGGGCCATGCAGCCGGCCAGGTCGAGGTAGCCGATGTTCTGCATGCGGGCCTTGAAGATGGGGTTCCCGGTGGCGAGCTTGTCGTACTCCGGGAGGTTCTTCTTCATCTTCTTCACGAACTCGCGGATCTGGTCCACCGCGCCGGGCGGCAGGTCCTGGGCGAGTCCGCCGGGCCGGATGTACGCGTGGTTCATGCGCAGGCCCGTGATGAGCTCGTAGAGGTCGAGAATCATTTCACGATCACGGAATCCGTAGATCATGATCGTGGTGGCGCCCAGTTCCATGCCGCCGGTGGCGATGGCCACCAGGTGGGAGGACATCCGGTTCAGCTCCATCAGGAGCACTCGGATGATCTTGGCGCGCTCGGTGATCTGGTCCTCGATGCCGAGGAGCTTCTCGACGGCGAGACAGTAGGCGGTCTCGTTGAAGAAGGACGTCAGGTAGTCCATGCGCGTGACGAAGGTGGTGCCCTGTGTCCACGTGCGGTATTCGAGGTTCTTCTCGATGCCGGTGTGGAGGTAGCCGATGCCGCAGCGGGCCTCGGTGACCGTCTCGCCCTCGATCTCCAGGATCAGGCGGAGCACTCCGTGGGTGGACGGGTGCTGCGGACCCATGTTGACGACGATGCGTTCGTCGTCGGCGCGGGCCGCGGACTGGACGACCTCGTCCCAGTCGCCACCGGTGACCGTATATACGGTGCCCTCGGTGGTCTCGCGCGCGGACGCGGCGGATGCTGACTGCGTGCTCACGAGTACGACCTCCGCTGGTCCGGAGCCGGGATCTGGGCGCCCTTGTACTCGACGGGGATGCCGCCGAGGGGGTAGTCCTTGCGCTGCGGGTGGCCCTGCCAGTCGTCCGGCATCATGATCCGCGTCAGGGCCGGATGGCCGTCGAAGACGATCCCGAAGAAGTCGTAGGTCTCGCGCTCGTGCCAGTCGTTGGTCGGGTAGACGGAGACCAGCGACGGGACGTGGGGGTCGCTGTCGGGGGCGCTGACTTCGAGGCGGATCAGCCGGTTGTGGGTGATCGAGCGCAGGTGGTAGACGGCGTGCAGCTCGCGGCCCTTGTCGTTCGGGTAGTGGACGCCGCTGACGCCGGTGCACAGCTCGAAGCGCAGGGCCGGGTCGTCGCGCAGGGTGCGGGCGACGCGGACCAGGTGCTCGCGTTCGATGTGGAAGGTCAGCTCGTCGCGGTCGACGACCGTCTTCTCGATGGCGTTCTCGGGGATGAGTCCCTGTTCCTCCAGGGCGCCTTCCAGCTCGTCGGCGACCGCGTCGAACCAGCCGCCGTAGGGGCGGGTGGCCGGTCCCGGAAGGCGGACCGAGCGGACGAGGCCGCCGTAGCCGGAGGTGTCGCCGCCGCCCGCGGCGCCGAACATGCCGCGCTGGACGCGGATCTCCTCGCCGCCCTGGCCGCGCCGGCCGGGGAGGTTGGAGGCGGAGAGGTCCTTCTCGGGGTTCACCCCGTTCGCGGACCCGTTCACGCCGTGGGTGCCGTTCGCGTCGCTCACCGCAGCAGCCCCTTCATCTCGATCGTGGGCAGGGCCTTGAGCGCCGCTTCCTCCGCCTCCCGGGCCGCCTCCTCGGCGTTCACGCCGAGCTTGGAGTTCTGGATCTTGTGGTGGAGCTTGAGGATGGCGTCCATCAGCATCTCGGGCCGGGGCGGGCAGCCGGGGAGATAGATGTCGACCGGGACGATGTGGTCGACGCCCTGGACGATCGCGTAGTTGTTGAACATGCCGCCGGAGGAGGCGCAGACGCCCATGGAGATCACCCATTTCGGGTTGGGCATCTGGTCGTAGACCTGCCTCAGGACGGGCGCCATCTTCTGGCTGACCCGGCCGGCGACGATCATCAGGTCCGCCTGGCGCGGCGAGCCGCGGAAGACCTCCATGCCGAAGCGGGCGAGGTCGTAGCGGCCGGCGCCGGTGGTCATCATCTCGATGGCACAGCAGGCCAGGCCGAAGGTGGCCGGGAAGACGGACGCCTTGCGCACCCAGCCCGCGGCCTGCTCGACGGTGGTCAGCAGGAAGCCGCTCGGCAGCTTTTCTTCGAGTCCCATGTCGTTAAAGGCCCCTCAGTCCCATTCCAGGCCGCCGCGCCGCCATACGTACGCGTACGCGACGAAGACGGTGAGCACGAAGAGCAGCATCTCCACGAGCCCGAAAATCCCCAGGGCGTCGAAGGTGACGGCCCAGGGGTAGAGGAAGACGATCTCGATGTCGAAGACGATGAAGAGCATCGCCGTCAGGTAGTACTTGATGGGGAAGCGCCCGCCGCCGGCCGGCGTGGGGGTCGGCTCGATGCCGCACTCGTAGGCTTCGAGCTTCGCGCGGTTGTACCGCTTCGGACCGATCAGCGTGGCCATGACCACGGAGAAGATCGCAAAGCCTGCCCCGAGGGCTCCCAGTACGAGGATGGGCGCATACGCGTTCACCGCTCCTCGCTCCTCTCAGTCGGCACTGACTGGTGGCGGTTTGCACTGGGCTCACAGCCGCCTCACCGGTCCCACGAGTCCCGCTCGTCCCGGGCGAAGATCGAGAACATGTGAAGCAGGTCACAAGCCCAACTGCCTCGCATCTTATGCCCGCCACTCTGTGATCTGCGACACGGGGTATTCCACAAGCTTTGTGATCTCCACCACCTGACGAAGGATCATGAAGTCGGATGATGGGTGATCTTCGTACTAGAAGCGTTCAGTTGATCACCAGAAGTGACATTCTTGCTTGTCACCCCAGGCCGGAGGGGGCGTCTCAATATCAAGAGACTTCCGCTGCATGCAAATTGGTCTTGGACGTGGGGGTCTGATAGTGGGCTTCGTTCACACATCAGGGGGGGCTCGGGCGGGGTGTGGACGCGCGCCAGGGCGCGTGCACGTGTTCACGAGCGCCGCGCATGCCGGACGCTGCGGTTCCGGTAAGCGTTCCGTGACCTCCGTCACACCCATAAGAGGCCCACGAGAACCGGGCTTGGCCAACGACCCCAAGCGGTGGTAGGCGGGGGGCAATTCGGACGTAATGATCAAAGACCGTGATCAAGGGCTTGATCACGTGCGTCCACAATGTCCGTTACGGCGTCAATAAAGAGCGACACGCCCGGGATTCCAGGTCTCGATTGAACAACTGTGGCGCAGCACACGTTTCTTGAAGATATGAAGGAGCCCCTGGTACCGGTTGTTCCCATGTCCCACACCGCTCACATACGCAGCCACCGGAAGCCCCGCCGCAGCGCGTCGACCCTCGCCGTGCGGGCCGGAGTTGCCGGTGGCGTCCTCAGCACCCTGGCAGTCGCCGGGGCGTCCGGCTCGGCGAACGCGGCCGAGCCGGTGACGCAGACCCTCGAACTGCCCACCCTGACGGCCGACCTGGCCGCTCAGGCGGCCCAGTCCGCGGACGCCACCGAGCAGGCGGCCGCGCACTACCAGCTGCAGGCCGAGCGTGACGCGGCTGCCGCAAAGGCCGCGAAGCAGGCCAAGGCGGACCTCGCCGAGGCCAAGAAGAAGGCGGCGGAGGCCAAGAAGAAGGCCGAGGAGGAGGCCCGCAAGGCGGCCGCCGCCCGCGCCTCGCGCAACGCGGAGCGGACCACGCTCTCCACCAAGGCGGGCACCGACTCCACCTCCACCTCCACCTCCACTTCGACGTCCACCGACACGTCCACGGCGACCGGCTCGGCCGCCGCGGTCATCAGCTTCGTCAAGTCGCAGGTCGGCAAGGCGTACGTCTCCGGTGCCACCGGTCCGTCCGCCTACGACTGCTCCGGTCTGGTGCAGACGGCCTTCAAGCAGGTCGGCATCAGCCTGCCGCGCGTCTCCCAGGACCAGTCGACGGCCGGCACCCAGGTCTCGCTGAGCAACCTGCAGCCGGGCGACATCCTGTACTGGGGCAGCGCCGGCAGCGCGTACCACGTGGCGGTGTACGTCGGCGACGGCATGTTCGTCGGCGCGCAGAACCCCTCCAGCGGCGTCGTGGAGCGCCCGCTGTCGTACGACCCGCCCACCGGCGCCGTGCGGGTGCTCTGAGCGGGTCCCGCACCTCTCCACGCGCGTAGGGCCGCAGCCGCTCGGGGGCAGCGGCCCTTGCGTCGTACCCAGAGGGCGCTGAGCGCGCCCCTGGCGCGCGCTCACGGCGCGCCTCCCCTTCGCCCCGCCCTTCGCCCGCCCGGCGCCCTCCCCGGCGCGCCTGGCGTCTCCCTGGCATGCTCGGCTCGGGCCGCCGGACGGTGGTCCGCTCACGAGCGAAGGAGACAGCGCGATGCCACGCGTGTTCGTGCAGGGCAGTCCCGTCGGCCGGTTCCCGCGGTACGCCCCCGAGGCCGGGCGCGGTGCGGTGCGCCGGATCACCGAGGCCGGCGAGGAAGTGCTGCACAAGCCGTGCCGGGACGTCACGGAGTTCGGGCCCGACCTCGCCGCGCTCATCGACGACATGTTCCGCACCATGTATGTCGCCGACGGGGCGGGACTGGCGGCGAATCAGGTCGGGGTCGATCTGCGGCTTTTCGTGTACGACTGCCCTGATGACGACGGAGTCCGGCATGTCGGACACATCGTCAACCCGGTGCTCGAAACGCCCGCGATCGGGCGACGGCTGCTGGACGAGGGCGAGGGCTGCCTGTCGGTGCCGGGTGCCGTGATGGCCGTACCGCGGCCGGACCGGGCCGTCGTGCGCGGGCAGGACAGGGACGGCAACGCCGTCGTGATCGAGGGCACCGGGTACTTCGCGCGGTGCCTGGCCCACGAGACCGACCACACCGACGGACACGTCTATCTGGACCGGCTCTCGAAGCGGGACAGGAAGGACGCGCTGCGGCAGATGGCGGACCGGCGGGACGAGGTCCTCGCCCGCCGGGCCGCCAAGGAAGCCGCTTTCGGCACCCCGAGCACCTAGCCCCTAGCACCTAGCCCCTAGCGCCTGGCCCCGAGCGCCCGGCCCGGAGCGCCCAGGGTCTCGGCGCTCGGTCGCGCCCTCGGGATCACGCCTTCGGGATCACGCCTTCGGGGCCACCTTGCTCAGGCCGTTGATGATGCGGTCCATCGCGTCGCCGCCCGTGGGGTCGGTGAGGTTCGCGAGGAGCTTCAGGGTGAACTTCATCAGCATCGGGTGGGTCAGGCCGCGCTGGGCGGCGATCTGCATGACCTTCGGGTTGCCGATGAGCTTCACGAAGGCGCGGCCGAGCGTGTAGTAGCCGCCGTAGGTGTCCTTGAGGACACGCGGATAGCGCTGCAGGGCGATCTCGCGCTGGGCGGGCGTGGCCCGCGCGTGGGCCTGCACGATGACGTCGGCGGCGATCTGGCCGGACTCCATGGCGTAGGCGATGCCCTCGCCGTTGAAGGGGTTCACCAGGCCGCCGGCGTCGCCGACGAGCAGCAGCCCGCGCGTGTAGTGGGGCTGGCGGTTGAAGGCCATGGGGAGGGCGGCGCCGCGGATGGGGCCCGTCATGTTCTCGGGGGTGTAGCCCCAGTCCTCCGGCATGGAGGCGCACCAGGCCTTGAGGATCTCGCGCCAGTCCAGCTCCTTGAAGGAGGCGGAGGTGTTCAGCACGCCGAGGCCCACGTTCGACGTGCCGTCGCCCATACCGAAGATCCAGCCGTAGCCGGGCAGCAGGCGGTCCTGGGCGCCGCGGCGGTCCCACAGTTCCAGCCAGGACTCCAGGTAGTCGTCCTCGTGGCGGGGGCTCTCGAAGTACGTCCGGACCGCGACGCCCATGGGGCGGTCCTCGCGGCGGTGCAGGCCCATGGCGAGGGACAGGCGGGTGGAGTTGCCGTCGGCGGCGACGACGAGCGGCGCGTGGAAGGTGACCTCGCGCTTCTCCTCGCCGAGCTTGGCGGTGACGCCGGTGATGCGGCCGGTGCGGTCGTCGATGACCGGGCCGGAGACGTTGCAGCGCTCGAACAGCCGCGCCCCCGCCTTCTGGGCGTTGCGGGCGAGCTGCTCGTCGAAGTCGTCGCGTTTGCGGACGAGTCCGTAGTTCGGGAAGGAGGCGAGATCCGGCCAGTCCAGCTGGAGGCGGACACCGCCGCCGATGATGCGCAGCCCCTTGTTGCGCAGCCAGCCGGCCTCCTCGGAGATGTCGATCCCCATGGCGACGAGCTGCTTGACCGCGCGCGGGGTGAGACCGTCGCCGCAGACCTTCTCGCGCGGGAACTCGGTCTTCTCCAGGAGCAGGACGTCGAGACCGGCCTTGGCGAGGTGGTACGCGGTCGTGGAGCCGGCCGGCCCCGCGCCCACGACGATCACATCGGCGGTGTTCTCGGAGAGGGGCTCGGTCACGACGGTCACGGCGGGATCTCCCCAAGTTCGAAATCTGCGTGCCGACCGGCACTGGACATGGGCAGTCTATTCAGCAGAATTGATCACCCGGCTGAAGGGCTGCCAAGTGAACCGACCTCTCCCCGCGGTACGGCTGCGCGTTCCCACCCACGAGGACGCAGTCGCCTGGCACCGGGTCTTCGCCGACCCGGAGGTCATGGAGTTCCACGGCGGCAGCCCGGCGGAGTTGTCGTTCTACGAGGAGCTCACCGCGCGGCAGCGGCGGCACGACGCGGAGCACGGCTTCTGCCTGTGGACGATGCTGGACGAGGCCGGCGAGGTCATCGGTTTCACCGGCGCGCAGCCGTGGCCGCCCGACTGGGGGCCGGTCGGCGAGACGGAGATCGGCTGGCGGCTCGGGCGGGCGTACTGGGGCCGGGGGTACGCCACCGCGGCGGCGCGGGAGACCCTGCGGCGGCTGCGGGCGGCCGGGGTGCCGGATGTGGTGGCGATGGTCCGGCCGGGCAACGCGCGGTCGATCGCGGTGGCCCGCCGGCTCGGCATGGAGCAGGCGGAGACCTATACGCACCCCACGCTGGACGAGCAGGCGCTCTGCTTCCGACTCAACCTCGGTGACGTACAGTAGTCGTCTGTTACAGAAAGACACCGGCGCCTTCCGGGTGGGCCGGGCGGGAGTTACCCTTCCAGTACCGCTGGGGGTGACATCTGTGCGTATAACACCCAAAACACCCGAAGTGCGCGTCCCGCATCTGGTCGGTCTGATGGCCATGGACGCGCGCGAAACGGCCCGGGCGCGGGGCCTGTTCCTCAACGCGCCGGACCGCCCGGACTTCCACCTCGCCGTCGTCGACTACGTCGTGCGCCAGTACCCGCAGCCCGGTGCCGAGGTGCCGCGGGAGTCGATGGTGTACGTGTGGTTCGACTTCGGGGAGGGCGAGGGCGGCGGGGGCGTGCGTGAACCACGCATTCCGGGGCCGCCCCGCGGCGGACTGCAGCGGGAGCTGGACCAACCCGGCGACCCGTACGCGGTGGCCGGCTTCAGCTCTCCTTGAAGCCCCGGTGCAGGGCGACCACACCGCCGGTGAGGTTGCGCCACGCCACCTTCGACCAGCCCGCCTTGCGCAGCCGTTCGGCGAGGGCGGGCTGGTCGGGCCAGGCCCGGATGGACTCGGCGAGGTAGACGTACGCGTCCGGGTTCGAGGACACCGCGCGCGCGACCGGCGGCAGGGCCCGCATCAGGTACTCGGTGTAGACGGTGCGGAACGGCGCCCAGGTCGGGTGGGAGAACTCGCAGATCACCACGCGTCCGCCGGGCCGGGTGACCCGGTGCATCTCGCGCAGGGCCGCGTCGAAGTCCTGGACGTTGCGCAGCCCGAAGGAGATCGTCACCGCGTCGAAGGTGTCGTCCTTGAAGGGCAGCTTCGTCGCGTCGCCCGCGGTGAACGGCAGCCAGGTGTGCTTGCGCTTGCCGACCTGGAGCATTCCGAGGGAGAAGTCGCAGGGGACGACGTACGCGCCGGTCTGCGCGAAGGGCAGCGAGGAGGTGGCCGTGCCGGCGGCGAGGTCCAGGACCTTCTGCGCGGGGCGCGCGTCGACCGCCTTCGCCACCTCTCTGCGCCAGCGCCGGTCCTGGCCGAGCGACAGCACGTCGTTCGTCAGGTCGTACCGTTCCGCCACGTCGTCGAACATCGAGGCGACTTCGTGCGGCTGCTTGTTCAGGGAAGCGCGGGTCACCCGACCATTCTTGCAGCCCCCTCTCACGGCAGGAGCCCGGGCTTCTCGCGTGCCGCGACGGCGACCCCGCCCGGCGGCGCGTGAGAGATTTCCCCGCATGAGGAGTCCACTGAGACCCGTTGCCGGGTTCGTCTGCGCGGGCGCGCTCGCCGTGAGCGGTTGCTCCGCGGCAGCCGAGAGCACGGCCCCCGCCGCCCGCTCGCTCGGCTACGCCCCGTACGTCAGCGCCACCGAGGCCGCCGGAACGGACGCCGCGGGGGCGCCGGAGACGTACAACCTCGCCTTCGTGATCTCCGGTGGCGGTGGGTGCGTTCCGAAGTGGGACGGGACCGAGGGGATCGCCGACTCCGCCGTGAAGTCCCGGATATCCGCTTTGAAGAAGGACGGCGCGACCGTTCGCGTGTCCTTCGGCGGGGCCTCCGGCAAGGAACTCGGGGCCACCTGCGACAGTGTCCCGGAACTCGCCGCCGCGTATGCGCAGGCGCTGGACGCGGCTGGCTCCGCTCAGGCCGATTTCGACATCGAGGGCGACGAGTTGAGCGACTCCGCGTCCGTCGCCCTGCGCTCGCGGGCCCTTGCCCGGTTGCAGAAGGAACGCCCGGATCTGGAGGTGTCGTTCACGTTGCCGGTGATGCCGTCGGGGCTGGACGCGGACGGGATCGCGCTGCTGGAGTCCGCCAACACGTATGACGTGCGGGTCGCCACGGTCAATCTCATGACCATGAACTACGGCGAGTCGTACGACGGCGACATGGGCGACTACGCCCTCGCCTCGGCGAAGTCCGCCCACACCCAGCTGAAGAAGGTCTTCGCGCTGTCCGACGCGGAGGCCTGGCAGGGCATGGCGCTCACCTCGATGATCGGCGTCAACGACGTCGACAACGAGACGTTCACCCTCTCCGACGCTGCCCAGGTGCGGACGTTCGCCGAGGAGAAGCGGATCGCCTGGGTGTCGATGTGGTCGGCGTTCCGCGACCGGCAGTGCGCGGGCGGGCGGTCCTCGCGAAGCGGAGCGGCGACCGACTGCAGCGGAGTGCCCCAGAGTTCGGGCGCCTTCGCGAGGAAGTTCACCGGCTGAGCCCAGGGCCTCAGCGACCGCGGTACACCAGCCGCCCGCCGATCACGGTCGCCACGCAGGTCCCGGCGCCGCGCCGGACCAGTTCGGCGCGGTCCGCGACGTCGAACACGGCGAACCGGGCGGGACCGCCCGGCACCAGCCTCGGCAGCAGGATGAGCGGGGTCGGGGACAGTGCCGCCGGGCCCGGGAGGCGGTCCGGCCGCTGGCCCAGCGCGAGCCCGGCCCTGCGCACCGCGTCGACCACGGCCCGCGACCGCAGCTCCCCGGCCACCGCCACCGTGCCGTGCGCCAGCATCCGCTGCACCCCGCGCCGGGCGCTCGCGCCGAGGCGGGCGGGGTCGGTGCGGAAGATCTGCCGCGCCCGCTCCCCGTGGATGGGCTCGGTACCGAGGGCGTCGGCCTCCCGCGGGTCGGGATGGTAGGTGGCCTCCAGCAGCTCCGGGCCGTACGGGTTCAGCAGTCCCGGTGTCAGGATGCCGGGCCAGCGCCGCACCCTCGCCCGCGGGTGGGCGGCGGCCAGTTCCTGGTAGGGGCCGACGGCGGCGACGGACGCCCCGTCGACCAGAACCGCCGCCTCGGGCGACTGCTCGGCGACATGAAGGGTCAGCACGGAAGTCCTGGTCGGCTCTAGTTGGACGCGAGCAGCTTCAGTTCGGGGTGGGCCGTGCCGCCCGCGATGGCGGTGGAGGAGATGTGGGAGGCCACGCGGTCGTCGACGGGGTCGTTCGCCGGGTCGTCGTGGACGACGAGGTGCTCGTACGTGGTCGAGCGCTGCGCCGGGACGCGGCCCGCCGTGCGGATCATGTCGATCATCTCGCGCAGGTTGGAGCGGTGCTTGGCGCCCGCGGAGGAGACGACGTTCTCCTCCAGCATGATCGAGCCGAGGTCGTCGGCGCCGTAGTGCAGGGTGAGCTGGCCGATCTCCTTGCCCGTGGTCAGCCAGGAGCCCTGGATGTGCCGGACGTTGTCCAGGAAGAGGCGGCCGATGGCGATCATGCGGAGGTACTCGAAGATCGTGGCCTGGGTGCGGCCCTTCAGGTGGTTGTTCTCGGGCTGGTAGGTGTACGGGATGAAGGCACGGAAGCCGCCCGTACGGTCCTGCACGTCCCGGATCATGCGGAGGTGCTCGATGCGCTCGGCGTTCGTCTCGCCCGTGCCCATCAGCATGGTGGAGGTGGACTCCACGCCCAGGTTGTGCGCCGTCTCCATGATCTCCAGCCAGCGCTCGCCGCTCTCCTTGAGGGGGGCGATGGCCTTGCGGGGCCGCTCGGGGAGCAGTTCCGCGCCGGCGCCCGCGAAGGAGTCGAGGCCGGCCTCGTGGATCCGGGTGATGGCCTCTTCCACCGACACACCGGAGATGCGGGCCATGTGCTCGACCTCGGAAGCGCCCAGCGAGTGGATCACCAGCTGCGGGAAGGCGTCCTTGATGGCCTTGAAGTGCTTCTCGTAGTACTCGACGCCGTAGTCCGGGTGGTGGCCGCCCTGGAACATGATCTGGGTGCCGCCCAGCTCGACGGTCTCCGCGCAGCGGCGCAGGATGTCGTCGAGGTCGCGGGTCCAGCCCTTCTCCGTGTCCTTGGGGGCCGCGTAGAAGGCGCAGAACTTGCACGCCGTGACACATACGTTCGTGTAGTTGATATTGCGCTCGATGATGTACGTGGCGATGTGCTCGGTGCCCGCGTACTTGCGGCGGCGTACGGCGTCGGCGGCGGCGCCCAGGGCGTGCAGGGGCGCGTCGCGGTACAGGGCGAGCGCCTCGTCCGGGGTGATCCGCCCACCGGCAGCGGCACGGTCGAGGACGGACTGAAGGTCGGCCTTCTCGGTCACCGGGGCGTCCCTTTCGTCAAGGGGTGTGGACGGACCGAACCAGCCTACGCCAGCCGTTTCGGGCCAAAGACCTCAGGCCGCGTACGCGCCGATGAGCAGTCCGGTGAGGGCGCCGGCCAGGAGGAACGGGCCGAAGGGGACGGCAGTTCTGCGGTCCGCCCGCCGGGCCAGGACGAGGGCGCCGCCGTAGAGCGCGCCGAGCAGGAAGCCGGCGAAGGTGCCGAGCAGCACGGTGGGCCAGCCGTACCAGCCGAGTACGGCGCCCGTCCCCACGGCCAGTTTCACGTCGCCGAAGCCCATGCCGCCCGGGTTGACGCGGTAGAGCAGGTAGTAGCCGGCGCCGAGGGCGAGGGCGCCGTAGAGGGCGGTGCGCCAGTGGCCGGCGTGTTCGGGGAGCAGGGCGGCGACGCCGAGCAGGGCGAGGGCGGCGGCGGCGAGCGGGAGGGTGAGCGGGTCGGGCAGCCGCTGCACCCGGAAGTCCACGGCGGCGAGCAGGACGCCGACGGGCGCGAGCAGCAGCCAGACCGCCAGCTCGGGCCGGGTGCCGGTGGCGGCGGCGAGGGCGGCACAGACGAGGGCGGTGGCGGTGGCGAGGAGGGGCGCGGAGGGCGCGCGGGAGGAGGCGTACGACGGCGCGGGCGCCCGGTCCTGACGGTCGGACGCAGGGGCCCGGTCCTGGCGCTCGGACACAGCCGCCTGGTCCTGAAGGTCGGACGCGGGCGCCCGGTCCTGACGGTCGGACGCAGCGGCCTGGTCCTGAACGTCGGTCGTGGGCGCCCGGTCCAGAGGGTCCGTGCCCGCGCACTCCCGGCACGCCGTCCCGCCCAGCCAGCCCCGGACCGGGTGGTGGCCGCGGGGGCAGCGGTCGCGCCAGGGCTCGCCGGTCGGTACGGCGAAGCGGTAGGCGGCGCGGGGCAGCAGCGTTCCCGCCAGCGCGCCCCACACCGCGGCGACGAACGCCAGCACCCCCGTGGTCACCTGGCCCACGCTTCCCACCCCCATCAGCGCCCCCGCATCCCTACCCTGTTCCGGGCTAGTAGAAGGGGTTGTACGTCTTTCCGCTGTAGCAGGTGGCCAGCGGGCTGGAGCCGCGTACGTCCTCCACCTGGACGCGGGCGCTGACGATGCCGTCGTCGTGGGTGCCGCTGCCCGGGAAGGACTTGCTCTTGCCCTTGCCTTCCTTGTTGTTGTGCCAGGGGAAGGAGTAGCGCTTGCCCTTGCCGGTGGTGACGTCGAGCCGGATGCGCACGTAGGCGCTGTCCGACGCCTTGTCGGTGACGCCGAGGACGACGTCGATGCGCTTCTTGCTCTTCCAGTTCCAGGTCATTCCGCCGACGGCGCCGCCGTCGGAGGTGGTGCAGCTCTTGACCTGGCTGGCGGCCGTTGCGGACGGCGCGCCCGCCAGGGTCAGCGCGGCGGTGACGGCGGCCCCCACGAGCACCCCTGTGTATCGGCGCATCGCAGCCCTCCCTCTGCTCGTTCTGCTCGGCCTGTCCGGCCGACGGCTCCCCGACCGTATCCGAACAGAACGTCGGATCAAGGGATTTAGGGCGGCGGGGAGGTCAGGCGAGCAGGTCCACCTTCACGTCGGCCGGGAAGCCGGTCGTCGGGCCGACGCGGCGGGCGAACTCGGCGACGGCCGCCAGCTGCGGGGCGCCGAAGCTGAAGTCGAGGGTGGTGAAGTACTGCTCCAGGGTGGCCTCGTCGAACGCCTCCCAGCGGGCGGCCTGTTCGGCGACCTTGCCGACCTCTTCCAGGGAGACGTTGCGGGAGTCGAGGAAGGCCTCGTGGACCTGGCGGGTGATGGCCGGCTCGCGCTCCAGGTAGTCCCGGCGGGCCGCCCACACCGCGAAGACGAACGGCAGGCCGGTCCACTCCTTCCACAGGGCGCCGAGGTCGTGCACGTCCAGGCCGAGCCTGGGCCCGTAGTGCAGGTTGGCGCGCAGGGCCGCGTCGCCGATGAGGACGGCGGCGTCCGCCTCCTGCATCATCAGGCCGAGGTCGGGCGGGCAGGTGTAGTACTCGGGCTGGACGCCGTACCGCTCGGCGAGCAGGAGCTGGGCGAGGCGGACCGAGGTGCGGGAGGTCGAGCCGAGGGCGACGCGGGCGCCGTCGAGCCGGTCGAGGGGGACCTGGGAGACGATCACGCAGGACATCACGGGGCCGTCGCAGCCGACGGCGATGTCCGGGAAGGCGACCAGGTCGTCGGCGTTGCGGAGGAACTCGACGAGGGTGATGGGCCCGATGTCGAGGTCGCCGCGCACGAGCTGCTCGCTGAGCTTCTCCGGGGTGTCCTTGGTCAGCTCGAAGTCGAGGAGCGTGCCGGTTCTCGCGAGCCCCCAGTAGAGGGGCAGGCAGTTCAGGAACTGGATGTGGCCGACGCGCGGCCGGGTGCGAGAATTGTCCACATCGCGAGACTAGACCCCGTGCGGTACCGTGCTCGGACCGACCCCGCCCCCAAACGGGCTAGCGAGGGTTCAAACATCCGAGTGACGTGATCTTGATCCCTATTGCTTTCGGCTGCCCGCGTGCTAGGCTCGCCGCAAGTTGCAGTTTGGTTTCCCTTGCAGTACAGAGCCTGCGGAGCATGTGACCGCGGGCTCTCGTCGTTTTCAGACGAATGCAGTTGTGCAGCACCGTTTCGCACGTGCAGGTTCTGGAGCAGGGCAACCCTTTTGAGCCCAAGGAGGGCTTATGGCTACCGGAACCGTTAAGTGGTTCAACGCCGAAAAGGGCTTTGGCTTCATCGCCCAGGAGGGCGGCGGCCCCGACGTCTTCGTTCACTACTCCGCGATCAACGCCACCGGCTTCCGCTCCCTTGAGGAGAACCAGCAGGTGAACTTCGACGTGACCCAGGGCCCGAAGGGTCCGCAGGCGGAGAACGTCACCCCCGTCTGATCACTGCCTGATCGCAGAACCTGAGTGCAGTACCCAAGGAGCCCCACGCCATCCGGCGACGGGGCTCCTGCCTTTTCCCGTTCATTTTCCGTTCACGGGCCGTCAGATGTGCTGCATGACCAGCACGAACTTGGTCCCGGCCGCGAGCGCCTCATACGAGTGAGCTACGTCACCCCGGTACGACATGTAGTCCCCGGGCCCCAGTTCGACGGTCTCTCCGCGCGGCCCGGCTTTCACCGTGCCCTCGCTCACCACGATGTGTTCCACGGTCCCCGGAATATGGGGTTCTGAATCCCGTACGGTCCCGGGCTCCAGCCATACGAAATAGAGATCCCGGCGTGCGCCGGGCGGGCAGGCGGAGAGCAGTGAGGCCAGATAGCTGGACTGCTCGGAGTGGACCGTGGGCCCCTCCCCCGCCCGGATCACCTGGACCACCGGCGCGGGCGGCTCGACCAGCGCGCTGAACGGCACACCCAGCGCCACCGCGAGCGCCCAGATCGTCTCCATGCTCGGATTCCCGCCCGCCGCCTCCAGTTGGGACAGCGTGGACTTAGCGATGCCGGCGCGTTTGGCCAGCTCGGACAGGGAGAGGCCGACGCGGGTGCGCTCCCGCTTCAGGGACGCGGCGATCCACTCCATGGGGAGCCGGGCGGGGACGGCGTCGGTCATGTCGTTCGCTCCATCGGTACGATCGTTCGCCTTGACGAACAGGACGCTTGCTGTCCATTGTAGGAAACATGCGTTCGGTACAGCGAACAACCAGTCCGGCAGAGGATCGTTCCCTGGTCCGCGACAGCTCTCTCGTCTGGCTGGCCAGCGGTGTCGTCGGCGTCTCCTTCGGCGCCGTGTCCGTGGCCGGCGGGCTCCCGGTGTGGGTGCCGGTCCTGATGTCCCTGGTGGTGTACGCGGGATCGGCCCAGTTCAGCGCGGTGGGCGTGCTGCTCGCCGGGGGCGGCCCGGTCGCCGCCGTGGCCACCGGGCTGCTGCTCAACACCCGGACGGCGGCCTTCAGTCTGGCCGTGGCCGAGATCCTCGGCACCGGCCGCGCGGCCCGCTTCCTCGGCGCGCACCTGGTCACCGACGAGACGGTGGCCTTCGCCCTCGCCCAGTCCGACCCGGTACGGCAGCGCCGCGCCTTCTGGATATCGGGGCTCGGCCTGTTCGCCGTGTGGAACGTCGGCGTCCTGGCCGGCGCCCTCGCGGGCAGCGCGCTCGGCGACACCGCCCGCTACGGCCTGGACGCCGCGTTCCCGGCGGTCCTGGTCGCGCTGGTCCTGCCCGCCCTCCGCGCGGACGCGACGGTACGGCGGTGTGCCCTGCTCGGCGCCGCCCTCGCCCTGGCGGTCACGCCCGCGGTCCCGGCCGGGGTGCCGGTGCTGCTCGCCCTCGCCGGCCTGCTCCTCCACCGCCGCCCGGCCGCCGAGGGAGCCGCCGCGTGAACACCACGGTCGTCGTGATCCTCGCCCTGGCCGTCGGCACGTACGCCTTCCGGCTGGTCGGCCCGGTCCTGCACGGCCGGGTCACCGTCCCGCCCCGGGTCCAGGAGCTGGCGTCCGCCGGAGCGGTGGTGCTGCTGGCCGCACTGCTGGCCACGGGCGCGCTGACCGAGTCCGGCGGCTTCGCGGGTTGGGCCCGTCCCGCCGGGGTCCTGACCGGCGCCGTCCTCGCCTGGCGCCGGGTGCCGTTCCCTGTGGTGGTCCTGGCTGCGGCGACGGTGACGGCGCTGCTGCGGCTGGCGGGGGTGGGCTAGACGGCGTTGCGCCAGACCGTGAGATCGCCCTGAAGGAAGGCGATGTCCGGCATCGCGGTGGATTTGACCTGGATCACGAACAGCCCGATGTTTCCCGCACTGTCCTTCATGCAGAACTCGGTGCCGGCCGCCGACGCGGCCAGCGTCCAGCTGCGCTTGTCAGCACTCCTGAGGATGAGACGGCACTCGTCGAGGGTGGTGCCGTGGGCGCCCATCATCTGGACGAACACGGTGCTGTCGCTCTTCAGTTCGCAGCTGGGCTCCTGACAGTCGAAGCGGATGTCACCCTTGCGGTCCTGCCGCCAGGGCTCCTTGGCCTTGAGGCTCAGCGAGGTTTTCGCGTCCAGCATCACCGGAGCGAAGTCCTCCGGCTGCGGGTCCCTGGGCGAGGCGGACGCGGACGGTGACGTCCCGGACGTGCGGTCACCGGCGCCCAGGGCCGACGAGTCCGACGAGGAAGACCCCGGCGCGGAAGCCGACGACCGTGCGGACGGGCCCGTGGCGGACGTGTGGGAGTCGGCCTTGTCCCGGCTGCCGAGCCTGCCCTTCGCGTCCATCACGGTCCACGCCAGGGCCGCCACCAGCAGCGCGCCGCCCGCCACACCGGCGGCCGTGATCAGCGCCGTGCGCCGCCTGCGGGTCTTCCGCTGCTCCACTGTCGGCTGCGGCCACCCGTACAGCGGCTGCGGATACGCCGGGGTCGGCTCGGGCACCGGCGCCGGTACTACGACCTCCGGGCCGGTGATCTCCCGCCACACGGCCGGACCGCCGCCCGCGTCCGCGTCCTCCCCCAGCCGCTGCCTGCACCACTCCACGATCTCCGCCGGAGTGGCCCGCTCGGCCGGATCGGCGGCCAGGCACCGGGCCAGCAGCGGGCGCAACGGCTCGGGGAGCAGGGACAGCTCGGGTTCCGAGTGCACGATCCGGTACAGCACGTTGAGCGCCGGGCCGTCCCCGTAGAGCGACCTGCCCAGCGCCGCGAACGCCGCGGTCTGGCCGAGCGCGAACACATCGGTCGCCGCCGTGACCTCACCGCCGGACGCCTGCTCCGGCGCCATGAAGGAAGGCGTGCCGATCGTGCCCCCGGTCGCCGTGTACGCGGTGCCGTCGGCGGCCAGCGCGATACCGAAGTCGATCACCCTCGGCCCGTCGGCGGCCAGCAGCACGTTCGACGGCTTCAGGTCCCGGTGCACGATCCCTTCGGCATGGATCGCCTGGAGCGCCTCCGCCACCCCCGCCATCAGCCACAGCACCGCCGGCACCGGCAGCGGCCCCCGCCGCGCGACGGCTTCCGCCAGGGACGGGCCGGGTACGTACAGCGTGGCCAGCCAGGGCGGCACGGCGTCCGCGTCCGCGTCGATCAGCTCGGCGGTGTACGCGCCGCGCACCCGCCGGGCCGCCTGGATCTCCCTACCGAACCGCCGCCGGAAGTCCGGGTCGTCCGCCAGCTCCGGCCGTACGACCTTGATCGCGACGGGGCGTCCGCCCTGCGTGTGCGACAGGTAGACCCGGCCCATGCCGCCGGCGCCCAGCCGGGCCGCGAGCCGGTATCCCGCCACCACGGGTGGGTCGTCCGCCTGCAGTGGCTGGAAGACTTCCGTCGCGTGCTCCATCGGCCCCGTGCCCCCCGTTGTGATGCCTTGGCCAAGGGCAGCAGCCTAGACGGCGCCGGAAAGGAAGGCGGACCAGGCTTCGGGGGTCACGGTGAAGTGGGCGACCGGTCGCTTTGAGTCACGGATGTGGATGGCGGTGGGGTGGGGGGCGATCTCTACGCAATCGCCGCCCTCGCCGTCGCTGTGGCTGGACTTGCGCCAGTTGTAGGCGGCTTCGACGCAATCGCCGCCTTCACCGCTGCTGTAGCTGGACTTGAACCAGGCCAGGTTCTCGTTGCTCATAGCTCCTCCAGCTTCTTCGCGATCAGAGAGCGGGACTCCATGGGACTGAGTGCCATTGCGCGCATGATCCCATAGCGGTCGGCGATCTTCCGGACGTCCTCCCGGTCCGTGATGAGCCGGGGGAAGCTTTGGGCCTCCGTGTACGCCACCTGCGTCTGCCCCTTGGGTACCAACAGGTTGAACGCACTGTCCAGGTTGGGGTGTTCCTGCAAGCGCGTCGGCATCACCTGGATCTCCACGTTCTTCATGCTGCTGACCTCCAGCAGATGACGCAGCTGGTCGGCGTGGACACGCGGTCCGCCGATCGGCCGGTCGAGCACGACCTCTTCGAGGATGTAGCTCACGATGGGCGGCGGCCACCTCTCGAAGACCTGCTGGCGCGAGAGTCGGTCAGTCACCCGCTTCTCGATGGTCTCCTCGCTGAGGAACGGCCGCCGTTTGGCGAACACCACCCGCGCGTGTGCCTCGGTCTGCAACAAGCCCTGCACGGCGTGGTTGGAGTAGTGGTGCAGCTCCAGTGCCTCCGCTTCCATCTCGGCGTAGTTCCGATACCACTCCGGATGCCGCGTCCGAGCCCTGCTCATCGCCTCCTCGACCTGCGGAATGATCGCGATGAGCAGCCCCTCCGCCTTGAGGATCTCGTCCGCCCTCTGCAAGAACTCCGGCCTCGGCGTCCGTACCCCTCGCTCAATGGCCGAGATCAAGTCCGGGCCGTACCCCATCAGGTCGGCGAACTCCCGCTGGCTCAGCCCCGCCCGCTCCCGCAGCAACTTCAACTGCTTGCCGATCAGAACGAACACCGTCTCTTCCGCCACGCCACCCTCCGACGACCCGTACACCAAACGAACCGCACCCGTACAACTACTCACTGTCGCCAGGTCTCCCCTGGTCAGCGTAGGGAGAACTCACCACGCTCTGTCACGTGAATGTAGAAATCTCCACCCCCACAACCGAACTCGCCGAACGGTTGAGTCCCACGCCCCGCGGAGCCCGCCTGGCCCGCCGGCTGACGGCCACCCACCTGGCCACCTGCGGCTATCCGCACGACAGCGACCTGAACCACACCGCTCAGCTGATCGTGGCCGAACTCGCGGCCAACGCCGTCACCCATGGTCGCGTCCCCGGGCGGGACTTCGAGCTGCGGCTCAGTCTGCTGCGGGAGAAGGACACCTTGCGCATCGAGGTGAGCGACACCCGCGGTGACCGTCCCCTCCGTTTCCTGGACGGGCGGTTGGAGGACGAGCACGGCCGGGGTCTCGTCGTCGTACAGGTGCTGGCGACCCTGTGGGGCGTGTCCGAGCGGGACGTGGGCAAGACGGTCTGGGTGGAGTTGGCGCTCAGTGGAGGCCGGCGAGGAGGGGGTGCTTACCGTCACGGCGCTACCAAGTGACCGTGGGGCCGCTCGCTTCTCGGCCAGTGTCGGGCTTCCGCGAAGTGAGTCAAGGGCGCTGCGCGTCGCCTTCGGCGATGGCCCTCCGGGCCACCCTTGACACACCTCGCTCCAGCCCGGGTGAGAAGCGAGCGAGCGGCCCGGAAAGGCAGTGGCCCAGCCCGGCACCGGTCCCTCGGGTCAGCTGACAGCGCCCTGTCGGGAGGGTGCGCGGTCGCGCCTCGCATGGACGCCGGGTCGGCTAAGCGGCTTCCGGGTCGGGGGTGGGTGCGCGGCAGCGCCTCGCATGGACGCCGGGTGGGATCGGCGGCTGCGGCTTTCCCTCGGGGTCCCCGGGGGTCCGGGGGCGTCCTCGCGTCTTCCCGGAGGCCTCGGCTTGCTCGTCAGACGGTGAATGGCGGACTTGGGCCAAGAGGCGGAGCATGTGGCGACGGCACGGCTGGTTGGGGGTGGCCCAGATGCGCCAATCACCGGTTCTGTGTTGCCTGTGGGACTGATGGGGTGCCGCCGCCCCCCTCCCCCCGGCCCGCAAGCCGCCGAGCCCACCCGGCGTCCATGCGAGGCGCGAGCGCGCCCCCTCGCCCACGGCACGCACGCAGCCGACGCCAGGGCCCGGCACCGGTGAGCCGGCCATTTTCCCCGGGCTGCCCGCTCGCTTCTTACCCGTGCTGGAGCGGGCCGGGTCAAGGGTGGGCCGGAGGCCCATCGCCGAAGGCGACGCGCAGCGCCCTTGACGCGGACCGTGGAAGCACGACACTGGCCGAAGAAGCGGGCGGCCCCACGGCAACCCGTCAACTCCCCCCGCTTCAGCGCGCGTACAGCGCCTCCACCTCCGTCGCGAAGTCCCGCATGATCTGGTCGCGGCGCAGCTTCATGGACGGGGTCAGGTGGCCGGCCTGCTCCGTGAAGTCCACCGGCAGGACGGCGAAGCGGCGGATCGACTCGGGGCGGGAGACCAGCTTGTTCGCCTCGTCCACCGCTCGCTGGAGGACGGCCGTCAACTCCTCGTCGCCTACCAGGAGTTCCGGTGGCACGGGGTGTTTGCCGATCATCTGGCGCCAGTGCGTGATGCCGTCGGGGTCGAGCGTGATCAGCGCGGCGACGTAGGGGCGGGCGTCGCCCACCAGCATCACCTGGGAGATCAGCGGGTGCTGGCGCAGCCAGTTCTCCAGCGGGGCCGGGGCCACCGACTTGCCGCCCGCCGTGATCAGCAGCTCCTTCTTGCGGCCGGTGATGGTGAGATAGCCCTCGTCGTCCAGTTCGCCGATGTCGCCCGTGGGCAGCCAGCCGTCCCGGGAGGCGGGGACGACTCCGCCCGCCTGGGGGTCCCAGTAGCCGCGCAGTACGTGGTCGCCGGCGAGGAGGATCTCGCCGTCCGCCGCGATCCGCACCCGGGTGCCGGGCAGCGGCCAGCCGACCGTGCCGAGGCGGGGCTTGAGGGGCGGGGTGACCGTGGACGCGCCGGTGGTCTCCGTGAGGCCGTAGCCCTCGAAGATCTCGATGCCCGCGCCCGCGTAGAACGCGGCGAGGCGCCGGCCCAGCGGGGAGCCGCCGCAGATCGCGTACCGGACGCGGCCCCCCATGGCGGCGCGGATGCGACGGTAGACGAGCGGGTCGTAGAAGGTGCGCTGCGTCTTCAGGGCGCGGCTCGGGCCGCTGCCGGTGCCGGTCTGGCGGGCCTCCAGCGCCTCGCCGTAGCGCTGGGCCACGGCCGCCGCCCGGTCGAAGGCCGCCACCCGGCCGCCCGCCTCCGACTTGGCCCGCGCGGAGTTGTAGATCTTCTCCAGCATGTAGGGGATGGTCAGCAGGCAGGTCGGCCGGAACGCGGCCAGGTCCGGGAGGAGGTCGTCCGGGGCCAGGCTGGGGGCGTGGCCGAGGCGGACCCGGGCGCGGACGCAGGCGATGGCCACCATCCGGCCGAAGACATGGGACATGGGGAGGAAGAGGAGGACCGACGGCTCCTCGTCCTGCGCCTTGAAGACCGGGTAGAGCAGCTCGATCGCGTTGTCGACCTCGGCGAAGAAGTTGCCGTGCGAGAGGGCGCAGCCCTTGGGGCGGCCGGTGGTGCCCGAGGTGTAGATCAGCGTGGCGAGCGTGTCGGGGCCGAGCATGCCCCGGCGTACGGCCACCTCCCCGTCCGGCACGGGCGCGCCCGCGTCGGCGAGCCGGTCCACATGGCCCTTGTCCATCACCCACACATGGCGCAGGTCGGGCAGGTGCGCGAGTTCGGGGCCGATCGCGGCGGCCTGGGCGGCATCCTCGGTGACCAGGGCGACCGCGCCGGAGTCGTGCAGGATCCAGCGGGTCTGGAAGACGGACGAGGTGGGGTGCACCGGGACGGTGACCAGGCCGGCGGCCCATGCGGCGAAGTCGAGCAGGGTCCACTCGTAGGTCGTGCGGGCCATGACCGCGATCCGGTCGCCGGGCATCAGCCCCTCGGCGATCAGGCCCTTGGCCACCGCCTGCACCTCGGCGGCGAACCGGTCCGCCGTCAGGTCCGTCCAGCGGCCGTCGGGCAGCTTGCGGCTGAGGACGACCGCGCCGGGGTCCGTCTCCGCGTTCTCGTACGGCAGGTCGGCGAGGGAGCCGTGGGTGACCGGGGGTGCGAACGGGGGGACCGCCGCCTCCCGCACCGCGCCGTTCAGCCGCTTCGTCTCGGGCGCGACGAGCACCGGGCGGCCGTCGTAGTCGGTGGCGGAGACCGGGGCGCCGGAGGAGACGGGGGCGTTCGGGTACGGCGTGGACACGGGCGGCTCCTCTGGCGTGCGTGCACCGGCGGTGCGCCCGGCAGGAGGGGGGTTACCGCTGGTTAGGCAGGTGATCGTACGGCTCCGCTGTGAGGGGGTTGTGCGGGTTCGGGGATGGTCCGGGGCCGGGGATGTGCAGCCTCGGGGGTTATGTGACGGGGTTTCAACTTTGCTGACCTCGTGGGCTTACCTCCGGTAACCTTACTCCAGAGTAAGGATTTGGGACCGAGTCTCTTGCCGGGGGTCTGATGGACGTCGTCACGCTCAGCGCCGCGCCCGCGCTGGCTCCGCTGCTGGCCCGGGGTGCCCTGCGGTCCCCTTTCAAGCGGCCGGCCCCGGACGCGGGCTTCCCGCGCACCCGGCTCCTGCTGCCCGGCCTGCGTGTCGACCTGGCGAGGCTGGCCGCCTACGAGCGGGTCTGCGGCTTTCCGACCGGCGCGTCCGACCTGCCGGTCACCTACCCGCACGTCCTCGGCTTTCCGCTGGCCATGCGGCTGATGAGCGGGCGGCACTTTCCGCTGCCGCTGCTGGGGCTGGTCCACACGTCGATCGAGATCGTCCGCGCGGGGGCGCTGCCGGCCGACGCGGAGTACGAGCTGGGGGTGTGGATCGAGGGGCTGACCGCGCACCGGAAGGGGACCGAGGCGGCGGTGGTGACGGAGGCTCGGGTGGGCGGACAGCGGGTGTGGGAGTCACGGAGCACGTACCTCGCCCGGCACCCGGCTCCGCCCCGGACCCCGGGAGGAGGCCCGGCGGACGCCGATGTCCCGTTGCCCGTCCTTGACGAGTGGCGGCTCGGCGGGGACGTGGGGCGGCGGTACGGGGCCGTGTCCGGTGACCGGAATCCCATCCACCTGTCCCCCCTCACCGCCCGGCTCTTCGGGTTCCCCCGCGCCGTCGCACACGGGATGTGGACGGTGGCCCGCTGCCTGGCCGCCCACGGCACGGGCGGCTCCGCCGGGGTGCGGGCACGGTTCCGGGCGCCGGTGCTGTTGCCGGGGACGGTGGTGTACGGGGCGGACGGGAGTGGGCGGTTCGAGTTGCGCGGGGCGGACGGGCGGCTGCATGTGGGTGGGGAGGTGGGGTGAGCGCCGTGGGGGTGCTCTACTTTGCCGGGTGCGGGTCCGTCGTGGCCGGTCGCGCCCACGCGGCGGAGCCGCACATCAGATACAGCCCCGCGCCCCTCAGGCCGATTCAGCCGGCGGAGTCCAGAGCTGGCCCCCCATCAGGTTGCCCAATCCCGTCCAGGCGAAGTTCATCAGCGTGGCCGCCGCCTGCCGGGCGGTGACACCGGACGTGGTGTTCGCCCACGCCGCGAGGGACTCCGCCGCCCCCACCAGCGCCTCGGCCAGCCCGGCCACCTCGTGATCGGGGAGGTCGGGGTCGTGGTGCGCCTCCCGGGCCGCGACCGCGACCAGCCGGGTCACGAACGCCACGATCTCCGCCCGCATCGCCGCGACCTCGGCCGCGAACGGCTCCCCGTGCGTGCGGGCCTGGAGATGCAGCACCGACCAGCCGTCGGGGTGCTCGGCGGTGTGCGCGAAGAACGCCCGCAGGCCCTCCCAGAGCTGCCGGTCGACGGGCAGTCCGGGCCGGGCACCCGCGCGGACGGCCGCGGTGAGCGCGGCGGCCTCGCGGCGGATGCAGGCGGTGAAGAGGTCTTCCTTCGAGTTCAGGTACAGGTAGACCAACGGCTTGGACACACCCGCGAGTTCGGCGATCTCGTCCATCGAGGCGGCCATGTACCCGCGCTGCCCGAAAATCCGTACGGCAGCGTCGAGCATCTGCTGCTCCCGCACCGCCCTCGGCATCCGTTTGGTCTTGACGGCACCCATGGGGGCAAGACTAGTTGGCCCCCGGGCGGGACTGTCGGGCCGAACGGGCCGAACCGTCAGGAGTCAGGCGACGCCGTCCTCCTGGCTGCGGCTGGCCTCCAGGTTCGCCTTCATCCGGTCGACCTTGTGCACGATCCGCACGGAGGCCCGGTCGCGCTCCTTGCGCAGCACCACCCAGCTGATCGGCGCCGAGAGGACCATGGCGAGCAGCAGGACCCAGAGGAAGTTGGAGTCGCCGAAACCGCGCGGGAAGATGCCCGAGTAGACGGCTCCCCAGACGATCACGAGGCAGCCCGCGAAGATTCCGAGGCGCATCAGCGTGTAGCGGAGCATCTCAATCCACTCGTCCGATTCCAAAAGGGGTCATCGTCCAGTGAAGCACGAACGCGGGGCGATCTTGCAAGGGGGTCAGCCGAGCGGCAGCAGCATGAAGATCTCGTCGCGGTCGTCGCCGGGCGCGACCCGGATGGCGTCCGGGACCCGGCCGACCTCCTTGTAGCCGCAGGAGGCGTAGAACCGCTCCAGGCCGTGCCCGCCGCGGCAGGTCAGCCGGATCGCGTCGACGCCCTCGATCCCGCGGGCCGCGTCCGCGGCGGCGTCCAGCAGGTCACGGCCGTAGCCCTTGCCCTGGTGCCGGGGGTGGACCATCACCGTGTACAGCCACAGCCAGTGGAGCATCAGGCGGTGGGAGTTCTGGGTGAGGAAGGCGGTCGCGGCCACCTGGCCGGCCTCGTCGTGGCCGACGAGCAGCCGTGTGCGCCCCTCGGCCATCTGCACGAAGTGCCGTACCAGCTCCGGACGTATCTCCTCACGGGTGACCGGGGGCACGAAGCCGACGGCGCCGCCCTCGTTCGAGACGTCGGCCCACAGGTCGAGGATGCCGTCGCGGAGGGCGGGGGTGATCGCGGGATCCAGGGTGAAGGTAAGTGGCACAGGGCGAGTGTATCTATTACCTGAGGGCTCGTGCGGCCACTGTGAGGTCGGCCACCAGGCCCTCGTACGCCGCCCTGCGGTCCTCGTCGCCCTGCGCCCGCAGCACGGAGGACGGGTGCACGGTCGGCACGAGCAGCTCCGGCCTGCCGTGGATCTCCCGCTCCAGTACCGTCCCGCGCACCTCGCCCACCCGGAACGACGACCCCAGCAGCGCCTTGCCGGCCGTGGCGCCCAGCACCACGATCAGTTCCGGCTCCACCAGCGCCAGCTCCGCCGCCAGCCAGGGGCCGCAGGCCGTCATCTCCCGCAGGCTCGGCGCCTTGTGGATCCGGCGCTTGCGGGGTTCGGCCTGGGTGAACTTGAAGTGCTTGACGGCGTTGGTGACGTACGCGTCCGCCGGGTCGATACCGGCTTCCTCCAGGGCCCGGTCGAGCAGCTTTCCGGCCGGGCCCACGAAGGGTTCGCCCCGGCGGTCCTCCTGGTCACCGGGCTGCTCGCCCACGAGCATCACGCGGGCGTGCGGGTCTCCCTTGCCGAAGACGGTCTGGGTGGCGGCGCGGTGGAGAGGACAGCCACGGCAGCCTGCGGCGGCTTGGCGGAGGGCTGGGAGGTCGGCGCCTTCTGGAACGAAAGGTTCTGCGGTGTAGGCGTCTTCTGGGGCTCGAGTAGTCGCCATGAGGCCCGAGTACCCGCCGTGGGGGTTCGGACCTCATGTCGTCTGCGGGTGCGTTGTGGCTGATCGCGCCTTGAGCGGGACCAGCCGGCCTTCCCCGGAAAGTCACACGCGCATCGGCTGGGGAGACTCGCGGCGCGCCGGGTCCGGGCCCTCGTACTCGCGGATGATCTCGTAGCGCGTGTTGCGTTCCACCGGGCGGAAACCGGCGTCGCGGATCAGTTCCAGGAGGTCGTCGCGGGTCAGCTTGTTCGGCGTGCCGTAGTTGTCCGCGTCGTGGGTGATCTTGTACTCGACGACCGAGCCGTCCATGTCGTCGGCGCCGTGCTGGAGGGCCAGCTGCGCGGTCTGGACGCCGTGCATGACCCAGAAGACCTTGACGTGCGGGACGTTGTCGAAGAGGAGGCGGGAGACCGCGAAGGTCTTCAGGGCCTCCGCGCCGGTCGCCATCTGGGTGCGGGCCTGAAGGCGGTTGCGGATCTTGCCGTCCTTCATGTCCACGAAGTCGTGCTGGTACCGCAGCGGGATGAAGACCTGGAAGCCGTTCGTCTCGTCCTGCAGCTCACGCAGCCGCAGCACGTGGTCGACGCGGTGGCGGGGCTCCTCGATGTGGCCGTACAGCATGGTGCACGGGGTCTTGAGACCCTTCTCGTGCGCCAGGCGGTGGATGCGGGACCAGTCCTCCCAGTGGGTGCGGTGGTCCACGATGTGCTGCCGGACCTCCCAGTCGAAGATCTCGGCGCCGCCGCCGGTCAGCGACTCCAGACCGGCGTCGATCAGCTCGTCCAGGATCTCCGAGGCCGACAGACCGCTGATCGTCTCGAAGTGGTGGATCTCCGTCGCCGTGAAGGCCTTGAGGGAGACGTCCGGGAGGGCCGCCTTCAGCTCGCGCAGGGAGCGCGGGTAGTAGCGCCACGGCAGGTTCGGGTGCAGGCCGTTGACGATGTGCAGCTCGGTGAGGTTCTCCGACTCCATCGCCTTGGCGAGCTTGACGGCCTCCTCGATGCGCATCGTGTACGCGTCCTTCTCGCCCGGCTTGCGCTGGAACGAGCAGTACGCGCAGGACGCGGTGCACACGTTCGTCATGTTGAGGTGCCGGTTGACGTTGAAGTGGACCACGTCACCGTTCTTGCGGGTCCGCACCTCGTGGGCGAGGCCGCCCAGCCAGGCCAGGTCGTCCGACTCGTACAGCGCGATGCCGTCCTCGCGGGTCAGCCGCTCACCGGAGCGGACCTTCTCCTCCAGCTCGCGCTTGAGCCCGACGTCCATGGCAACACCTTTCTACGACAGCCCGACCAACGGTATCCCTAGACCTCTTCCGGCAGTTCCCCGACCCGGTTCTCCCACTTCGTGGACAGCACGATGGTGGTACGGGTCCGGGACACGCCCTTGGTGCCGCTCAGCCGCCGGATGGTCCGCTCCAGGCCGTCGACGTCCGTCGAGCGCACCTTGAGCATGTACGAGTCGTCGCCGGCGATGAACCAGCAGTCCTCGATCTCCGGCAGGTCCCGCAGCCGCTGCGCCACGTCCTCGTGGTCCGCCGCGTCCGACAGCGAGATGCCGATCAGCGCGGTGACACCGAGGCCCAGCGAGGCCGCGTTCACCGTCGCGCGGTAGCCGGTGATGACACCGGCCGCCTCCAGCCGGTTGATGCGGTCGGTGACGCTGGGGCCCGACAGGCCGACAAGACGCCCCAGCTCCGCGTACGAGGCCCGGCCGTTCTCCCTCAGGGCCTGGATGAGCTGCCTGTCCACCGCGTCCATGCGATCGAAGCCTTCCGGTGAAAGTTCCTGAAGTGATGAGAGGTACTGGTACTGCTAGTCGCCCGCCGTGCCGCCGCCCAGCTCGCCCCGCCAGCGGCGGTACAGGCCGTGCTCGACACCCGCCGCGTCCAGCACCCGGCCGGCGACGAAGTCCACCAGATCCTGGATGTGGGTGGCGCCCGCGTAGAAGGCCGGTGAGGCCGGTACGACGATGGCGCCGGCGTCGTCCAGCGCGACGAGGTGCCGCAGGGTCTGGCCGTTCAAGGGGGTCTCCCGTACGGCCACGACCAGCGGCCTGCGCTCCTTCAGCGTGACGCTCGCCGTGCGCTGGAGCAGATCCTTGGACAGCCCGAGCGCCACACCGGCCACACAGGCGGTGGAGGCCGGAACGATGAGCATCCCCTTCGCCGGGTACGACCCCGAGGACGGGCCGGCGGCGAGATCGCCCGCGCTCCAGTACCGCACCCCGCTGACGTCCACGTCGAACGTCCCGGGCTTGCCGTCGGCCCCGCGGGCCAGCCATTCCCGCAGGTCGTCCTGCCAGTGCGCGTCCCGGAACGAGATCCCCGTCTCGTCCAGCAGCGTCAGCCGCGAGGCCCGGCTGACCACCAGGTCCACCGCCTCCCCGGCCGCCAGCAGCGCCCGCAGCACGGCAGCCGCGTACGGCGTCCCGGAAGCTCCGGACACCCCCACGATCCAAGGCACGCGCTGCGTTTCTCCTGCGTTCACACCTTGAGCGTACCGGCGGGTCGGGGCGCGCTCAGGCCGGGTGGGGCGCCTTGGGGTCGACGGGGAGACGGGAGGCGGGCACGGTGAGCTTGCCGAGGGGGGAGTTCACGGTCAGCTCGGGGCCGGCGTGGCCCTTGAGCGGGTCCGGCACCGGATAGTTCGCGATGCCCCGAGAGGCATACCAGCGGGGCTCCGCGACGAACCGCGCGTCATCGAAGGCTGCTCAGACCGTCAGACCCCGAACCAGGAGATCCAGCAAGGCACACACGAACAGGGCAATGCCGATGAACCCGTTGACGCTGAAGAACGCCCTGTTCACGCGGGACAGGTCGTGCGGGCGCACGATCGAGTGCTCGTAGAGGAACGCGCCGGCCACGATCAGCAGGCCCAGCCAGAAGAACGCGCCGGCGTGGGTGGCCAGGGCGTACCAGACGAACAGGGCCGTGGTGATCGTGTGGCAGACGCGCGCGCCCCAGATCGCCGCCGGGATGCCGAAGCGGGCCGGGACCGACATGACGCCGATCTCGCGGTCGGTCTCGACGTCCTGGCAGGCGTAGATCAGGTCGAAGCCGCCGATCCAGACGCCGACCGCGAGGCCGAGGATCACCGCGTCCCAGGACCACGAGCCCGAGATGGCGAGCCAGCCGCCGACCGGGCCCATCGCCTGGGCCAGGCCCAGGATGGCCTGCGGGAAGTTCGTGAAGCGTTTGCCGTACGGGTAGACCACCATCGGGATCACCGCGATGGGGGCCAGGGCCAGGCAGAGCGGGTTGAGGAGGGCCGCCGCGCCGAGGAAGACCACCAGGGCGATCAGCGCGCCCGTCCAGGCGTGCCGCACCGACATCGCGCCGGTCACCAGCTCGCGGTGGGCCGTGCGCGGGTTACGGGCGTCGATCTCGCGGTCGATGATCCGGTTGACCGCCATCGCGAACGTACGCAGGCCGACCATGCAGACCGTGACCAGGAGCAGGCGGCCCCAGTGGATGTTCTTGTCCCACTCGAACATCGCCGTGAGGGAGGCGATGTAGGCGAAGGGCAGCGCGAAGACCGAGTGCTCGATCATCACCAGACGCAGGAACGCCTTGGTGCGTCCCGGCTGCGGGAGGGCGGCGGACGCGGAACTCACAGCCCGTACTCCTTCCAGCGGCGGTCCACCAGGGCCGCCGTATCCGGGTCCGACAGGACCATGTCCGGCCAGCCCCCGTCTCGGGTGTAGCCCTCCTCCGGCCACTTCTTCGTGGCGTCGATGCCCGCCTTGCCGCCCCAGAACTGCTGGTAGGAGGCGTGGTCGAGGTGGTCGACGGGGCCTTCCACGACCGTGAGGTCGCGGGCGTAGTCGGTGTTGCCGAGGGCCCGCCAGGCGACCTCGTGCAGGTCGTGGACGTCGCAGTCGGAGTCCACGACCACGATCAGCTTGGTGAGGGACATCATGTGGGCCCCCCAGATCGCGTGCATCACCTTCTGCGCGTGCTTCGGGTACTTCTTGTCGATCGAGACGATCGCGCAGTTGTGGAAGCCGCCGGCCTCGGGCAGGTGGTAGTCCACGATGTCCGGGACGATGATCTTGAGGAGGGGGAGGAAGAAGCGTTCCGTCGCGCGGCCGAGGGGGCCGTCCTCCGTCGGGGGCCTGCCGACGACGATCGACTGGAGCAGCGGGCGCTTCCGCATCGTCACGCAGTCGATCTTCAGCGCCGGGAACGGCTCCTGCGGGGTGTAGAAGCCGGTGTGGTCGCCGAAGGGGCCCTCCGGCAGCATCTCGCCCGGCTCCAGCCAGCCCTCCAGGACGACCTCAGCGTTCGCCGGCACCTGGAGCGGGACCGTCTTGCAGTCGACCATCTCGATGCGCTTGCCCGCGATGAACCCGGCGAACAGGTACTCGTCGATGTCGCCGGGGAGGGGGGCCGTGGAGGCGTAGGTGACGGCCGGGGGGCAGCCGAAGGCGATGGCCACGGGCAGGCGCTCGCCCCGGCGCGCGGCGACCTGGTAGTGGTTCCGGCTGTCCTTGTGGATCTGCCAGTGCATGCCGATGGTGCGCTTGTCGTGGCGCTGGAGGCGGTACAGGCCGAGGTTGCGGATCCCCGACTCCGGGTCCTTGGTGTGGGTCAGGCCCAGGTTGAAGAAGGAGCCGCCGTCCTGGGGCCAGGTGAAGAGCGCCGGGAGCCGGTCGAGGTCGACGTCGTCGCCGGTGAGGACGACCTCCTGCACGGGGGCTTCCTTCACCTTCTTCGGCGGCACGTGGGTCATCGCGCCCAGCTTGCCGAAGGCCTCGCGCACCCCGACGAAGCCGTGCGGCAGCTCGGGCCGCAGCAGGCCGCCGATCTTCTCGGAGATCTCGCCGTACGACTTCAGCCCCAGCGCCTTCAGCAGGCGGCGGTCGGTGCCGAAGACGTTCATCGCGAGGGGCATCGCCGAGCCCTTCACGTTCTCGAAGAGCAGCGCCGGTCCCCCGGCCTTCTGCACCCGGTCGACGATCTCCCCGACCTCCAGATACGGGTCGACCTCGGCCTTGATCCGCTTGAGGTCTCCCTCGCGCTCCAGTGCCCTGAGCAGGGAGCGAAGATCGTCGTAAGCCATGCGTCCCAGTATCGGCCACCCGCTACCCTGGCCCGGTCACCAGGGTCGTCTCACGGCGTGGGGAGTACGCGCGGCCATGCTCGGGTATCTGCCGTTCCTGCTGGTCCTGGCTCTGTTCATCTACTCCGTCGGCCGGCTGCGGCGGGGTCCGGCGGACGGCCCGACCCCCTCGGAGGAGCATCGGGGCACCCCCGAGGGTTGGGTCGCCCCCGACGACAACCCGGAGTTCCTGAAGTCCCTCGACGCGCGCAACGGCAAGGGCGGCGACGGTCCGCAGCCGTGATGTGAAGGTGGAAGCATGGGCGGTGTGATTCCCACCATCGATCTGCGGCCCTGGACCGAGGGGGACGCGGGGACGCGGGCCCGGCTCGCGAAGGCCGTCGACCAGGCTCTGCAGACCGCCGGGTTCCTGCTGCTCACCGGGCACGGCGTGGATCCGGGGCTGCGGGCCCGGATCCGGTCGGCCGCGCGGGAGTTCTTCCTGCTGCCCGCCGAGGTCAAGCAGCGGTACGCGGCGAAGGTCGGCGGGCGCGGCTGGCTCGGGCCGGGCGCCGAGGCCAACGCGTACGCGGAGGGCACCGAGACCCCGCCCGACCTGAAGGAGTCGCTCACCTTCGCGACCGACGAGCCGTTCGAGGACCCGGTCGTCAACGCCGAGTGGTACGCGCCCAACGTGTGGCCCGGCGAGGTCCCCGGGCTCCGGCCGCTGTGCGAGGAGTACCTGGGCCGGATGGCCGCGCTGGAGAAGGAGCTGCTGTTCCTGCTGGGGTCCGCGCTCGGGCTCGCACCCGACTTCTTCTCCCGGCACATGGACCACCCGACGTACGGCTTCAACATCAACTGGTACCCGGGGACCGAGGTGACCGGCGAGCCCGAGCCGGGGCAGTTCCGGATCGGGCCGCACACCGACTTCGGGACCGTCACCATCCTGGACCGGCAGTCCGGCAAGGGCGGGCTCCAGGTGTACACCGACGCCGGCGGCTGGGAGGACGCGCCGTACGACCCGGACGCGTTCACCGTCAACATCGGTGACCTGCTGGCCCGCTGGACCGGCGACCGGTGGCGCTCGGGGCGGCACCGGGTGCTGCCGCCGCCCGTCGACGCGCCCGCCGAGGAGCTGATGTCCCTCGTCTACTTCGGCGAGTGCACCCCGGGCACGCTGGTGGAGTCCGTGCCCGCGCCGGTGGGCCGAGTGGCGTACCCGCCGGTCGACTCGCACGTGTACCTGCGCGAGAAGCTCGACTCGATCACCGTAGGCTGACTCCCGGGCAGACCCCCGGCCGGTCACCGACGGTTAATCAACTCCGCGTTCGGCCGGCCACCCGTTCCGTTGAAATGAACCGGACGGGCATGTCCCGGCCGCGTCCCACGGCATTGCCCTTGCAGGGGGCCCGCATCCAGGGGCCCCCTTTCTGCGATGGGAGACGCGTGCGAATCACTGACATCCAGCGCTGCGAGATCCGGCCCGGACGGCTCGTCGAGTGGACGCTGAGTCCGGCCACCGTCGCCGCGGCGACGGCACTCCCGGAGGACTCCCGGCCGCCCGCCTACATCCAGGAGTCGCACATCAGGACGGCCAGGCGCGTCCGGGAGACGGGGCTGTTCGTGCCGACCTGGCTCGGAGTCGCCTTCGACGTGCCCGGCCCGGTCGACCTGGACGCGCTGGAGCGGGCCCTGCGCGCCTGGACCGTACGGCACGAGACGCTGCGCAGCGGCTTCCGCTGGGCCGGTGCGGAGCTGCGCCGGTTCACGCTGGACGCGGCCGACGTGTCCCTGCACCGGGAGGAGGCGGGCGACTTCCCCGACGCGGACGAGCTCGTACGGCACCTCCAGGACCGGTTCGACACGGTCGCGGACGCGCTGCGCTGGCCGAACCTGATCTACGCGGCGGTCGTCCGGGACGACGGCGCGAGCGTGTACCTGGCCTTCGACCACAGCAACGTCGACGCCTACTCCGTGCACCGGATCCCCGCCGAGATCCACGAGCTGTACGCGGCGGGCCGGCCCGGCACCGACCCCGGCGACCCGGCGCCGGCCGCCAGCTACGTCGACTTCTGCGAGATCGAGCGGGCCCACGCGGACGGCATCGACGGCCGGCACACGATCGTGGAACGCTGGCGGGAGTTCATCCGCCGCTGCGACGGCACGCTGCCGGGCTTCCCGGTCGACCTGGGCCTGGCGCCGGGCGGCCCGCTGCCCCCGCAGCGGATGCTGTGCGAGCCGCTGGCGGACGCCGGCGCGGCGGCGGCGTTCGAGGCGTACTGCAGGCCCTACGGCGGCAGCCTGGTCGGGCTGCTGGCCGCGACCGGGCTGATCGTCCACGAACTCGGCGGGCAGCCGGTGTACCGGACGGTGGTGCCGTTCCACACCCGCGTCACGTCGCGGTGGAACGACTCGGTGGGCTGGTACGTGGGCGGCGCCCCGATCGAGGTGCCCGTGGACCGCCTGCACGGCTTCCCGGAGGCCCTGCGGGCGGTGCGCGCCGAGCTGCGGACGAACCGGTCACTGGCCCGGATGCCGCTGGCCCGGGTGCTGGGGCTGCTCGGCACGGACTTCCGGCCGACCTCCCCGGACCTGCACTCGATCGTCTCCTACGTCGACACCCGCTCCCTGCCCGGCGCCGGGGAGTGGGCCGAGCTGAAGGCGTACGGGCTGCTCAGGGTGTCGTACGGGGACCAGGTGTGCGTGTGGGTGAACCGGCTGCCCGAGGGGCTGTGGCTGGCGAGCCGGTACCCGGACACGGACACCGCGGCCAAGAACATGCGGCTCTACGTCGAGCGGCTGCGGGACCGGATCGCCTCGGTGGCCCACGGCAGCCTCCCGGCGGTTTCGTGACCCAACGGACACCACGCATTCTGGCCGGAAGCAACTCCCCCTTCCTACACTGCTGTTGAGGGGGAGATGCACTGCTGCTGAGGGGGAGATGCGGTGCACAGACGGTTGCACGGGCGAGGAGCGCTGTTCGACGTCGATCCGGCCGGCCTCGCGCCCCGGCTGGTGGGCCTGCGCCCGCACCAGCACCGCGCACATCCGTACGAGCATCCGGACGAACCGCCGTTCGTGGTGCTCACCGGAGCGCGCGGGCTCGGCAAGAGCGCGGTCCTCGCCGAACTGCGGGACGCCTACAAAGGGCATACGCCGGTCGCGCTGATCGACTGCGCGGAGGACCAGTTCCGGGCCCCGCCCGCGGACCGGCCCGCCGCCTCCTGGTCACCGCTCGGGCAGGCGCTGCTGGTGCTCGCCGAACAGCTCGCGGCGCCGGTGACGGGCGCCGGGCGGATCACCTTCCCGCGGCTGATGCCGGGCCTGGTCGCGGTGGCCGCCGGCGGCTGGGGCGACGCCGACTCGGAGCGGATCCGCCGCGAGGTCGAGCGGATCCTGCTGCTGAACGAGAGCGGCTCCTGGATCAGCGGGCTGGCCGGGCGCTGGGCCGGGAAGGTGGCGGCCAACGTGGTCGCCGCGGCCACCGGCACCGGGCCGGAGGTGTCGGGCGCCATCGAGGCGACCCTGGAGGCCGTCGCGGAGGGGTTCACCGGCCGCCGGCACCAGAGGGTGTCGGCGTGGTACCGGACGTATCCGAACGCGGGCGGCAACCCCCAGCGCGGACTGATCCTGCTGTCCCAGCACTTCCGGGACGGCGGCGGCTCCCGCGAGCACGCCGAGCGGCATCTCGTGCGGGCGCTGCTGGCCGACCTGACGGAGGCGTACGCGGGGGTGCTGCCGCGGATGCAGCGGCTGGGCCGGCCGCTGGTGCTGCTGGACAACGCGCAGTCGGCGCCGGGCCCGGGGCTGGTCGCGGCCGTGCTGCGGGACCGTACCGAGGGCATCGCGGACCGGGTGGCGTTCGTCGCGGCCCGGCGCGGCGAGGGGCGCGAGGAACTGCCGGGCGCGGTGCGGCGGGAGCTGCCGGAGGTGGCCCGGCGCTGCGACTGGACGCCGGACGCGACCGCCTCCTCGCGGGCGCTGCTGCTCGCGCTGCCGCCGCTGAGCGCGGACGACACCCTGCACATCGTCGGCGCGGTCTGCGGGGACAGCGCGGTCCCGGCGCAACTGCCGGCCGCCGCACACCGGCTGACCGGCGGGAACCCGATGGGCATCGTGCTGCTCGCCGAGTCGGCCGCGCGGGCCCTGCCCGGGGTGTCCTCGCTGGGCGAACTCCTCACGGCAGGGTTACGGCCCGCCGAGGACCGGCCCCCCGTGCCCGCCTACGAGGCGCTGCTGGACCGGCTGGTGCCGGCCGAGCTGCTGGACGAGCTGACCGTCCTGGCCGCCGCCCACGACCACGGGTCGGCCTGCGTGCTGGCCACGGCACTGCTGCCGGACACCTTCGGCCCGGCGAGCGTCCGGGCGCTGCAGACACTGCTCGCCGAGGAGGGCCTGCCCGCCGTGCCGGGACGGTTCGTCGGCGACCCGTTCGTGCGCACGCTGCTGTTGCTCCGGCTGCACCTGCGGGACGACGGCCACGCGTCCTGGCGCACCGCGCACGAGACGCTGATCGCCCACTATGCCGACGCCGAGCACGCCCGGTACCGGCTGCACCACGAACTCGCCCTCGGGCGCACGGAAGCGGCCGTCGCCCACCTGCGCGACCTCTTCCCCACCGCGGACCCACGGGCCTGGCTGCGCACCCTGCGCTTCATCGCGTCCGCGCCCTACTTCCACGCGCACGACGCCGAGGGCCGCGACTTCACCGGCCGCGGCGACCGTCGGGCCGCGGTCGCGCTCGGCCGCACGGACGCCGAGCACGCCGTACCGGAGGGCGCGGACGCCGTACTGCACCTGCGGATACGGCGGCTGCTGCACGCGGTGTGGCTGCTCGCGGACCCGCTGGTCCTGCCCGATCCGCAGGTGTGCGACCGGCTCCGGTTCGAGCTGGAGCAGCTGTCCAACCTGCGGCCGGCGGGCAACGCGCTGCTGTGGCGGGCCTCGCGGGACTGGCCGGCGGCGGCGCTGGCCGGGCGCCCGATGGACGGCCCCGGCGGCGCGGACGACGCGGACGACGGCCCGGACGACCGGAGCGGGGAGGCGTGATGGCGCGCAGGGGTGTGGGCACGTGGATACGCGAGGGCGTGTGGGAGATCCCGCTGCGCCGCTATCTGGCGCTGCTGCTGGCGGCGGCCCTGGTGGCCGGCGCGGTGGTCGTGGTCCGGGTCCTGCTGCACGAGGACCGGTCCTGCGGGCACGGGGTGAGCCGGCCGGAGGGCAGCGACGAGTGCGTGGGCGTGGCGACCGAGCCGTACGACTTCGGGCAGCCCCGGCTGCGGGACGTCGTCCGGGCGATCGGCCGGGAGAACGACCGCCTCAAGCCCGGCAGCCATGTGACCGTGGCGCTGATGCTGCCGTACTCCTCCGCGTCGCCGACCAACCTGAACGACATCCGCCACCAGCTCCAGGGCGCCTACCTGGCCCAGTACCAGGCCAACCACGACTCCAACGGGGAGCGCCCGCAGATCCGGCTGGTGCTCGCCAACCCGGGGGCGACCGGCGCGTACTGGCGGCAGACCGTCGCGCAGCTGATCGAGATGACGACGGGCGAGGACCGGCTTCGGGCGGTCGCGGGCATCGGGCAGAGCACCTACGCCAACAAGCAGGCCGTCAGGGAGCTGACCCGGCACGGCGTCCCGGTGGTCGGCTCCTCCATCACCGCCGACGACCTCGCCAACGGGCAGCGCGGCAAGGACCCCTACCCGGGGCTGGCCCGGGTGGCGCCGACCAACACCGACGAGGCGCGCGCGCTGGCCTCCTTCGCCAAGGTGAGCGCGGGCAAGGCGCTGCTGGTGTACGACAAGCCCGGCGACCCGTACACCCGGACCCTCCAGGAGTCGTTCGCGGCGCTGATCAAGGGGTCGCCGTACGAGCCGCAGCCGTTCACCCCGCCCGCCGACCGCACCGAGGAGGGCACGACCGCGAACACCTTCCGGCAGATCACGCACCTGGTGTGCGACACCTCCCGGCAGACGGACACGATCCTGTTCGCCGGCCGGCACACCCAGCTGCGCCAGTTCATCAACGCCCTGGGCGGGCGGGGCTGTCAGGACCGGAAGTTCACGCTGCTGACCGGCGACGAGGCCTCCTACCTGACCCACGAGAAGGACCTGGACCGCAGCGCGCTCCGGCACAACCTCTCCGTCCGCTACACCTCCCTCGCCCACCCGGACGCCTGGACGAAGAACCCGGCGCGGACGGGCGGCTCGGCGGCCGACTTCTCGACGCTGCGGCAGCTGCTGACGGACGCGTCCCGGGAGCCGACGGGCCCGATCGGCCAGGCCGCCCTGGACGACGGGCAGCTGATCATCGGCTACGACACCCTGCTGCTCGCGGTGCACGGCATCCGCGAGGCGGTGCCGGCCGACCGGACCGTCCCGGCCCTCACGGACGTCGGCCTGCAGTGGCCGCAGGTCAAGGGCTCTTTGCGGGTGAGCGGGGCGAGCGGCTGGATCTGCCTGGACGTGCACGGCAACCCGTACGACAAGGCGGTGCCGATCGTGGAGCTGACCCCCGAGGGCGGCTCGCGCTTCGTGCGGATCGCCTGGCCGGAGGAGAAGCCGCCGGGGAAGGAGTGTCTGCCGCCGTCCTGAGGAGGCCAGGGGCGTCGTGGGACGGTCAAGGACGCTGGAGCAGTTCGATCAGTCGTTCGAATCTGGCGCGCCAGGCAGCTTCCGACTCCCCCTCGCCCTGGAACTCATGGGTGAAGCGCAGCGCGCTCTCCCCGTCCCCGGCCCGCTCCAGATGGAACCGGATACGGCCGCCGTCCCCGACGGTGTACTCCGCGACCCGGTCCACGTCCCACGCGGTGACCCGGCCGGTGCCCAGCTCGGGCAGGGCGACCAGGCCGTCGAGCCGGGGTTCGAGGACGTCCACGGCGGTGAACCACTCCGCGAGCCCCTCCTGGGTGGCCACCGACCGCCAGACCTCCTCCATGGACCTCGGGAGCCGCACCAGGAAGTGGAGTATGTGCGTGTTCCCGTGGGTCTGACTGGTGCCCTGTGCGATGGAACCGCTCATGACACCAGTGTCACCGACCGGGCGGTCACACGCCCGCGTAGGAGTGCTTGCCGCTGACGAAGATGTTGACGCCGTAGTAGTTGAACAGCCAGCAGCCGAAGGCGATCATCGCCAGGTAGGCGGCCTTGCGGCCCTTCCAGCCGGCCGTGGCCCGCGCGTGCAGGTAGCAGGCGTAGGCGATCCAGGTGATGAAGGACCAGGTCTCCTTCGGGTCCCAGTTCCAGTACCGGCCCCAGGCGTCGCCCGCCCAGATCGCGCCCGCGATGATCGTGAACGTCCACAGCGGGAAGACGGCCGCGTTGATCCGGTAGGCGAACTTGTCCAGCGACGCCGACGCCGGGAGGCGCTCCAGCACCGAGGTCGCGAACGCGCCGGGCTTGCCGCCGGTCTGCAGCTTGTTCTCGTACGAGTCCTTGAACAGGTACAGGATCGTGGCGACCGCGCCGACGTAGAACACCGCGCCGCAGAAGATCGCGGTGGAGACGTGGATGTACAGCCAGTACGAGTGCAGGGCGGGCACCAGCTGGTCGCTGGCCGTGTACAGGACGGTGACCGCGAGGCCCAGGTCGAGCAGGACCGTCGTGGTGAGGAACAGGCCGAGCCAGCGCACGTTCTTCTTCAGGGCCAGCAGCGCGAGGTACACACCGACGGCGACCGTGGAGAAGGTGATGTTGAACTCGTACATGTTGCCCCACGGCGCGCGCTCCACGGAGGCCGCGCGGGTGACGACGCCGCCCAGCTCCACCAGGAACGCGAGCACGGTGAGGGAGATGGCGATCCGCCCGTAGAGGTCGCCCTGCTCGTCGCCGCCGTGCGCGCCGGGCCCGTCCGGCACGTCCCGGGCGCCGGACGCCGAGCGGACGACGACCTTGGGCCGCTCCAGCACGGCGGTGCCCCCGGCCCCCCGCACCGTGACGGCGGGCGCGCCCGCCTGCTGCCCGGCGCCGGCGGTGAGCGCGGCGGCCGTACGGCCGACCTTGCTGCGGCTGCCGAACAGCCACTCGGCGATGTAGGCGAAGAAGGCCAGGGTGTAGACGGCCATCGACGAGTAGATCAGCGTGTTGCTGATGCTCGCCAGGTGCTCGTTGGTTGCGGCGGCGAGGTCGGTTGCGGCGGCGAGAGTCACTTCTCAGCCCCTTCGGCAGGTACGACTTGGGGGTCGGGGGTGGGTGAAGGGTTGTCGTCGGGGTCGGGTGCCCCCGGCGCCTGGTCGTAGAGGGTTCCGGCGAGGTCGCCCAGTTCGTCGGGCACCTTCGCGGATTCGCTGCGGCCGAGCCCGGCCATCTCCACCACCGTCACGCCGTCCGCGCCGCGCACCGCCCGCACCCAGACACGGCGGCGCTGGATGAACAGGGAACCGGCGAGGCCGAAGATCGCGGCGACGGCGCCGCCGAGCGCCCAGCCGCTGCCCGGCTCCTGGACGATCTCGAAGCCGGCCCACTCCTTGATGTCCTTCTCGAAGGTGATGGACCCGGCGCCGTTCGGCAGCGTGAGGGTGTCGCCCGGCTGGAGCAGCTTCTTCAGCAGCTTGCCCTTGCCGTCCTTGAACGCCGTCATGTGCTTCTTGTCGAGCTGGTACACGCTCTGCGGGACGCCCGCGTTCACGCTGCCGAGGTCGCCGTGGTAGGCGTTCACCGCGAGCAGCGGGTTCAGCAGCGCGGGGAACTGCGAGAGCATCGTGCCGCTCTTGGCGTCGAACGTCGGCACGAAGAACGCCTGGAAGCCGAGCTGCTCCTTCTTGCCCTTCGCGTCGCGGTAGCCGTCCATCACCTTGACGACGCCGTTCGAGGTGACGTTGCCGTCGAGCGGCAGCAGCGGTACGGCGTCGTGGAAGACCTTGTTGCCCTTGCCGTCCCGGACGGTGACGACGGGCGCGTAGCCGTGGCTGACGAGGTAGACCTTGGCGTCGCCGATCTCCAGCGGCTCGTTGACCTTGACGGTGGTCGACTTCTCCTTGCCGTACGCGCCCTCGCTGTAGCGCATCTTCGCCTCGAAGGTGCGCGGGGTGCCCTTGTTCGGGCCGCTGACCTCGTAGGTGCCCTCGAAGTCCTTGAGGTCGAAGCTGAACGGGACGAGGTCGTCGGCCTGGAACAGGTTGCCGGACTTGAAGTCGTCGTACTGCGGCAGCGCGTTGGCGAAGCCGTGGCCCTCCACCACCAGCTTGGTGCCGTCCGACTTGTACAGCTGCCCGGAGGCGAAGGCGACCAGCAGGACGATCAGGGCGATGTGGAAGACCAGGTTGCCCAGCTCGCGCAGATAGCCCTTCTCGGCGGCGACGGCGTCACCGGCGACATGGGCGCGGAAGCGGCGCTTCTTCAGCAGGGCGAGCGCGGCCTCGCGGACCTGCTCCGGGTCGGCGGTCGTACGCCAGGTCGTGTAGGCGGGCAGCCGGGTCAGCCGCTTGGGGGCACCCGGCGGCCGGCCGCGCAGCTGGCCGACGAACTGCCAGGTGCGCGGGATGATGCAGCCGATGAGGGAGACGAACAGCAGGATGTAGATCGCGGAGAACCACACCGAGCTGTAGACGTGGAACAGGCCGAGCTTGTCGTAGACCGGCGCGAGCGTCCGGTGGGCGGCGCGGAAGTCCTCGACCTTGGCCGCGTCCGCGCCGGTCTGCGGGATCAGCGAGCCGGGGATCGCGCCGAGCGAGAGCAGCAGGAGCAGCAGCAGCGCGACCCGCATGGAGGTCAGCTGCCGCCAGAACCAGCGGGTCCAGCCGATGACGCCGAGGGCGGGCGGGGTGGAGATCTCGTCCTGCGGGGCGGTGGACAGCTGGGAGCCCGCCGCTCCGAGGCCCTCCTGGTCCCGGCTCGTGTCGGTGTCGGTCTTGCTCATCGATCAGATCCCCACAGTGAAGCCGTCGGACCAGCCCTGCATCTCCTGCACGAGGCCGTCCCAGGCCCCGGTCAGCAGCAGCGCACCGGTCACGATCATCATCGTGCCGCCGATGCGCATCACCCAGACATAGTGGCGCTTGACCCAGCCGAACGCACCGAGCGCCTTGCGGAAGGCGACTGCGGCGAGCACGAAGGGCAGGCCGAGACCGAGGCAGTAGGCGATCATCAGCACGGCGCCGCGCCCGGCGCTCGACTCGTGCCAGGAGAGGAAGTTCACCGACGCGAGGGTCGGGCCGATGCAGGGCGTCCAGCCGACGCCGAACAGCGCACCGAGTATGGGCGCTCCCACCAGGCCGGTCGTCGGCCGCTTGTGGAAGCGGAACTCGCGCTGGGTGAACCAGGGCATCAGCCCCATGAAGAACACGCCCATGGCGATCATGAGCACGCCGAGCACCTGGGACAGGGTGTCCTTGTACTCCTGCAGGGTGGAACCGAAGAAGCCGAACAGCGCCCCGCCGGAGATGAACACGGCGCTGAAGCCGAGCACGAACAGGGAGGCACCGGCGACCATCCGCCCCCGTCTTGCCTCCGCCAGGTCGGTGCCGGCGACCCCGGTGACGTAGGAGAGGTAGCCGGGGACCAGCGGCAGTACGCAGGGCGAGAAGAAGGAGACGAGCCCGCCGAACAGGGCGACCGGCAGCGCGACCAGCAGGGTGCCGTTGAGCACGGTCTGGTTCTTGCCCGTCTCCGCCGCGAGCGTGAGGAGTGCGCTCACGTCACTTCTCCGCGAGGACCGGCTTGATCATGCTCAGCAGGGTGGTGTCGTCGACCGCCTCCAGGGCGCGCGCGGCGACCTTCCCGTGCCGGTCGATGATGAGCGTGGACGGGATGAGCTGCGGGTTGAGGGTGCCCTTCTCGAAGCGGAGCATGAGCTTGCCCGTGGGGTCGTACAGGCTCGGGTACTCGACGCCGTGCTCCTTCTCGAAGGCGACCGCGGGGGTGGTGCTGGGATCCCGGGTGTTGATGCCGACGAACTGGACGCCCTTGTTCTCGTACTCCTTGGAGACCTTCGCGAAGTACTCCGCCTCGCTCCGGCACGGTCCGCACCAGGCGCCCCAGACGTTGAGGACGACGACCTTGCCCTTGTAGTCGGCGACGTCGAGGGTCTTGCCGTCGATGGTCTTGCCCGACAGGTCCGGGACCGCGGCGCGCTTGCCGGCCGGGACGGTGTCGATTCCGTTGTGGCCGGTGACGAAGTTGGTGTCGCCACCGCCACCGGAGATGCCGCCCTTTCCGCACGCGGACAGGGTCAGGGCCGCGGCGGCGGCCACAGCGGTGAGCAGGACGGCGCGGCTACGGGTACTCATGTGAAAAGTTTCGCATGCCTGTTCCGGGGATCTTGCGCGGCCCCCTGCCGGGCGGAAAACCCCATTTCAGGGCGTATTTACACGGGACATTTCGGACCCGATCGCGGTTCAGGCGGCATCACCGGAGGCCGACTTGGCGTCCCGCAGGAACTCCTTCCAGCCCCCGGCGGGCTTCTGCCCGACGCCCAGCGTGCGCAGCTTGGCGAGCACCTCGGGCTTCTGCACGTCCATCCAGTCCACGAACTGCCGGAAGGAGACCAGGCGCACGTCCGCGCCCTTCTCCTTCTCGCGCGCGATGTGCTTGAAGGCCTCCTCGACGGAGTCCATGTAGATGCCGCCGTTCCACTGCTCAAAGTGGTTGCCGACGAAGAACGGCGCCCGGTTTGTCTCGTATGCCCGCTGGAATCCCTGGATGTACGCCTGCGCGGACTGCTTGCGCCAGCCCGGGTAGTTGTAGGAGGGCGCCTTGGTCGAGTTCACGGACTGGTTGGCGAGCATGTTGTAGTCCATGGACAGCACCTCGAAGGAACGTCCGGGGAAAGGTATCTGCTGCAACGGCAGGTCCCAGATCCCCAGCTTCTTCTCCGGCCACATCTGACGCCCGCCCGGCGAGGAGGCGTCGTAGCGCCAGCCCAGCTTCTTGGCGGTGGGCAGCAGATTGTTCTGGCCGAGCAGACAGGGCGTACGGCCGCCGACCAGCTCCTTGTCGTAGTCGAACGGCAGCGACGGCAGGTCACTCCAGCCGGTGTTGGTCCGCCACTCCTTCACGAACGCCTTGGCCTGCCGGATCTCGCTCTCCCACTGCTGCGGGGTCCAGTTGCCGACCGTGCCGGTGCCGGCGCAGAAGTGCCCGTTGAAGTGGGTGCCTATCTCGTGCCCCTCCAGCCAGGCCCGGCGCACGTTCTTCAGCGTGGCCTTGATGTGGTCGTCGGTGAGGTAGCCGATGTCGGAGGCACCGCGCGGGTTGTTCGGGGGCTCGTACATGCGCTTCTTCGCCTCGGGCAGCAGGTACAGCCCCGAGAGGAAGAAGGTCATGCTCGCGCCGTGCTCCTTGGCCAGGTCCAGGAAGCGCGGGAAGAGCCCGTTGCCGACCTCGCCGGCGCCGTCCCAGGAGAAGATCACGAACTGCGGCGGGGTCTGGCCCGGCTCCAGCGGCTCGGGCTTGGCCGGCTGGTGCGGCTGCCGGCCCGTGAAGGAGGTGGAGCCGTCACCGATGGGCCGCGCCGGACGCGCACCGCTCCCGTTCTTGCCGTCGCGCCCCGGCCCGCCCTGGCCGGAACCGTTCGGGTGCCGGCCGCCGTCCGACGACGTGAGGCTCCCGCAACCGGCGAGCGAGGCGGCAGCCGCCGCGCCCGCGCCGAGGCCGAGTGCTCCGCGCCGGGAGAGGGCCCGGGAGAAGGTGCGCATGGAAATCCCCGATCGTCGCGCCTGCTGGTCACCCAGTGAGAGGGCGGGACGATCGGGGAGGTTCCTTTGATTTATCCGCTTTTCGTAACAGAACGCGCAAAAGCGTGCCAAGTCACTTCAAACGGACCGTCAGAAACGGCTGTTACGCGCCGAAGGCCTTGCTCTTGCCCTTCACCGGCTTGACGCCGGCGCGCAGATGGACCGGGACGAGGTCGATGGCGGGCTCGCTGTACCCCACGGACACGATCTTGTCGCCCTGATAGGTGAAGGACGTCAGGGAGGCGAGCGTGCACTGCCGCTTGCGCGGGTCGTGCCACAGCCGGCGCCGCTCGACGTACGACCGCACGATCCAGATCGGCAGCTGATGGCTGACCAGCACCGCCTCATGGCCGCGCGCCTGGTCCTTGGCCGCGTTCAGCGCGCCCATCATGCGGACGACCTGGTCCACGTACGGCTCGCCCCAGGACGGCCGGAACGGGTTGACGAGGTGCTTCCAGTTGTCCGGCTTGCGCAGCGCGCCGTCCCCGACGCCGAACGTCTTGCCCTGGAAGACGTTGTCGGCCTCGATCAGCCGCTCGTCGGTGTCCAGGTCCAGCCCGTGCGCCTTGGCGATCGGGGTGGCGGTCTCCTGCGCCCGCTCCAGCGGGGAGGCGCAGACATAGGTGACGTCCCGCGCGGCGAGGTGCTCGGCGACCCGGTCGGCCATCTGCCGGCCCAGCTCGGACAGGTGGTAGCCGGGCAGCCGCCCGTACAGGATCCCGTCCGGGTTCTCCACCTCGCCGTGCCGCATGACGTGGACGACGGTGATGTCCTTGGTGCCGTTGCCGGGGGTGCTGGGGGTGCTGGGGGTGCTCACGCCGTGGCCTCCGCGGCCGCCCGGGCCGCCGCCGGAAGGGCGTCGGCGATGATCTGGATGGCCCGCTCGTCGTGGGCCGTGGACACGAACCAGGACTCGAAGGACGACGGCGGCAGATAGACGCCGTTCGCCAGCAGCGAGTGGAAGAACGCGGTGAAGCGGTACGACTCCTGCCGCTTGGCGTCCTCGTAGGTGCGCACCTGCCGGTCCGTGAAGAACACGGAGAACATGTTGGAGGCGGACTGCAGCCGGTGCGCGACGCCCTCCTTGCTCAGCGCCTCGGTGACGAGGGCCTGGATCTGCGCGGACACGGCGTCGACGGTGTCGTACGCGGCATCGTCGAGCAGCCGCAGCTGGGCGAGCCCGGCGGCGGTGGCGACGGGGTTACCGGAGAGGGTGCCGGCCTGGTAGACGGGCCCGGCGGGCGCGAGGTGAGCCATGACGTCGGCGCGACCGCCGAACGCGGCGGCGGGGAACCCACCACCCATGACCTTGCCGAACGTCATCAGATCCGGCTTGACGCCGTCGACGCCGTACCACCCGGCGCGGCTGGTGCGGAAGCCGGTCATGACCTCGTCGGAGATGAACAGGGCGCCGTTCTTCCGGCAGGCGTCCTTGAGCCCCTGGTTGAACCCGGGGTCCGGGGGCACGACGCCCATGTTGCCCGGCGAGGCCTCGGTGATCACACACGCGATCTCGCCCGGGTGCCGGTGGAAGGCCTCCTGCACGGCCTCCAGGTCGTTGTACGGCAGCACGATCGTGTCGCCGGCCTGGGCGCCGGTGACGCCGGGCGTGTCGGGCAGCGCGAAGGTGGCCACGCCACTGCCGGCCGCGGCGAGCAGCGAGTCCACGTGCCCGTGGTAGCAGCCGGCGAACTTGATCACCTTGGACCGCTGGGTGAATCCGCGGGCGAGCCGGATGGCGGACATGGTCGCCTCGGTCCCGCTGGACACCAGCCGCACCTGCTCGACCGGCTCCACCCGGGCGACGATCTCCTCGGCGAGCGCGACCTCGCCCTCACCGGGCGTCCCGAAGGACGTACCGCGGGCGACGGCCTCCTGCACGGCACCGATGACCTCGGGGTGCGAGTGCCCGAGGATCATGGGCCCCCAGGAGCAGACCAGGTCGACGTATTCGCGCCCGTCGGCGTCGGTGAGGTAGGGCCCCTTGCCCGACACCATGAAGCGGGGCGTGCCGCCGACGGCGCGGAAGGCGCGCACGGGGGAGTTCACTCCGCCCGGAGTGACGACGGAGGCGCGGTCGAAGAGCGCCTGTGAGACGGGCGCGTCGTAGGGATAGGGCGTTTCGCTCATGGCACTCATGACGTGCGGCTTCTCCGGCTTCTCGGACTCCGGTTGCGGGGTGACCCCCTCAGGGTAGGCCGCGCCCCGGCCGGACCGCGGGCGACCTCAAGATCGGAACGGACTCGTCCGGCGGGCATCGGCGCCGTCATCCGGTGGGCATCTGCGAGACTGAGACCTGATACACAAAGCTCATACGCACGTAATCATCAAGACCGGATGATCAGGGCCCGAAGATCCACGTGGACTGTCGTTCCACCGCACGTTTCGGCGCGCGGCCGTGGGGGAGGTCACTGACACGATGATCGGGTTGCGCGGCGGGGGCCACGCGTCCTAGAAAAGCAGTCGGGTGGAGATATGCATCGCGGTGGCGGACTGGGCGAGGGGACTGATGACCTGGGTCCTCGACGTGCCCGGCGGGGAAGGCACCGGCGCGACGCGGAGGAAACGACCGAAGCACGTCAGAAGGACACACATCAGGCTGACGCACGCGAGGTACAGGGGCTACGGGCCGACCGCCTCCGGGCGGGGAGCAGGAATGGTGGTCGGGTGGGGGTGACGTACAAATACTTCGGCGCGCCGGACGGCGCGACCGCGGCTCGCGTCCCCATCTCGATGCGCCCCGAGGAACTCGGCGGCGACGAGCTGGGCATGAACGGCATGTTCACCAAGATCAAGCCGGAGACGATGGCCGCGATGGTCCTGACGGGCATCGAAGGCGTCCCCCTGCACAAGGTGCCGCCCCTCGAACTGGTCGTCCTGCACCCCGACTACGCGGTCGTCAAACTCCCCATGACGGTCGTCGACCCCCTGCGCGACATCGGCGAGGAGGCGGTCGGCGCGGCGGCGTTCATCTGGTCGACGGTGCCGGACCGTGGGGGGCCGCGGGACGCGTTCAATGTGTACCAGTTGCTGCATGAATGGCAGGACTTCTCGGTACGTCTGCATGAGGCGGGGCACCAGCCGTATTGCCTGGTGTGGCCCTGATCTGGGGTTTCTTGCGGATTGGGCGGGTTCTTCAGGTCCCGCCTCCGCCAGTGCCGGCAGACGCACGCCGAGTCGATCCGCTTGCCTACAGTGTCGCGGCCTGATCGAGCACGCACACTGCTGCCTCGTAACCCTCCGGGAGGTTCGGCAGGTCGATGATTCTTGCGCCAGGCACCTCAGCTGGGACCTCACCGGTCCCCGCGTATTGTCGAGAGAGACCGTCCCCGCCAATGCCCTCACCCGTCGCCTTGAGGAACGCCTCTTTGCGCGTCCAGCAGCGCGTGAATCCGGCGGGAGACCGCGAGGCCCGCAGCTCCCTCTGCTCACTCGGGTGGAGTAGGGCCACAAGGTCCGCGATCTGCTCTTGCGTGGGGTGGCGTTCGACGTCCGCGCCCACGGGGTGGTCCGCGAAGGCAAGCAGTGCCAAGCCCTTCGTGTGGGAGAGCGAGAAATGCACATCTGGCCGCCCCGCGATCGCAGGGCGTCCGTGCCGTTCACCACAGCCTGGGCAGGGCAACCGTACGAACATCACGTCCTGCGGAGCCACGCAGAGCAGCGCGCCGAGCCGGTATCGCAGCGCCGCGTGTGCCGCCGCGTAGATCTCCGCGTCCTCGGAGCGAGCGAACGCGGCGACTCGCCGCCGCTCCTCCGCATCCAGCACACGGTGTGCGGGCGCGTCGAGCGGGGCGGGTTTCACCAGGACGAATTCCAGTCCCATCAAGCAACATCGCCTGCAGTCACGCTGTGTCTCATCGAACGCATCCTCCGGGAGCGATTCTCATTCAAATTTGAATTCGAACGCAGCTATCACATTCTTCGCCACCGTCGACAGATCCTCCACGGTGTCTGCGGTGATCAGAGCCTCAGTGAAAAAGTTCTCCTGCTCCATCGAAGTGACCCAGAAGGAGGTGAACTGGTATCCGTCCACCACGCCGGGGAGTCGCTTGATCACGTCGATCGGGGTAGCGTGCGCCAACGTTCCCACCTGATCGGCCTCGAACGGAAGCAGCGCCAGCAGCTCGTCGTTTCGTGCAGCGCCCTCCAGCTCGTGCAGGTAGGGCTCCCCCAGCGCCATGAGAACCAGGATCCTGAAGGGATCCACACCGCAGGTGCGTGTGATCGCCGACCGGTGAAGGCCGCCTCCCGGCCTTGGGTTTATCTCCACGAGTTCGGCTCTGCCGTTGGGGCGTACCCGTCCCTCGACATGCAGCCACCCAGCCGATATCTGGAGGTCCGCACAGAGCGTGCTTATCTTCTCGGCCAGTTCCGTTGCGCCGCGACGGACGTGGTCCGACGGTGGCGGTGAGATCCTCAGTCCGGCGTCGTGATGCCGCCTCTCATCGTGTTCGGTCTTCTCCACCACGAAGAGGCCACGGAAACTGCCGTCCACCACTGGGCCGTCGACAGAGAACTCGACTCCGTCCAGATACTGCTCGACAACCACCTCGAATTCACTGCAAGAAATTTCGGCGATCTCTCGCAGCCTGGCAGACAACTGTGCGGGATCTGTAGCCTTGCGCACGAGTCGGGAGCCGCCCGAGTCCCGCGCGGGCTTCACTATGACAGGGTATTCCTCAATGAACTCGGACGCGACGGACGCGACCGGACCGGCCGTGTATTCGATGTCGGAAAGCCGAAGCCGGCGCATTTTTGCGCGAACCGAGGCCTTGCTGAGCAGAGTTTCCCGGCCCGGCTCACCTCCTGGAACTCCGTAGTGGCGGGCGGCCCTCACCTGCCACTCGATGAGCGGCTCAACGAGATTCACCACCGCCGTGGGGGCGACTCCCGCTGCTTCGATGGCTGCCGTGAACTGCTCGAAGTCACCGCCCCAATCCACGACCACGTGATCAGCGCAAGATTCCGCATTGACGTCACCCGGAATTTCGGACACCAGGACCGGACGCCTGTTCATGCCCTTGAGGATTTCCGCGATGACGTCCACCCCGCCGGCAAACCTCTTGGAAAATACGAGTACGTCGCGCTCAGAACTCATGAATCATCTCTTTGTCTTGAACTAAGTATTCGACGTGTCCTCAGAACACGTCGTCCAATGGTCCGGTTGCCTGGAAGTTCGAGCGGTTACGGCGGCCCATTGCAGGCACCTCGGGCTTCTCCGACTGCGACTGTGTATCGAGGGAGCCCATGTACTCGGCCAAAGACCTCAGCGTCGGGCGGGCGAACAGCTCTCGGAGTTCGACGGCCAAGCCGAAGCGCTGGCGTATCCGCGTGATGACACGCATCGCCGAGAGTGAATGCCCGCCTCGGTGGAAGAAGTCGTCGTTCCTGTCGATGTCGGTCACACCGAGCAGGTCACCCCAGATCTCGGCCAGTGCGACTTCCATCGGGGTGCCGGGGACCTCTCGGACGTTTTCCGCATCGAGACGGGGAGCGGGTAGGGCCGCACGGTCGATCTTGCCGTTGGAGGTGAGCGGCAGCGCGTCGAGAGGCACCCATGCGGTGGGGAGCATGTAGGAGGGCAAGGTGTCCGAGAGGAAGGCACGGACCGCGTCCACGCTCCGGTCCCCCGCACCGGTGAACACCACGTAGCACACCAGACGCTGCTCCCCGGAGCCGTCGGCACGCGGCACGGTCACGCAGTCGCGAACGGATGCGTGGGAGCGAACGTGTGCATCGATCTCCCCGAGCTCGATGCGATGTCCCCGGATCTTCACCTGGTGATCGAGCCGTCCCAGGTACTGCAGGGTGCCGTCGGCCGTCCAGCGGACCAGGTCGCCCGTCCGATAGCAGCGAGATCCGTCCGGGCCGACGACGAAACGCTCCGCGGTGAGTTCCTCCCGGTCGAGATAGCCACGGGCCACACCGTGCCCGCCGATCAGCAACTCGCCCGGCACGCCCCGCGGGAGCAGCCGGCCTCGCCGGTCGACCACGTGGACCTGCGTGTTGGCGATCGGGCGGCCGATCGACCCGGATGCCTTCGTGGACACCTCTGCCTGAGTCGACCAGATCGTGGTCTCCGTGGGGCCGTAGAGATTCCACACGCGCACCGGTCCCATGTTCGTCAGGGCCTCTGCCAGCGGATCGGGAAGTTCCTCACCACCGCACCAGATCTGCCTCAGCCCTGCGGGAGGGGTCGTCGTGTGTGCCATGTACAGCTTCCAGGTGGAGGGGGTGGCCTGGACAGTGGTGATGCCGTGGCGTTCCAGGAGTGTGTGAAGGAGCGAAGGATCGCCTCCGGCGCCGGTCGGGGCCACGACGAGATGCCCGGACCGCACCAGCGGGAGGAACAGTTCGAGGGCCGCGATGTCAAAGGACAGGGACGTCACGGAGAGCATCCGGTCGTCCGCACCGAACCCGGGGGCGGCGCCGAACGAGTCGATAAGGTTCGTCAGGTTTCCGTGTTCCACGACCACCCCCTTCGGGCGGCCGGTGGAGCCGGAGGTGTAGATGACGTACGCGGGGTCCCGCACCGTCGCGGAAGGGCGGGGGGCCGCGCCCGTGATGCTCTCGGCCGCGTGCCCCTCGATCGCCGGCCGGGTCGTCCCGCCGTCCAGGTGGACGACCGCAACGTCTTCCCCGACCTGCACGCGGCCGGTCAGCTCGGTCGTGGTGAGCAGGATACGGAGCCCGCTGTCCTCAGCCATGAACGCCAGGCGTCCAGGAGGATACTCCGGGTCGAGCGGCACATATGCCGCACCGGCCATCCAGACGCCGAGCAGTGCGGCGACCATGGCGCGGCCCCGGGGCAGACACACACCGACGAAGGTGTCGCCCTGGGCACCGTGGTGACGCAACAGAGCGGCGACGGCCGTGGCCCGCGCCCACAGTTCGGCGTATGTCCAGGTGCCATTCTGGTCCTCGACCGCCTTCCGTTCCGGGTGCGTGAGCGTCGCCTGGTGGATCTGATCGGCCACGGTGAGCCCTGTGGCAGGGCGTCGTGGGCCGGCACCCAGCGTGCCCAGTTCTTCGTGCTCCTGGCGGCTCAGCAACGGGACGTCCGAGATGGCCCGCAGTGGATTCTCCACCAGGGCGCGCAGCGCGGTCACCAAGTGGCCCGCGAAGCTCCGGACGGTGTCGTGGTCGAAGAGCTCCGTCGAGTACTGCACAGATCCCGCCAGGCCGCCGGACACCGGGGCGAAGCTCACCGTCAGATCGAATTCGGAGGTAGTGACCGCCGGCTCGACCCGTTCCAGGCGTGCTCCGGTCAGTTCCAACTCGGCCGAGGGGGCGTTCTGCAGAATGAACATGACCTGGACCAGCGGGTTGTAGGCCAGGTTCCGCTCGGGGGCCAGCTCCTCGACAATGCGCTCGAAGGGCAGGTCCTGGCAGGAGAAGGCCGCTGTGCAGCGGTCGCGTACCCGCTCGATCAGCTCACCGAAGGCCGGATCGCCCGAGAGATCCCCGGGCAGCACGAGCGTGTTCACGAAGAAGCCGATCAGCTGCTCGGTCTCCACGCGTGTACGTCCCGCTGACGGCGAGCCCACCAGCAGCTTCTCCTGCCCGGTCCAACGGCTGAGGACCAGCTGGAAGGCGGACAGCAGCGTCATGAACAGCGTCGCGCCGTGTTCCGTGCCGATCCGCTCCAAGGCGGTTACCAGCTCGGCGGGCAGCTCGAAGGCGACATCGGCACCCGTGAAGGTCTGCTCCGCGGGGCGTGGCCGGTCACTCGGCATCTGAAGAAACGACGGAAAGCCCGAGAGCTCCTTCACCCACTCCTGCTGCTGCCTAGTCATCTCGTCCGAGCGCACCCAGTCGCGCTGCCACGCGGCGTAGTCGCGGTACTGGACGGGGAGGGAGGGCAAGTCCGAGCCGCCACAGAGCCGCTGGCGGTACAGCGCACCGATCTCGGTCAGCAGCCGGCCGATCGACCAGGCGTCGACCACGATGTGGTGCATCACGAAGACCAGTGCGCGCTCGTTGCCGGTGCCGACGACGGCGACCCGCATGAGCGGCGCACTGCCCAGGTCGAACGGCCTGGCCACGACCTCGGCCACCAGAGCGTCCAGTTCGGCACCGGGACGCGTGTCGATGACTTCGACCTCGGGGGTGATGTCCTCGACGACCTGGAGCAGTTCGCCGTCCACCATGACAAAGCGGGTACGGAGCACGTCGTGCCGCCGTGCCAACTCCGTCACCGACCATCTCAGGGCGTCGAGGTCGAGGGTGCCCCGCAGGCGGTGGACCACAGGGACGTTGTGCACCGGGGCATCCGCGATGAACTGGCCGAGCAGCCAGAGCTGTTCCTGCGGGTAGGAGACCGGGCCCGACGTGCCGTCCCAGGCACGGGCCACCAGGCTCGTGGCTCTCGGATCCGGCAAGCCCTCCGATTCCTCTCGTACCAGTTCGGCCAGTTCCCGGGGTGTCGAGGCGTGGAGGACGTCGCGGTACTTCAGGTCGAGGCCGAAGCGGTCGCGCACACGGGCCAACAGCATCGTCAACTGGATGGAGTGGCCGCCGAGATCGAAGAAGTCGCTTTCCGTGTCGACACCGGGAACACCCAATACGTCCGCGAAGGCGCGTACCAGTTCCGCCTCTGTCGGGTCCTCCGACTCCTCCTCGAACTCCGGCGCAGCAGGTGCCGGCGGCATCGGCAACGCACTGCGGTCGATCTTGCCGTGGGCGGAGAGCGGAAGCGCGTCCAAAGGAACCAGGATCTCGGGCACCATGGCCGCCGTCACCAGCTCGGACAGTTGCGCGCGGAGCTCCGCCGACGTAACCGAAGTGCCCTCTGTCGGCACGACGTAGGCAACCAGGCGATGTCCTCCGGCGGACGTGGGCTCGGCGACGGTGACACCGTCGCGCACGTCGGGCAGTCGCAGCAGTGCGGCGTCGACCTCACCCAGCTCGACACGCTGTCCGCGTACCTTCACCTGCTGATCGTTCCGGCCCAGGAACCGCAGCGTGCCGTCGGGGTTCCAGCTGACCAGGTCCCCGCTCCGGTAGGCCCGGGCGGCGAACGGAGCGGAGACGAACCGCTCTCGGGTCAGGTCGGGCCTGCCGAGGTATCCGCGTGCCACGCCCGCTCCCGCGATCCACAGCTCGCCCACCACTCCCGGTCCGGCCAGTTCGCCCTGCTCCGTCACCACGAACAGCTCGGTTCCCGCGATGGCGCGGCCGATGGACGGAGGGCCTTCGTCGCCCGTTGCGGCTCGGGGCTCGACCACGGTCGAGGTGGCCACGACGGTGCACTCCGTGGGTCCGTAGTTGTTCACGACCGTGTAGCTGTGCCCGTCCGGCCAGACACGCAGCGCGTCCCCGCCTGTCAGCAGAAGACGGAGCGGGCTGCCGGCACCCGTCTCGTTGCGCAGGAAGTGCTCCGCGAGCGCGGTCGGCATGAACGCCACGGTGATCCGCTCGGTGCGGCACCATTCGATGATCTCGTCGAAGGACAGCCGGACACTCTCCGGGACCACGCACAGGCAGGCGCCGTGCGCGAGGGCCGCCCAGATCTCCCAGACCGCCGCGTCGAAGCCCATGGATGCGACATGCGAGCACCGATCGGCCGTGGTGACGTCGAACTCGGCGCCGTGCCAGGCGACCAGGTGGCTGAGGTTGCGGTGCTCGACCATCACCCCCTTCGGCCGGCCGGTCGAGCCGGACGTATGGATGACGTACGCCAGGCCGTCGGCTGTCGCCCGTACCGCCGGACGCCCGACGGTGTCCGGAAGGGCAGCCGCGTCGACCTCGATGACCTGCACGCCGTCGCGGACGGGGGCGGTGCCCGCCAGGTCGGCGACGGTCAGCAGGGCCGCGAGACCGGCGTCCTGCGCTATGAGTTCGAGCCGAGAGCGGGGGTAGCCGACGTCGAGGGGCACGTAGGCGCCGCCGACGGTCCAGACGGCCAGCATTGCGGCCACGGCTTCCCTGCCCCGGGGCAGGTAGAGGCCGATCAGGGCGTCCGCTCCGATGCCCCGCTCCGTCAGTGCCGCGGCCAGTCGGGCCGCTCGGTCCGTCAGCTCGCGAAAGGTCCACTCACCGGCGTCGTCGCGAAGGGCGACGCGGTCGGGGTGCTCTTCCGCCACGGCCCACACCTGCTCGGGCACCGTCGCCATGAGGCGGCTAGAGTCCATGAGCGTCTCCCGCAAGGATGAAGTCGTTCAGCAGCGTCTCGACGACGTGTCCGGCTGTGTCGCCGAAGGGGAAGAAGTGGCCGCCGGAGAAGGTGCGGCTCGTGCACCTGCCGGTCACCACGTCCTGCCAGCGGTCGCTTTCGGTGTGCGGCACCGATCCGTCCGCGTCGCCCAGGTACACACGGAGCGGGCAGTCCAGCGGTCGGGGCCAGGTGTGCCGATAGTTCTCCGACATGGTGAGTTCGCTGCGCAGCCGGTCCAGCACCATGCCCAGCAGCTCGGGGTCCGCGAAGATCTCCGGAGGCGTACCGCCCATCTCTTCGAGGAATCGCTGCAGTTGCTCGGTGCCGGCCGACCCGAGCCGGTAGGTGGGTACGGTGGTCGGTGCGCGATGTGCCATCGCGACGAGACCGGCCACACGGTCACCCGAACCGGCTGCCGTCAGCTGCTGGGCCGTCTCGTAGGCGAGGAGGGAACCGCGGCTGTGGCCCACCAGCAGCGCGGGCGACCGCAACTCCCGCAGCTCAGCGGCGAGCAGGGCGGCCACGTCACCGAGTACCCCGAGGCCCTTCTTCTCCTGCTCGAAGTACAACAGCCAGGGGTCCACCACGCTCAGCCGCGCCTGGGGGCCGAGCAGTTGGTCCCACTGCATGAAGTGGGCCCGGGAACTTCCCGCACCCGGAAAGCCGACGATGTGCAGCGAGGCTTCGGGCTTGTCCGAGACACTACGAATCAACACGCACGGCCTCCGCCTCTTCCGCCACCCGCTCAGCCGTCCAGACCCCGCGGCCCAGCAGCCAGGCGGCCGCGACCACGTGGCCGAGGGCCCCGATGGCGAGCGTCTCCCGGATGCCGATCCAGCTGGCCAGCAGACCGCCGATCAGGGCACCGATGGCGTAACTGCCATGGGTGAGCATGTGGTTCCCGGCGTGCACCCTGCCCTGCATGTCTTCGGGCGTCGTGGTCTGCCGGTAGGTCACCTGGGTGATGGAGAACGCGATCATCCCAATGACGAAGATCCCGTGCGAGAGGACCAGGAGCACCGACCTCTGGACCAGTGAGCCTCCGGCGAAGGGGAGTACGAGGCAGCCGGCCGCCATGACCAGTTGTCCGGCGACGAGTGTGCCGCGGGTACCCAGACGGCGAGAGGCGTGCGCCGTCACGGTGTTGGCGAGCAGCGCGACACCGCTGGCCACCGTGAGCAGCACTCCCACCAGGCCCGGGCTCATGTCCAGGGTCCGGGTCACGAACAGCAGGTAGATGGCCACCATCATCGCGCTGAAGAGGTTGCTGGTGGCGCTGCACAGCGAGATGGTCCTCAGCCGCGCGTCCCGGAACAGGAAGAACAGACCGTCCCACGCACGGGGGCTCGTTCCGTCGTCCGTCGCGGGAGCCGGGGCCCCGGGCTCCCGCACCCGGCCGATGAAGACGGCGGACACCAGGAAGCTCAGCACATCCGTGAGCAGGGCGATGGGTGCCGACAGCAGCTGCACCAGCATGCCCGCTATCGAGTTGCCGGAGAGTTCGGCGAAGGTCGACACCTTCTGGAGCTTTCCGTTGGCGTCCATGAGCTTCGCCTCGGGGACCAGCTTCGGAATGAAGGCCTGCCCCGCGACGGTGCCGAGCACGTCGAACGAACCCAGCAGGAAGGCGATCAGCAGGAGCACGACGATGCTCAGCCGGTCGAGGACCGTCAGGGTGATGACCGCTCCGAGCAGGACCGCTCGTACCAGGTCCGCGGCTATGAGGAGCTGCCTCTTCGCGAAGCGGTCGACCAGCCTGCCGATCTGCAGGCCGAAGAACAGGGCCGGCAGGAACTGGCAGAAGAACAGGAGTCCCTGGTCCACCTCGTCCGCGTGCAGGACGAGGATCGCCGTGAGCGGCAGTGCCATCACGGTGACCTGACCGCCGATGAGCGAGATGCTCTGGCCTGCCCAGAACCGGGCGAAGTCCCGTTCCTCGCGCAGGCGGAACGCGCCTTCTCGTCGTGTCATGTCAGGCACCTGCCTGACGGCCGGCACGGCGTCGCTGTGCGGCCGCTGCCGGTCCGCGTCGGCGCTGCGTCCCCTGTCCGGCTGTGCCACTCTGCCCGTTCCGCTCCGGGTTCTCCTGATCCGCCAGATGCGCTGCCAGGGCTTCGATCGTGGGATGGGCGAAGAACGTCGCCATGGGTACGTCGATCCCGTGGCGGGACCTCAGCTCCTGGCGCACCCGCACGATGGACATGGAGGTGCCTCCGACGTCGAAGAAGTTCTCCGTCGGGCTGACCTGGGCGACGCCCAGCACCTCGCACCAGATGGCATGGAGCCGGCGCTGTGCTTCTCCGTCGAGAGGTGCCGCGGCAGGGCTCGGCCCCTGGTTGGTCATCATGGCGTGGAGAGCGTTCCGATCGGCTTTGCCGTTGGGGGTCAACGGCATGGTGGGCAGGACACGCAGGAGTTGGGGGACCATGTAGTCGGGCAGCGTCCGACGGGCCCAGGTCCGGGCCGCGAGCGGTAGCGAGCGCATGATCGCGGCTGCCGCGGGATGGTTGGTGACCGGCTCGACAGCGGTCGGCTTCGAGTCGTGGAACGGCTGAAGCACCTCTCCCCGTGGGGCACGGCGACGGAACGTCGCACGGACGCGTCCTTCGGATCCGTGCCCCGGCGACCAGTCATGATGGATCTGCCAGCCGTGGGTGTCCGCGATCGCCGAGAGATCCTCGACGGCCACCGGAGCACGGCCGCCGGAGTCCGGGCCGGATGCCTCGGCCGGCTTCAGCAGGTCGACGAAGCGGGCGACCCTGGCATTGGGGATGCCGTCGACCACGAAGTCCTCCTCCGCCGCGCCGAGCACTTCCTCAAGGCGCCGCAGAGAGCCCACCTCGGTGGCCCAGTCGAGGACGGTGTCCGGGACGCCCGGGTGGTCAGGCCCGTCGACCTGCAACAGCACGTCGTACCGGAAGCGGGTGAGTTCGTTGTCGGGTCCGGCCGGCTTGAGGGAGACCTGGACTCCGGTGATCGAGGGCTCGACGCTCCGGAGCTTGGCGAAATAGCCCGGGTCTACGAGAAGTTCCTCCTCTTCCAGCGCCCGGTGGGGGGCCTGCGTGCGTATCTGTTCCTGCGGCAGTCCGTACTGGTCCAGGACGCTCGCATGGAACGCCTCGGCCAGGCCTCGATGCCGTAGATCGCCGACGAAGACGAACCCGCCGGGGGACACCACCTTGCACGCCGCGGACAGGGTGCGCGTCAGATAGTCCTCACTCGGGAAGTACTGCGCCACCGAGTTGATGATCACGCAGTCGAAGCGGCGGCCGCCGGCCACGGCCGCGAGGTCGTCGGCACTCCCGACCACCAACTCGACCCGGTCGCTCAGGCCGCGGCTCTCCACCTCGCGGTCGACATGGTGGATGGCCTCCTTGGACAGGTCGATGCCGACGTACCGCTCGCTGTCAGGGGCCAGCCGGAGCAGGAGCATGCCGGTACCGCAGCCGATTTCGCAGTAGGTGCGCGCGTCCGTCGCGGCGATGGAGGCCACCGTGTTCTCCACCCAGTGCCTCATCTCGTCGGCGGGCAGTGGCTGCTTGGTGTAGCTGCTCTGCCAGCCCTTGAGGTTGAGATCACCCTGAGACGGCGCCTCGCCCTGCCCGTAGATCTCGTCCCAGACTCCGCGCCAGGCCTCCACGGGCGGTCCCGCATCGACCTCCGTGCATGTCTCAGGGATGAGGAACGTGACGAGCTGGCTCTCGGCCCCGGTGCGCCGACGCACCAGGGTGAGGCTGTCCCGTACCTGCGGGTGGGCGCGCATCGTCGCGTCGATCTCGCCGAGTTCGATCCGGTGCCCGTGGAACTTGACCTGGTGGTCCATGCGGCCCAGGAAGCGGAGCGACCCGTCGGGGGACCAACGCACCAGGTCACCCGTCCGGTAGGCCCGGGTGCCGTCCGGCGCCGTACCGAATCGCTCAGCCGTGAGCTCCGGCCGCCGCAGGTACCCACGGCCGACCCCGCTGCCCGCGATCCACAGTTCACCGGGCACCCCGATCGGCACCTGACGGCCCGCACCGTCCAGGACGAACAGCCGGGTGCCTGCGATCGGCGTACCGATGGCGGGCTCCGCGTCGGCCGTGACCTCGGTGCAGGTGGACCAGATCGTCGTCTCCGTCGGACCGTACACGTTGTGGACCCGCGCCCCGAGTCCGGTCAGGCGGCCGGCGAGCGCTCCGGACATCTCCTCGCCGCCGCACCAGATCTGCCGCAGGGACGCGGGCGCGGCCGCCGTGTATCCGCAGTAGGCCTGCCAGGTCGAGGGAGTGGCCTGTACGACGGTGATGTCGTGCTGTCGGATCAGCTCGTCGAGCAACTGCGGATCCCCGGCGACGCCGGAGCCACCGATGACGAGCAGCCCTCCCGCCGCCAGCGGGGTGAACAGTTCGAGGCCGGCGATGTCGAAGGACAGCGAGGTGAGAGCCAGCATGCGGTCCTGCGGGCCGAATCCCGGGCGGTCCATGAAGCTGTGCACCACGTTCGCCAGGTTCTGCTGTTCGATCATCACCCCCTTGGGCTTCCCCGTGGAACCAGAGGTGTGGATCACGTAGGCAAGGGCGTCCGGTGCCGTGGCGGCAGGCGTCGATGCGCGGTGCGGACCGTGGCTCAGGTCCTCGACGAACACCAGCCGCACCGCATCGCCGACCGGGACACGATCGGCGAGTGCACGGGTCGTGAGGACCACCCTGAGCGCGCTGTCCTCGGACATGAACGCGAGCCGGTCCTGCGGGTATTCGGGGTCCAGCGGCACGTACGCCGCTCCCGCCCGCCACACACCGAGCAGTGCGGACACCATGTCGCCGCTCCTGGGCAGGCAGATGCCGACCAGCTCGCCCGGTGTCACGTTCCGTTCGCCCAACGCCTCGGTCACCGCGTCCGCGTGCCGGATCAGTTCGGCGTACGTCCACCGGCGGTCACCGGAGACCACCGCAACCTGATGGGGGCGGTCATGCGCCATGCGCCGGATGCGGTCGGGCACCATCTCGAGGTCCTGGCGCGGCGCCGGCCCGGTGCCGAGGGCCATGAGCCGGGACCGCTCGGCGTCGTCCAGCATCTCGAGCGAAACGACGGCTGCGGCGGGGTCGGCGGCCACGGCTTCGAGCACCGCCGTGAAGTATCCGGCGAACCGCTCGATGGTGCTCCGGTCGAACAGCTCACTGGAGAACTGCAGCAGGGCGGCGAGCCCTTCGTCCTCCGGTGTCAGGTTGAGAGTGAGATCGAACTGCGAGGTCGCCGTGTCGATCTCGACGGGTTCGAGATCGGCTCCCGGCAGCCGCAGGGACTGCGAGGGGGCGTTCTGCAGGATGAACATCACCTGTGCGAGCGGGTTGTGGTTGAGGTTCCGCTCCGGCGCCAGGTCCTCCACCAGGTGCTCGAACGCCACATCCTGCCCGGAGAACGCGGTGAGACAGCTCTCCCGCACCTGGCCGAGGAGTTCCCGGAAGGAAGGGGTGCCGGACACGTCCAGGCGCAGGACCAGGGTGTTGGCGAAGAACCCGATCAGGGGCTCGGTCTCCGCACGTGTCCGGCCGGCCACCGGAGAGGCCACCAGAAGGTCCTGCTGGCCGGTCAACCGGGCGAGCACGATGTAGTAGCAGGCCAGCAGCGCCATATACAACGTGGCGTCCGTGGTGTCCGCCACCGCCTTCAGACGCCGGACGGTGTCCCCTGGAATGGTGAATTCCAGTGAGTCGCCGGCGAAGGTCTGCACGGGCGGGCGGGACCGGTCGGTGGGCAGCCCGAGGAGCTGCGGGGCTCCTCGGAGACTGTCCGCATAGGCGCGACGGGCGTCCGCGTACTCCGCCGACTCGGCGTGCTCCTGCTGCCAGAGCGCGAAGTCCACGTACTGGAGCGGCAGTTGCTCCGGCGCTGACGTGGCCCCTTCCAGGTGCTCCTGGTACAGGTGGGCCACCTCGTCGGCGAAGATCCCGAGCGACCAGGCGTCGGCGATGATGTGGTGCATCACGAACAGGAGCACCGTGCGCGTCGGCCCCTGAACCAGAGCGACCCGGAGCAGGGGAAGCCGCGCGATGTCGAACGGCTCGCGGACCAGTGAGCTGACGGCGGCCTCGATGCCGGCGTCGTCCGGGACGGCGACGGTAGCCACGTTCACCGGGCTTTCCGCGCGGACGACCTGGACCGGCGTGCCGTCGATGGTCCCGAACCGTGTGCGCAGCGCCTCGTGCCGGATGACGACCTGGTTGACCGCCCATGCGAGGGCGTCCGGGTCGACCGTCCCTGTGACCCGGTACTGCAGGCCGAGGTTGTGCTGGGCGGTTCCGGGGACCAACTGTTCGATGAACCAGAGCCGGCGCTGCGCGAAGGAGGCGGGGAAGGCGGCTTCAGGCGTCTGGGAGCCGTTCATCAGCGCTCCTTCGTTCGATGGGGCAGCGGTGCGTTGTGGACGATCGCTTCGAGACAGCGCTGCACGGGCACCACGTGCGCTGCGTCGTCCGGTGCCGGGAGGGCGAGCAGCCCCGCCATGGACTCGGCCGGGTCGTAGGACGCCAGGCCGAGGATCAGGTCGCGCAGCGTGGTCAGATAGGTGTTCAGCCGTGCGACCGGTTCGTAGCCGGACAGCAGGATGTCGAGGTGACCGTCGGCGTACGGGTAGATGTCGACGCGCAGTCGGTGCTCCTGCTGGGCGATGGCCACGGGCGACTCGTCGACGAAATCGAAGCCGGTGGGCGCCCCCTCGTCGGCGGTCAGTGAAGGCGTGTTCTGGTACACGAGATAGCTGTCGAAGAATCCTGTGCCGGGTGCGAGACCTGCCATGGTCTCCAGCTCCGTCAGGCTGATCATGTCGCGCTCGAGGAGGTCGAGCACGGATGCCGAGGCCCGGTCCAGCCACTGCTGCACCGAGTCGTCGGGGGTGGCCTCCCAGCGGATCGGCAGGGTGTTCATGAACATGCCCAGGGCTGTTTCGATGCCGCGGATCTCGGGAGATCTGCCGGACGTCGTCACACCGAACTGCGGGTTCTGCCGGGCGTCGACGCGCTGCAGCGTGGCACCCCACAGCGCCTGGAGTGCGGCTGCCTGTGTGGTCCGCGCACGGCGGACCGCGCTGCCGAACCGGGTGACGTCCTCCGGGGTGAACCGAATCTGCACGACGTTGAACGCGTCCTGTCCCCGGCCGGCCGGCGACACCGTCGGCAGCTGGTCGAAGTGCCGGATTCCCTCACTCCACCACTGCGTCACACGGCCCGTCCGCATCCGGCGTTCACGCCAGGCGAGGTAGTGCGCGTAGTCGAAGTCGTCGCTCGCGGGCGCCCTCGTCGCCTCACCGGCCTCCAGAGCACGGTAGTGGGACAGGAACCGGCCCAGGTACAGCGGGAAGCTCCAGCCGTCCAGACGCCGGTAGTCCATGGTGATCACCCATACGCCGCGCTGATCAGCGAGCCGGATGAAGGTGAACCTCGTGGGCAGTGAGGTGGCCTGGTCAAACCCCGTGGCCCGGTCCGCCCGCAGGAGATCCTCCAGCAGGGTCTGCTGGTCGGAGGCCGTCCTGTCGGACCAGTCCACCGAGATCACCGCGTGCGGCAGGTCGGCCTGGTGTTCGGTCACCGTCTGCCGCAGATCGCCGTCGGCTCCGTGCAGCACGGTGCGCAGGAAGGGGGTGTCCGTCACCGTGGCTTCCCAGGCTCGGGCAGCCGTGTCCGGTGAGATCTCGCCGTCGTAGCGCAGAATCCGCTGGACCACGTACAGCCCCTGGTCCCCACGCTCCGGCAGCAGGCGGAGCATGTGCTCCTGCAGGGGCGACAAGGCGTACGGGCCGCTGGAGGGCACGTCCGTGGGGGTCGCGACCGGGGTCTGCGGCGTCACGTCCTGCGTGTCGAGGAACTCGGCCAGCCTCTCGACGGTCTGGTTCGCGAAGATGTCGCGAATGAGCAGCGGGCGCCCCGCGTCCCGCAGGCGCGCAGCCACCTGGGTGCTCTTGATGCTGTCGCCGCCGAGGTCGAAGAAGTTGTCCTGGGCCGCCACCACCGGGATGTTCAGCACGTCGCACCAGACTTCGGCGACGAGCCGCTCGGTGTCGGTGCGCGGAGCGGTGTGCGCCACGTCGAAGTGGCGTTCCTCGACGATTCCGAGGAGGGCTGTCCGGTCGACCTTCCCGCTCTCCGTGACGGGCAGCTCGGGCAGCACCACGAGTGATGCGGGCACCATGTAGTCGGGCAGCTTCTCGCGCAGCCGTCGTCGCAGCGTCTGAGGAAGGCGCCGCAGGCCCGCTCCACGTGCCGGGTCGTTGCTCTGCCGCGCGACGCGCGGGTGGGAGACGACGGGGCGGTGGCCCTCCCGGTGGAACACCGCGGCCAGCCGTCCTTCTGCCGGGTGCGAGCAGGACCAGGTCAGCTGGACGTCCAGGCCGTGGCTCGCCGCGAGGTCCCACAGCTCGTCCGGGTGGACCGCCGCCCCGGTCCCCGAGGCCGTGTGCCGCAGCAGGCGTGCGTTGGGTACGCCGTCCACGGCCAGGCTGCCGGTGTTGAGTCCGGCAAGGCGTGTGCTCAGTTCGCCGATGTCACGGACCTCGGACTCCCAGTCCAGGAAGCCGTCGGCCTCCTTGGCGGGATCGCCCAGGTACTGCATCAGCACGTCGTATCGGAAGTCGTTGAGTTCGTTGGCTCCGCGGCCGCGCTTGACCGCCGTTTCCACCCTGCTGATTCCCGCGATGCGCTCGCTGATCCGGGTGAAGTACGACGGATCGATGAACAGTTCCGTCTCCTCGGCGACCCTGCGGACCGCACGGCTGAGCAGCTGCTCATGCGCTGCCTCGGGGTCCTGGTACCGGGCCACGGAATAGTGGAAGGCCTCGGCGAGCGCGAGGTTGCGGACGTCTCCCACGAAGATGTGGCCACCCGGGTTGAGCAGGTCCGAAGCGTCCCTGAGGACGTCCTCGAGGTACTGCTGGCCGGGGAAGTACTGGATCACGGAGTTGATCAGCACACAGTCGAACTTCTGCCCGGCGAGGGAAGAGATCTCGTGGGCGGACATCTTCAGCAGTTCCAGGCGTTCGCCGACTCCGAGCCTGTCCGCGCTGGCGGCGATGTGGTCGAGGCCGACCTGCGCCATGTCGATCCCCACGTACCGGTCGCTGTCGGCGACCAGCCTGAGTGCGAACAGTCCGGTGCCACAACCGATCTCCAGGAAGGAACGTGCTCCCGTCGCCCGGATCCGGGCGACGGTGGAGTCGAGCCACTCGACCATCTCGTCCTCGGGGATCGGCTCATGGGTGTAGCTGCTGACCCATCCCTTGAGGTTGAGGGTGTCCTGCGGGGCGTCGGTGCCCTCCTCGTAGGCCCGGTCGAAGACCGCGGACCAGTCGTCCGTCCGGCTGTCGGCCTCTTCCGAGGACGCCAGGCGATGCTCGTCGGCCACCAGGTAGGCCAGCAGCTGCCTGTCACCGGAGGCGTCCGTGCGGCAGACGACGGCAGCGTCCAGGACACCGGCCTCCTCCCGCAGGGCCACTTCCACCTCGCCGAGTTCGATGCGGAACCCGCGTACCTTGACCTGGTTGTCGATACGGCCGAGGAACTCCAGGTTTCCGTCGCCGCGTCGGCGGACCAGGTCTCCCGTGCGGTACACACGGTCGCCTTCCCGGCCGGAGAACGGATCGGGCAGGAAGCGCTCCTGCGTCAGGTCGGGCCGGTTCAGGTACCCACGTGCCACCTGCACACCGGCGATCCAGAGTTCGCCCGCCACGCCGACCGGCAGTTCGTTGCCGGCCGCGTCGACGACGTGCGCCCGGGTGTTGGCGACCGGCCGGCCGATCGGTGGCTGGCCCGACGCGTTCGGCTGCCAGCTCCAGTAGGTGACGTCCACGGCGCACTCTGTCGGGCCGTAGAGGTTGTCGATGGAGATCCCGCAGTCGGCGAAGGTACGCTCGCACAACTCGGCAGGGAGCACGTCGCCACTGCAGAAGATCCTGCGCAGGGAGGTGCCCGACAGGCTGCCCTGGGACAGCAGGGCGGACAGAGCAGTGGGCACGAAGTGGATGTGCGTGACTCCGTGACGTCGGATCTCGGCTTCCAGGACTGTCGGTTCCCGATGGGCGTCCGGGCTGGCCAGCACGATCGCGGCGCCCTTCATGAGGGGCCACAGGAATTCCCAGACGGATACGTCGAACGTGTAGGTGGTCTTCTGCATCACGCGGTCGTCCGGACGCAGACCGTAGTGCGTGTGCATCCAGTTGATGCGGTTCACGATCGACCGGTGTTCGACCATGACGCCCTTCGGCGTGCCGGTGGATCCCGACGTATGGATCACGTAGGCGAGATCCCCCGGACCGGCGACACCGGCCGGCCACGTCTGCGCGACCTCCGCCAGACGCGCCTTCGTCTCCGCGTCGTCCAGGTTCACGATGTGCACGCCCTCGGGAACTCCGCTCAGCGCTGCGGCACAGTCCGCCGTGGTGAGCAGGACCCCGATGCCCGCGTTGCTCACCATGGAGCCGATGCGCTCGGCGGGTTGCCGGGGATCGAGCGGCACGTACGCGCCGCCTGCGGCCAGCGTTCCGACGAGAGCGAACACCAGATCGGCGCCGCGCTTCAGACACAGACCGACCCGGCTGTCACGTGCGACTCCCAGGGACCGGAGCAGGTTCGCGATCCGCCCGGCGTTCGCGGAGAGCATGGCGTAGGTGACATGCGTCCCGTCCGCCGTGATCAGAGCCGTCCGGTCCGCGTGTGCCGCCACCTGCTGGGCGATCGCGTCATGAGCGCACGAGTCGAACCCGGTTTCGGCTTCGGTCGCGTGCCAGGCCGCCAGCTGGTGGCGTTCGGCTGACGTGAGCATCGGGACGGTGGCGATCACGGCCCCTGGGTCGTCCACCATCGCCTGGAGGAGCTGCACGTAGTGGCCGGCGAAACGCTCCATGGTCGACGCGTCGAAGAGGTCGGACGCGTACTGCACGTCGGCGATGAAACCGTCGTCGGTCGGGGTGAGGTCCAGGGTGATGTCGAACTTCGAGGTCCCCGTGTCCGTGGGGATCGGGGTGAGCGTCACGCCCGGAAGCCGGAGAGCGTCCGAGGGGGCGCTCTGCAGGATGAACATCACCTGGGCCAGGGGGTTGTGGGACGGTTCGCGGTCGAGCGACAGCGCGTCCACCAACTGCTCGAAGGGCAGCTCCTGGTGCGCGAAGGAGCCGACGCAGGTCTCCCGTACCTGGGTCAGCAGGTCCAGGAAGGTCGGCTGCCCACCGAGGTCGGCCGGCAGGACCAGGGTGTTCACGAAGAAACCGACCACCGACTCCGTTTCCACCGAGGGACGGTTGGCCACGGGAGTCGCGCACGACAGACGACTTTGCCCGCTCCAACGGTGCAGGAGCGCGTAGTACGCGGTGAGCAGGGCCATGTACGGGGTCGCCCCGTGGGCCCGTGCCAGCTCCTCGACCCGTGTCTTCAGCTCCCCGGGAATGGAGAACGCCAGGTCCGCGCCGTTGAACGACTGCAGCGCCGGCCGGGCCCTGTCGGTCGGCAGGTCGATGAGTCGCGGCGTGTCGGCCAGTCGGCTGGTCCAGTAGTCGAGATGTTCCTGGTTGCGCCGCAGGTTCGCCGGTGTCCGCAGCCACAGCGAGTAGTCCACGTAGCTGATCGGCGGCTCCGGCAGACGACTGGGCTCGCCGGCCATCAGGTCCGAGTACAGGTGCCCCAGCTCACGCATGATGATGCCCAGGGACCATCCGTCAGCGATGATGTGGTGAATCGTGAGGGACAGAACGGATTCGCCCTCGTCCGTGCGGACGACCAGCAGCCGCAGGAGGGGACCGGACTCCAGGTCGAACGGAGTCCGCGAGAATTCGGTCAGCACCCGTGCCATGTCCGCCTGGGCGATGTTCCGCACCTCGACGTCGATACGGCGGTCGGGGTCGACGATCTGTACGGGAAGACCGTCCACCACGGCAAAGCGCGTGCGGAACGATTCGTGGCGCTGTACCAGGGCGTCGATCGCTGCCTGAAGAGTGTTGAGGGAGAGTTCGCCCGTGAGGCGGAAGCTTCCCGCGATGTTGTAAACCGTCTCGTCGGGCAGCAGCCTGTTCAGGAACCAGATGCGCTGCTGTCCCGGGGAGAGGGGCGCCTGAGTGCTCCCCGTCCGCGGAATGGTGCGGCTGCCGGTGGGGACCGTACGACGCGTTCCCCGGCGAAGGGCCGCCAGCCGGGCCTGCTGCTCTGCGGTGAGGGAAGGAGTAACCCCTTCCTCGTGTGAAGTCACGAATTCTGCCTTCCGTACCCAGGATGAAGGGACATCAGCTGTTGGCGATCGCGTCGATGAGAATGCTGTCCAGAGCCCGGGCGATCGCCTGCGGCGTGCGCGCGGTCAGTGGCAGGTGGATGGGGATGTCGACCGGGTAGACGGCACGCAGCCGTGCCACCAGCTGCCCGGCGGAGATGGAGTCGCCGCCGGCCGCGAAGAAGTCGTCCGCCACGCCCGGCGCGCCGCCGAGTACGGCCGCCCAGCAGGTGACCACTTCGTCCACCAGTGGCTGGAGCTCGTCGGCCGGCTCCGGACCCGGTCCTGCCACGAAGGCGGACAGGTCCTGCCGGGGTCGCAGGTCGAGGTCGACCGGGTCGATGGCCGGAGTCATGCCTGCCAGTCGCGCGTGCAGGACCGGGGTTCCCCGGAAGATCCGTGGCGGCGCGACCGCGCGCGATGCGTCGTCCCCTTCTCCGTATGCCGTCCAGTCCACCGGTAGCCCACGCTCCCACAGCCGGCCCACGGTGCTGAGCAGGGTCTTGTGCGCATCGGCACCCGGCAGGGCGGCCATACAGTGCTCGGGCGCCACGCCGCCCCGGTGTACGGCGCTCACCAGGCTGGTTCCGGGGCCGATCTCGACGTAGACCGCGTCGGGGTATCGCGTGGCCGTGGTCCTCACCGCACGCGCGAAGTCGACGCGGTCGCGCAGTTGACTGCCCCAGTAGGCCGGGTCGGTCGCCTCCAGATCGGTCAGCCACTGGCCGCTCCGGCAGGACATCAGCGGGAGCGTCGGCGGCTTCATCTCGACGCCGTGCAGGTGCTGCGTGAAACGGATCGCGGCACCGGACATGCTCGGATGGTGGAACGCGTGCGAGGTCTCCAGCTGCCGATACTGCATGTCCTGCCGGTCGAGCCAGTCCATCAGTGCATCGGCCGCGCCTGCCGCGGCGCCCACGACAACCGCCCGCGGACCGTTCACGACGGAGACGCAGCACTCCTCCGGCAGACCGTGCAGGTCCTCGACGGCCGCACGGACGGCCAGCATCACGCCGGGCGCCATCTCGGCCATGGCCGAGGCTCGTCGGCAGACCGCGCGCACCGCGTCCTCGAACGAGAGAATTCCGGTCAGGTACGCCCCGGTGACCTCGCCCACGCTGTGCCCCAGGACGGCCGTGGGACGCAGACCCAGCCGATCCAGGAAAGCGTGGACTCCGACACTCGTCAGGTGCAGGACCGGCTGCGCGACCTCGGTGTCCCCGGTGTGGCTGCCCTCGTGGAACGCGGCCACGATGCGCTCGTACGTCCTCGGGGTGAGGAGCGGGCGCATGAGCGCGAGCCCTCGGTCCACGCTCTGTGCGAAGGCCGGCTCCGCCGTGTAGAGCTCGTGCGCGGCCGCCGTGGTCCGGCCGCCCTGGCCGGGCAGCAGGTAGATCACGTCGGGGTGCTGCTCGGCAGGCCGGGAGAAGGAGGCGGGGACAGGCCAGTCCGCGTCCGCCTGTGACGGATGCGTCGAGACCACGACCGAGGTGCGGACGGCGAGTGAGGGGCGGCCGGTGCGCAGCGTTCGGCCCAGTCCAGACCGCTCTTCCGCCGATGCTCCGTTCACCAGGTCCCGGACGTTGTGCACGCTCTGGTCGAGCCGTTCGGAGTCGTCCGCGGACAGGGGCAGCAGTTGCCAGGTGCGCTGAGGGGTCTGCCGGGACGGCCCGCTGATGTCGGCATCGCTGAGGATGAGGTGCGCGTTCGTCCCGCCGAGGCCGAAGGAACTGACGGCCGCATGGCGGGGCTCCTCGCCCCGGGGCCAGGCGACCACCTCGCCCGACAGCACGAACGGGGTGTCACTGAGGTCCATGGGGGTGGCGCCGTGCGTGAGAGGCAGGTTCGGGGGGATTTCCTCGTGCTGCATGGCCAGCACGGCGGCGACGACGCCCGCGGCACCGGCGGCGGCCGCGAGATGGCCCACGTTGGCCTTGATCGAGGTGAGCCGGCAGTTCTCCCTGGTGGCGCCGTGCGCGGACCACGCCCGGGCGGCCGCTTCGACCTCCAGGGTGTCCCCGATGCCGGTGCCGGTGCCGTGGGCTTCGAAGAGCCCGATCCGGTCGGCGGTGAGTTCGGCGACGTCGAGGGCTTCTTCGATCACCGCGATCTGGCCCTTGACACCCGGCGCGGAGAAGCCGGCCCGGTCCTGGCCGTCGTTGTTGACAGCGGTACCGGCGATCACCGCGAGCACCGGGTCGCCTGCCGCCACCGCCACATCGAGACGCCGCAGGAACAGCGCGACCGCCCCGTTGCCCTCCACCGTGCCGTCGGCCGTGGTCATGAACGGTTCGCACAGCCCGCGCTTCGAGTAAATGCCGCCCTCGGAGTACAGGTAGCCGGCGTCCTGGAGGTCGTACGCCACACCGCCGACGATCGCGGAATCGCACTCCCCGGACAGAATTGCCTGGCTCGCCAGATGAATGGCGACCGCCGAGGACGAGCAGGCTGTCTGTACGGTGAGAGCCGGGCCGGTCAGGCCGTATTTGTACGCCACCCGGCTCGACAGGTAGTCGGGATGATTTCCGATGGCCAGCCTGGTCAGTTCCAGGTTGTCACCACTTGCCCACAGCTCGCGCTCCAGCAGCGCTCCGTGGTTGCTCGGCTTGGCACCGAGATACACCCCGACCACGCCGGGAAGAGAACCGATGTAGTGCCCGGAGCTTTCCACTGCCCTATAGCATTCCTCCAGCAGGAGGCGATGCTGGGGGTCGGTCAGTTCCGCTTCTGTCGCGCTGAATCGGAACGCCTCGGTATCGAACTCCAGCGCCTGCTTCAACGGATAGGTGACCGGCACGAAGTCGGCATGTGTGTACCGGTGGTAAGGCACCCCACGCCGGGCCAGTTCAATGTGATCCAGTGTGTGCCGACCGCTTTCGGCATTCCTGATCAGGTCCCAGAACTCGTTGATATCCCGCGCGCCTGATGTGCGAATGGACATGCCGATGATAGCGACACTGTCACGCATTTGCTCTTGTCCTTGGGTTCCGCTAGCTGGAAGAAAAATAGCCCTGACGGCAACGTCACATGCAGGACTCTGCCGCGGCGATCTCGGCCGCGGAAATAAAAGCAAGGACTTCCTCGGGGCAGGATGCCGAGCCGTAGACGATGGCAAGCATCCCCTGTGTTCCGTCGCGCCAATCCAGCTTTTCGCCGACCTGTGTGCGCACTTCGACCCGCTGCACACCGGATATCTCCGACAACGTCTGCAAGGGGTCCAGGGAGACCACCGTGTGGCTGCCGGCCGGAGGAATCACGAAACGTTGGTAGGTGAACCGGTCAAAGGTCACATCGTTGACGGAGACCGGCTTCCCGAGGGCCACCTCGAGGGCCACCCTGGTGAGATCCAGCCCGGCGGCCCGCATGAGCAGGTCGCCCACGTAGCCCGCCATCCGCCCGTTGACCTCGATGATCCGAGGTCCCTCCGCGGTCAGCTTCACCTCGGTGTGGTAGACGCCGTCCTGTACGCCGAGCGCCGTCAGTGCCGCCCGCTCAAGGCTCACGACCTCGGCAGCGAGCGAGTCCTCGAGGGTGCTGGGAAGGATGTCACCGGTCTCCCGGAAGGGTTCGGCGAGTGGGTGCTTTCCGGTGACGCAGACCGTCTGCGCCTCGCCGTTCTGCACCACGGACTCCACCGAGACGTAGTCGCCCCAGCCGGCTCCCGGGCCACTGGTATCGCCCACGAGGAGCTCCTCCAGGACGAAATCGACAACACCCGTCCCCGAAACCTCCCGGACCCGGATCGCGCATTCTTCCAGAGAGTTCACAAGATACGTGTGAACGCTTCCGCTCCCACGACGGGGCTTCAACACCGCGGGAAATCCCACACGCAGCGCTGCTGCCTCGATCTCCTGGAGAGAGGTTATCGCGGCGGAGCACGTCGACTGCACCCCGGCGTCGGCGAGGCACTGGCGCTGCCGCAGCTTGTCCGTCAGAAGATGCACGGTGGCAGGGCTGTTACCCCGGAGTCCCAGCGCCTCGACAAGGTCGGACACCAGTGACTGCTGGAACTCGCTGAAACTCACAACGCCAGCCGGATTCATTTCCGAAACCGCGGCGATGATGTCCGCTCGCGTCAACCCCGTGATATCGACAACCCGTCCGACTTGGAGCAGGTTTTCATATTGATCCGCCACATGCGGGCGGGCCCGGTCGGCGAGAAAGACCACATCGCAGACGCGCCTCGCGGCAGCAGCAATTTTTACAGGAGAGGCTGCGCCGATGTCATAGGAAACCAAGACAACGGGAAGCACCCTGCGCATTTCCCCCAACCCCCACCACCGCTAAACATGCAAGATGATCTTTGCCGGGAAAGCTAGCACGCGAGGTGAAGAGGTAGTGTAAAAGAATTGCAAAATGCCTGCCCGGGGCGCTCTGGCTCTGGTTTGCGCGCCTCAATCACTCGCTCCGATGACAATCAGATACAGGCATGCCCTGAATTGGCATGACATGCAGTGTCATCGTGCGGATTGTCTCGATGAGACAGCGAGTCGGCTGGGTGCCCTGGCGCGGGGCCTCCAGTTGTGGCCCCGCCCTCACACTGCCCCGTAGCCGCCGCGGAAACCGTCTGGCCGGCGGAATGGCCAAATGTGGCCGCTTGGCGGGTCTGCTGGTCGTCGGCGTGGACGCTCGCGGCGTAGGCGACGCCGCACATGAGTGGCCGCAGGTCGTCCCAGGTGACGACGCCGCGCACGACCCCCGCGGTGCGCGAGGGAGATCGAGGAGTCCGTCAGCTGCGCCTCCAAGGTGATGTCGAGGAAGCCCGTCAGGGCCCGCCAGGGGTCGCCCTCGGTCAGTGCTCGTTCGGCGCGGGCGACCAGGGCTTTATCCGTTTCGGCGTGACGCCGCTGTGCCCGGCCCACCTGTGCCCAGGCACACGTGTCTCCAGGCACACGCGCGTCACGAGGAGGCCCCCGTGCCGTTCACCGTCAACGACGTGCCGAACCTGCCCGCCGGGTTCGCAGACACGTTCACCAGCCACACCGTCACCACCGGTACCCCCCCCGGCCCCAGGACATGCGCAAGGTCGCCACCGGCCTGGTCCTTCCCGGCTCCGGCCACTTCCTGGCCGAAGAGGTTCCGGGGGCCCTGACGAGGGCGCTGCTGGACTTCCTGCTCTGACCCGGCAGCGCCCGCGTCCCCGTCTCACTCCTCGTCGGCGTGCACGACCGTGATGTGCCGGTCCCGGCCCGGGGTCTCCAGTTCGTCCACGGCGGCCACGGCCAGGTCCTCCGCGGTGATCCAGGACTGGCCGTCGGGTGTGGTGAGGAGGGTGTCCGTGCCGCGGTGGTAGCGGGCGGTGCGGGAGCCGGGTTCCAGGAGGGCCGGGGGACTCAGGTAGACCCAGTCGGTGTGGGGGTGGGCCTGGCAGGTGCGGAGCTGGGCCACTCCGGCCGCGGCGACCGGCCGCCACTCCGGGGGCACGTACGCCGGGTCGTCGGCCACCAGGAGATCGGGGGTGTCGGGGCTGCGCAGGGCACCGGCTCCGCCGATGACCAGGACGCGGATGCCCAGCCGGGCGGCGGCGTCCAGGAGTGTCCGGGTGGTGCCGAGCAGGAAGTCCTCGTCCACCGGGTGGGTGCGTACGGTCAGTACGGCGGCGTGCGCGCCCGAGTCCGCCAGCGCCCGGTGGACGGCGTCGGGGTCGTTCGCGTCGAGCGGGACCGGTGTCACGTTCGGGTGCTCGCCCGCCGGCTTGCGGGACAGGGCCAGCACCCTGTGGCCGCGGGCGGCGGCCTCGGCGGACACCCGGCTGCCGACCATACCGGTGGCGCCGAGTACCGCGATCGTCATGCCTGCTGTTTCCGGCATCGGGTCTTCTCTCCTTCTGTGCGGGTCGAGTTGTGCGGCGAGCATCGCCGCCAGGGACAGGGCGAAGCCGAACGTCTGGGGCAGGCTCAGGGACTCGCCCCTGGCCGTGCCGATGACCGTGGCGACCAGCGGCGAGAGCAGCACCAAGGGCGCGGAGGCGCCGACCGGGAGGCGGGCTATGCCACGGAACCAGAGCGTGTACGCGATCAGGCCGCCCATGCTGCCGAGCCACAGATAGCCGCCGGCCGCGCCGGCGTCGATGCGGGGCGGCAGCCCCTCGGTGGTCAGGGTCAGCGGGAGCAGGAGCAGGCCGCCGGCCGTGAGCTGCCAGGCGGCGAAGGTGAGGGGGCCGGCGCCCGCGGGGCGGCCCCAGCGCTTGGTGAGGACGACCCCGGCCGCCATGGTCGCCGTATGGCCGAGACCGGCGAGCACGCCGACGGCGTCCAGCCGGGCATGCGGCCCGAGCACGACGAGTCCGACGCCGGCCACACCGAGCGCGCCCCAGGTCCACCGCCAGGCGGTCGGCCGGTCGTGGAGCACCGCGATGGCCAGGGTGGCGACCAGCAGCGGCTGGGAGGCACCGAGGGTCGCGGCGACTCCGCCGGGGAGCCGTTCGGCCGCCACGAACAGCAGAGGCATCCCGCCGATGTTGAGCACACCGAGGACGAGGACCTTCCACCACCAGTCCCCGCGGGGGAGGACCCGGGTGAGCGCCAGGCCGGCCAGCCCGGCGGGCAGGGCGCGCATGAGGCCGGCGAACATCGGGTGCCCGGGCGGGAGGAGTTCGGTGGTGACGACGTAGGTCGTGCCCCAGGAGGCGGGGGCGAGGGCGGTCAGGAGGACGGTTGCCGATCGGTGCGCGTGGGCGGGCATGTGATGAGTCTCGGCAGCGCGACGCCATGCGTCCAAGACATGGTTGTCATCGCAGCCATGAACGAGAACGATGGACTGTGTGGACCTTCAGCAGATGCGGTACGTCGTCGCCGTCGCCGAGACCCGTAACTTCACCCGGGCCGCCGAGCGCTGTTTCGTGGTGCAGTCGTCGCTCAGTCACCGGATCGCCGGCCTGGAGCGGGAGTTGGGGGTGCGGCTGTTCGCGCGGTCCAGCCGGCGTGTCGAACTGACCCGTGCGGGCGAGGCGTTCGTGGCCCGGGCACGGGAGGCGCTGGCCGCCGCCGACCTCGCCGTGGCGGACGCCGCCGCCGCGACGGGCGTGGTGCGCGGCCGGCTTGCCGTCGGCGTGATCGTGACCACCGCCGCCGTGGACGTACCGGAGGTGTTGCAGCGGTATCGCGCCCAGCACCCGGACGTCCGGGTGATGCTCCGGTCGGGGCGCAGTGACGAGCTCGCGGCGGCGATCCGGGACGGCGACCTGGACATCGCCTTCCTCGGGCTGCCGGAGGACGAGCGGCCGTCCGGGGTGGAGAGCCTGGTGCTCGACCACGATGAGCATGTCCTGGTCGTGGCGGCCGGGCACCGGCTGGCCGGGGCGTCCCGGGTCGCGCTGCGGGAGATCGCCGAGGAGACGTTCGTGGACTTCGTGGCGGGGACGCCGGCCCGGGCCCAGTCGGATCAGGCGTTCGCCGCGGCGGGCCTGGTCCGCGATGTGGCGTACGAGGCCGGTGTCGTCGAGCTGATCACCCGGCTGATCGGGCGCGGGCTCGGGATCGCGCTGCTGCCCTCGGCGTTCATCCGGCCGCTGGCCGCCCGGGACCCCGGTCTCGCGCTGGTCCCGGTGGTCGACGGGCCGCATCGCGTCGAGTATCTGGCCTGGAGCCGCTTCAACCCGAGCCCGGCCACCCGGGCCATGCTGGACGTCCTCGGGGTCGGCGCGGCCTCGGAACGGGTGCGGTGACCGGCCGGTCAGTCCAGCTGGAGGCGGTCCGCCAGCCCCGCCTCCTCGAACGCCCGCACCACGTCCTCGCGGGTCTCCGTGAAGTGGGCCCAGCTGTCGCAGTGGGCGGGGACCACCCGGCGGGCTTCGAGGAGCTGGGCGGCGGTCGCCGTACCGGCACCGTCCAGGACGAGGAGGGCGTCGTCGAGTACGGGCAGACGGGGCGCGCCGGCGAAGAGGACGGCGGTGTCGACGGGGGCGTACCGGGCGGCGATCTCCTTGACCAGGTCCAGGGAGGCGTTGTCGCCGCTGACGTAGACGGTGGGCAGGTCGGCGGCGGTCAGCAGGAAGCCGGTGACCTCGCCGACGATCGGCTCGGAGCCCTCGGGGCCGTGGAGGGCGGGCGCGGCGGTCACGGTGACCGTGCCGCCGTCGGGGCGGGGCAGGTCCACGGACTGCCAGGGGGTGAGGGCCTCGGTGGTGCCGCCGAGGCGTTCGGCCGCCGCCGGGGTGGTGAAGGTGCGCGGGACGTCGGCGAGCAGGGCGCGGCCGGAGTGGTCGAGGTTGTCGGCGTGCTGGTCGTGGGAGAGCAGGACGACGTCGACGGGGCCGAGTTCGGCGAGGGCGACGCGGGGCGGGGCGGTCTTGGTGAGGACCCGGCCGCTGGGCGCCGGGTAGTCGCCGGGCTCGTCGAAGGTCGGGTCGGTGAGGAAGCGGAGGCCGCCGTACTCGATGACGACGGTGGGGCCGCCGAGGACCTGGACGGGGATCTGCATGCCGACTCACCTCATGGATAGATGGGATTTCATCCGTGAGAGACGGTAGCCCCTTCTCACGGATGAGGGCAAGACCTACCATGAGATACGTGAGAGAGAGCGACGCGGCGTCCGAGCCGCCCCTGCCCCCCGCCCCCGGCGCCGAGCAGCACCCGGCGCTCGATCTCGCCAACGCCGCGATCACCCTGCCCGGCGGCCAGTCGGCGGATCTGCTCGACACCCCCGCCGCCGCCCAGCGCTGGCTGGTGGACCGCGGTCTCGCCCCGGCCGGCGCAGAACTGCGCGAGACCTGCGCGAGCCGGCTGCGCGCCCTGCGTGATCCGGTCCGCGCGCTGCTCGCCGCCCGTATCGACGGCGCCCCCGCCCCGCCCGCCGCGCTCGCCGCCCTGAACGACGCGCTCACCCTCGCCCCGGCCGCCTCACTGCTGCACTGGTCCCCCGACCGCGGCCTGTACCGGGCCGCGGCCCACCCCACCACCCAGATCGTCGAGCACGCGCTGGCCGCCCTCGCCGCCGACGCCGCCGACCTGCTCACCGGGCCGGACGCGGAACGCCTCACCGCCTGCGGCTCCCCGCCCTGCAACCGCTACCTGCTGCGCCACGGCCGCCGGCACTGGTGCTCCACCCGCTGCGGCGACCGCGCCCGCGCGGCCCGCGCCTACGCCCGCCGCACCGCCCACCCCACAACGGACTGACCCCCACGCCCCGCTCCCGGTCCGGACGGAAGGTGACGGCCGTGTCGTCGGCGTCGATCACCTCCAGGGGGCCGAAGCCGTCGGCCAGGATCCGCAGGAACACGCGCGCAGCGCAGCCACGGGCACCGGCAGCGCCACGGCGGCGGGCGTCAGCAGTACGGCGGCTGGTTGGTCAGCGCGGTCGCCACCCGCATCCACACCCCGAACTGCCGGTACAGCGCGGGCAGCGGACCGGTCGCCCGGACCGTCCTCGCGTCCTCGGCCGTCACGCCGGGGATGCCGAGCAGGGTGGCGGCGACCGAGGCGGACTGCCAGCGGACGGCGAGGGTCGCCGCGGCGGCGGGCGGTGCGGGGCGGCGCGGCGCCGGGGTCAGCGCGCGGGCGACCCCCTCCTCGATGGCCTTGTGGGCCTCCGCCTGCGGCCGCAGCTCGGCCGCGAAGCGGTCGTGGGCGTACTTCACCGGGACGGTGACGACCGACGCGTCCCACTCCGTCATCTCCGTGCACGCCGCGTCGTCACCCGTGAGGGCCACTACGGGCACCCCGAGGGCCGCCGCCGTGGCGTGGGCGAGGCCGATCTCGCCGACCGGGCGGCCGTCCAGCCACATGTCCTCGATCTCATGACCCATGAAGCTGTGGCTGAGCACGCCCAGCGCGCCGGCCCGGGAGTGGTAGCCGACGCACAGCGCGGCGTCGTACTCCCCGGTCAGGCCCTCCAGCATGCCCAGCTGCTTGGGCCTGCCGCGCACCAGGCGGGCCGCGGGGTGCAGCGCCTCGGGGAGGATGTTGCGCATCGGACCGTGGGCGTCGTTGACGAGGATGTCGGCGGCACCGGCCGCGAGGGCGCCCTGTACGGCGGCGTTCACGTCCTCGGCCATCAGGGCGCGGCCCCGCTCGTAGTCCCGGCCGCCCGGCTGGACGTCCTCGGCGTCGACGAGCCCGGTGACGCCTTCCATGTCCACGCTGATGTAGATCCGCACGGCGTCGACCCTAACCGACCCTACGTATTGTAGGTTCCCAACCGCCCGCACCTACCGGGCTGTTCACACGCCTGTTCAACGGGGGACCCATGCAGGACACCACGGAACCGGAACCCGGCACGGAGGCGGCTGCGCGCGATCTGGCGCCGACGCTGACCCTGCTGGTCGTCAGCCTGGTCATCGCCGCCGTCGGCGTGTACGAGCTGTGCGGCTTCGGCCTGCACAGCCTGGACCGGCGCCCGCACCTGTTCAGCGACGGCCTCGCGACGGGCGGGGTGATCGCCGCCGCGGTGGCCGCCGGGGCGGCGGTGGGCAACCTGGCCTGGATACTGACGGCGGCCCGGCGCGGGGGCGGCGACTGCGGCACCTGACGGCGGACCCGCGCCGGGTTTCCCGATGGCAGCCGGCGGATGAGACGCTGTGCCCCGGCTGTGCGCAGCCCGTACCCCCAGGACCCTACAAGCTGTAGGGTCTGCATGCCCCGTCCCCGTCCCCAAGGGTGACCCGTCGCCATGCCCGCTCAACAGACGACCCTGATCCCGCCACAGGTTCCCGCTCCCCGCAACCCCTCCCGCGGCATCCGTCTGCTCCCGCCCCGCTTCCGCTCCCTCGGCGGCGACGGCCGGCTGCCCGGCCACGCCGCCACGGCCACCGTCTGGTACCTGCGGCTGCTGGCCGTCCTGAACCTCGCCGCGGTCGTGTCCCTCCCGTTCCGCGAGGAGGTGCACGAGCACAACGCGGGCGAGTACTTCACCCCGTACCTGGCCACCGCCGGCCTGGTCTCGGCGGCCCTCGCCCTGTTCCTCGCGGTGGTGATGCGCCGCCGCAAACGGGCCGCCTGGCTCTTCAACCTCCTCCTCGCGGGCCCCCTCTTCGGCCTCTACGCCGTCGCCCTCACCCGCGCCCCCTTCCGCGAGCACGCCTTCAACTGGGTCTCCACCGCCCTCACCGGCCTGTTCGTCGCCGCGCTGCTGCTCGGCCGGCGCGAGTTCGACGCCCTCGGCGACCGCTCCAACCCGCGCCTGGCCCTCGCCGTCGGCGTGGGCGGCACCCTCGTCAGCGGCGGCCTCGGCACGCTCCTGGTGCACACGACGAACAAGGTCACCGGCGCCGGCCTCGGCGACGAGATCGCCTACACCCTGCTGCGCGGCATCAGCGTCGGCCCGCTCGCCGACCGCTTCGCCGTCGTCCAGGCCCCCCGCTGGGCGGACATGATCGTCAACACCCTGATGGCCGTCACGTTCCTGCTGGTCCTCTACGCCTGCTTCCGCGCCCCGCGCGGCGCGTGCCTGCTCGCGCCCGAGGACGAACACAGACTCCGCGAGCTCCTGGACCGGCACGGCGACCGCGACTCCCTCGGCTACTTCGCCCTGCGCCGCGACAAGGCCGTCATCTTCTCCCCCAGCGGCAAGGCGGCCATCGCCTACCGCGTCGTCGGCGGGGTCAGCCTCGCCTCCGGCGACCCGCTCGGCGACCCCGAGGCCTGGCCCGGCGCCATCGACGCCTGGCTCACCGAGGCCCGCCGCCACGCCTGGACCCCGGCCGTCATGGGCGCGAGCGAGGAGGCCGGCACGATCTACGCCCGGCACGGCCTGGACGCGCTCGAACTCGGCGACGAGGCGATCGTGGACCTCGCCGACTTCACCCTCGACGGCCGCGCCATGCGCGTGGTCCGCCAGGCCCACAACCGGGTCCGCCGGGCCGGCTACACGGTCCGGATCCGCCGTCACGAGGACATTCCCGCCGAGGAGATGGCCGTCCTGGTGGACCGCGCCGACCACTGGCGCGACGGCGCCACCGAACGCGGCTTCTCCATGGCCCTCGGCCGGCTCGGCGACCCGTCCGACGGCCGCTGCGTGATGCTGGAGTGCCGGGACGCGAACGGCGACGCGCGCGCCCTGCTCAGCTTCGTCCCCTGGGGAGAGCACGGCCTCTCCCTGGACCTGATGCGCCGCGACCGGGCCTGCGAGAACGGCCTGATGGAGTACATGGTCGTCGAACTCCTCCTCCAGGCGAAGGAGTTGGGGATCGACCGGGTCTCGCTCAACTTCGCGATGTTCCGCTCGGTCTTCGAACGCGGCGCCCGCCTCGGCGCGGGGCCGGTCCTGCGGCTGTGGCGCTCGACCCTCACCTTCTTCTCCCGCTGGTGGCAGATCGAGTCGCTCTACCGGGCCAACGCCAAGTACCGGCCGGTGTGGGAGCCCCGCTTCCTGCTCTTCGCCAAGAGCAGCGACATCCCGAGGATCGGCCTGGCCAGCGCCCGCGCGGAAGGCTTCCTCACCCTGCCGGGCCGCCCCTAGGCATCCGGTCCGTTCAGCGGGGTCCGAGGGCGGGCGTCGTCACGGAGTCGGCGGCGTCGTCGGGGTCGTAGGTCTCGGCGCCGCCGCCCGTCCACCCGGGGTCGTAGGCGCACGGCACGGCGGCGCCGCCGGTGAAGTACCGCGTGTCCGGATCCCAGCTGAAGTCCATCCGCCCCTCACCGTCCCGGTGGACGAACAGCGACCAGTCCCTGCTCTTCCCGCCCTCGGTGTACGACGAGACCTCCCAGCCGTCCTCCTTGAGCCGCTGGTGCAGCCGGCGCAGACCGGGGACGGCCTGGCTCGCGGGCACGTGGTCCAGCGCCCAGTCGTGATACAGCCCGTAGGCGCCGTCGACGGTCTTGTCCTCCAGCCCCAGCAGACCTCCGTCGTAGCAGTACTGGGCGCCCAGCGTGTTCTCCGTGCCGACGCCGTGGCGCTCGACTCCCGGCGGCACGGTGCGCGTGAACCCCAGGACGTCGTACGCCTCCTGCGAGTTCCGGAAGGCACGGCTCGCCATCTCCTCGGGCGCGACCCGGGGCAGGTCGGTGCCGTCCTGGGCGTTCCACACGAGCGAGACGACCAGACAGAGCACGAAGAGGAGCACGAGCCCGCCGACTCCCAGGCACCCGAAGCCGAGGGCACGGGCCGCCCCGGACCCGGCCGGTGCGGGGGCGGTGGCGGGGGCGGTGGCCGGTGTGGTCGCGGTGTTCTTCGTGCTCTCCTCAGGCATACGGCGACGGTAGGACGGCGGGAGAGCAGGGGGATGGGCGCGGCTACCACCAGGAGGTAGGTACACGTACTCAACCGCCCCGACCCACAGCCCGGACCAGCGGCACCCCGCTCTTCCCGAACCCGAACCCGGACCCGGCCCCGGCCCCGGGGACGTACGCTCCCTGCGCCGGCCCGTCAGCCCTCGGTCCCGCCCGCGCCCACGATCCCGCCGCCCACCGTGAAGCCGATGACCGACCCGCCGCCCTCGCGGCGGAACGCGAACGGGGCTCCGCCGTGGGCCATGGCGACCTCGCGCACGATGGACAGGCCGAGGCCCGAGCCGGGCAGGGAGCGGGCGTCGGCGGCGCGGTAGAAGCGGTCGAAGATGCGGACGAGGTCGCCCTCGGCGATCCCGGGCCCCCGGTCGAGCACCTCCACCCGTACCGTGCCCGGCCGCGCCGGCCCGGTGACGCTGACCTGGATCGGCGCCTTGCCGTCCCGGTCGAACTTGGCCGCGTTCTCGACCAGGTTGGAGATGGCCCGCTGGAGCATCCCGGGCCGCCCGTCGGTCGTCGTGTCCCCGCTGGCGTGCAGCACGACGTCCCGGCCGGTACGGCGCCGGGCGAGCCCGACGACGTCCTCGGCGAGGTCGGCGAGGTCCACCCGCTGGGGCGGCTCGGCGTCGGACTGCCCGGCGGCGAGATCGACCAGCTCGTTGACCAGGTCGGTCAGTTCCCGCGCCTCCTGGGAGAGGTCGGCGACCAGCTCCTCCCGGGTGGCGGGCGGGAGTTCGTCGATCCGGCGCAGCAGGGAGATGTTGGTGCGCAGAGACGTGAGCGGCGTACGCAGTTCGTGGCCGGCGTCCTGCACCAGCCTGCGCTGGTCCTCCTCCGACTGCGCGAGCCGCCCCAGCATCCGGTCGAAGGCGCGGCCCAGCCGGCCCACCTCGTCCAGACCGGCCACCGGCACCTGGATGCCCAGCTGCCGGGTGCGGGCGACGTCCTCGGCGGCCGACGTGAGGACCACCAGGCGCCGGGTGATCCGCCGGGCCAGCCACCAGCCGAACAGCCCGGCCGCCACCACGACCGCCGCCATCAGGATCAGCGTCCGCTGCTGCAGCGCCCGCAGCAGGTCCTCGGTGTCGCTGAACTCCTGCGCGACCTGGACCGCGCCCCGCCCGCCGCCGAGCGAGACGGTGGCGACGCGGAACAGGTCCTCGTCCACCCGTACGTCCTTGTACTGGGCGACCTTCCCGGCGGAGCGCGCGACGGCCACCGCCTTGTCCCGGGAGGTGACCGGCAGCACCGGGCTGCCGTGGTCCACGATCTCCCCCTGCGCGCCGAGCACCTGGACGTCGGTGCGGGCGGGGCGGACCAGGTCGTGCCCGGGGCGGGAGGAGGAGAAGTCCTCCGGGCCCATCGCGTGCTGCCGCACCTCGTCCTGCACGTCCTGCACGACCTGCGTGAACACCGACTGCTGGTCCACGCGGACGAGCCGGGCGGCGGAGCTGTACGACAGGATGCCGACGAGGATCGTGACGGCCGCGGTGACGGCCGCGAAGGAGACCGCGAAGGTGGTGCGCAGGGAGACCAGCTTCGGCCGGGGCCGGGCCGGCAGCCGCCAGCGGCGGCCCACTCAGTCCTCCCGCAGCACGTAACCCACGCCCCGCACGGTGTGGATCAGCTGCGGGGCGCCGGGTTCGTCCAGTTTGCGGCGCAGGTAGCCGACGTAGACGGCGAGGTTCTTGGAGCCGGGGCCGAAGTCGTAGCCCCAGATGCGGTCGTAGATCGTGGAGTGGTCGAGGACGATGCCCGCGTTGCGCACCAGCAGTTCCAGCAGCTCGAACTCGGTGCGGGTCAGTTCCAGCTCGCGCCGGCCGCGCCAGGCCCGGCGGGCCTGGAGGTCCATGCGGATGCCGGCGGCCTCCAGCTGCCGGTCGGAGACCTGCGCCTCGCGCACGGAGCCGCCGTCCGGGGTGCCGCCGCCGGCCGGCACCGGGCTGGTGCGGCGCAGCAGGGCGCGCAGCCGGGCGAAGACCTCCTCGACGTCGAACGGCTTGACCACGTAGTCGTCGGCGCCGGCGTCCAGGCCCGCGATGCGGTCGGCGGTCTCCACGAGGGCGGTGAGCATCAGGATCGGGGTGCTGTCGCCCTCGGCGCGCAGCACGCGGCAGACCTGGAGGCCGTCGATGCCCGGCATCATCACGTCCAGGACGAGGACGTCCGGCGGGTTCCTGTGGGCCTGTGCCAGGGCTTCCACGCCGTCGGCGACCGCCGTGACCTGGTACCCCTCCAGCGTCAGGGCACGCTCCAGGGCATGACGGATGGCACGGTCGTCTTCGGCGAGCAGCACAGTCTGGGGCACACCCTCAGTGTGCCAAGGGGCCCGGCGGTTCGACCGGGACCGGTGGGCCTACGATCACCCTTTTTACCGCCCTCTCACCGTCACAGAGGCAACCGAAGATCCTCCAGCCGTCCGCCGGGCTCACCTACACCCTGGACATGTCCAAGTCGGGCGCGGACCGTGTGGTCACCGACTCCATCCGCC
>NZ_JBEYYR010000001.1:452419-488873 GCF_040645635.1 Streptomyces sp. NPDC046727
CCCGGCCGCCCGCCGCCCCCCCGGGGTCGGGTGGGCGGTGCCGGGATCAGCGCCGGAGCGCGGCGAGCTGCTCGGCGAACGGCACCACCGCTTCCTCCGTGCGGCGCGGAGCCAGTGGCATCAGCGAGGCCAGCTCCCCCGCCGCCCGCTCGATCCGCTCGGGCAGTCCCTCCGCACCCCAGTCCTCCGACGCGGCGTACACGCCCGTCGGTACGACCACGGCCCGCAGGTGGGCGAAGAGCGGTCGCAGCGCGTGCTCCAGCACCAGCGAGTGCCGGCCCGTGCCGCCGGTCGCCGCGATCAGCACCGGCTTGCCGGCCAGCGCGTCCTTGTCGAGCAGGTCGAAGAACGACTTGAACAGCCCGCTGTACGACGCGCTGAACACCGGTGTGACGACGATCAGTCCGTCGGCCCCCGCCACCGCGTCCTGCGCGGCGGCCAGGGCCTTCCCGGGGAACCCGTTGGTGAAGCCGTGCGCGATCTCGACGGCGAGGTCGCGCAGCTCGACCACCTGGATGTCCGCCGGCGTCCGCCGGTCCACCGCGGCGGCCAGCCGGTCGGCCAGCAGCCGGGTGGAGGACGGAACGCTCAGCCCCGCCGACACGACGACGAGCCTCATGCGGTCGTTCATACGGTGGCCTCCTCCTTCTCCTTGGCGTCCTTCGCGTCCTGCGCGTCCTTCGCGGCGAGCAGCGACCGGTGGGTGGGCGCCTCGGGCACGTCCGCGGGGCGCCCCTTCGCGAACTCCTCGCGCAGCACCGGCACGACCTCCTCGCCGAGCAGGTCGAGCTGTTCCAGCACGGTCTTCAGCGGCAGCCCCGCGTGGTCCATCAGGAACAGCTGGCGCTGGTAGTCACCGGCGTACTCGCGGAACGACAGCGTCTTCTCGATCACCTGCTGCGGGGAGCCCACGGTCAGCGGGGTCTGCTCGGTGAAGTCCTCCAGCGAGGGCCCGTGGCCGTACACCGGGGCGTTGTCGAAGTACGGGCGGAACTCCCGCACCGCGTCCTGCGAGTTCTTCCGCATGAACACCTGGCCGCCCAGGCCGACGATCGCCTGCTCCGGGGTGCCGTGCCCGTAGTGGGCGTACCGCTTCCGGTAGAACTCGACCATCCGCTTGGTGTGGTCGGCCGGCCAGAAGATGTTGTTGTGGAAGAAGCCGTCGCCGTAGTACGCGGCCTGCTCGGCGATCTCCGGGGAGCGGATGGAGCCGTGCCAGACGAACGGCGGCACGTCGTCCATCGGCCGCGGGGTGGACGTGAAGCCCTGGAGCGGCGTGCGGAACTTGCCCTCCCAGTCGACGACGTCCTCGCGCCACAGCCGGCGCAGCAGGGCGTAGTTCTCGATGGCGAGGTTGATGCCCTCACGGATGTCCTGGCCGAACCACGGGTACACCGGTCCGGTGTTGCCGCGGCCCATCATCAGGTCGACCCTCCCGTCGGCCAGGTGCTGGAGCATCGCGTAGTCCTCCGCGATCTTCACCGGGTCGTTGGTGGTGATGAGGGTCGTGGACGTGGAGAGGATCAGGTTCTCCGTCCGCGCGGCTATGTGGCCGAGCATCGTGGTCGGGGACGACGGGACGAACGGCGGGTTGTGGTGCTCGCCGGTCGCGAAGACGTCCAGGCCGACCTCCTCGGCCTTCAGCGCGATGGCGACCATGGCCTTGATCCGCTCGCGCTCGGTCGGCGTACGCCCCGTGGTGGGGTCCGGCGTGACGTCGCCGACCGTGAAGATCCCGAACTGCATGGTCGCTCACCCTCCAGGTTGTTGACCGTTCAACTATACCCCTCCAACGGCCATCCACCCCCGGGTATTCCGGCCCGGCGCACCGCCCCCTACGGCACCAGCACCAGCCGCCCGCGCACCCCACCCCCGGCCAGCAGCGCGTGCGCCTCGGCCGCCTTCTCCAACGGGAAGGTCCCGGCCACCCGCAAGGTCAGCACCCCCGCGTCCACCAGCCCGACCAGCTCCGCCAGCCGCGCCCCGTCCGCGGCCACCTCCACGGCCCCCGTCCGCACCCCGCGCACCGGACCCGGCTGCGCCCCGGGGTGCACCCCGACATACGCGCCCCCGTCCCGCACCCACTCCAGCGCCGGCTCACCGAGCACCGCCGCGTCCAGCACCGCGTCCACGCTCCCCGGCAGGGCCCCCTCGGCCGTGAAGTGCGCGGCGCCCAGTGACCGCACCAGCTCCTCGTCACCGGCCCGGCCGTGCCCGGTCACCTCGATCCCCCGATGCGCGGCCAGCTGCACGGCGAACCCGCCGACCGCCCCCGCCGCCCCGGTCACCAGCAGGGACGCGCCCGGCGCGAGGTCCAGCTGGTCCAGCGCCTGCACCGCGGTCAGCCCGTTCAGCGGCAGCGTGCCCGCGTGCACGGCGTCCACCGAGGCCGGCACCCTCGCCACCGCGTCCGCGTCCACGACCGCGTAGTCGGCGTGCGCCCCCAGCGGCACGCCCATCGCCGGCAGCAGCGCCACCACCGGGTCGCCCACCTGCCAGGCGGCGGCCACGCCGACCGCGTCCACCGTTCCGACCACGTCCCAGCCGAGCCCGAGCACCTTGCCGGCCCCGCCGAAGTAACCGGCCCGCACCCCGGCGTCCACGGGGTTCAGCGCGCTCGCGGCCACCTTGATCCGCACCTGCCCCGCCCGCGGCTCCGGCACCGGCACCTCCGCGATCTCCACCGCGTCGGGCCCGCCGAACGCCTTCACCACAACAGCACGCATGACAACTCCCCTGAACAACACGGCATTTGATGGCTTTTGCGGCACTTTCCCGGCCGCACCACCAACCGTAGGAGAGGTACTATCCATTGGTAAGTAGTTACCTGAGAGTGCGTAGCCTTCCCGAAGGAGAGTCATGGCGACCATGACCGCCGCCCAGCGCCGCGAACAGGCCCGCGCCGACTACGACGCCTTCCTCCGCAGCTGCCCCACCAACCAGCTCCTCGGACGGCTCAGCGACAAATGGGTCAGCCTCGTCGTCGCCGCCCTCGCCCCCGGCCCCCTGCGCTACAGCGACCTCGGCCGCAAGATCGCCGGCGTCAGCCCCAAGATGCTCACCCAGACCCTGCGCGCCCTGGAGCGGGACGGCATCATCAGCCGCACGGTCACCCCGTCCGTCCCGGTCCGCGTCGACTACGCGCTCACCCCGCTCGGCGCCAGCCTCTCCGCCCTGCTCACCGCCGTGAAGAACTGGGCCGAGACCCACTTCGACGAGGTCCGCACGGCCCGCGAACGCTACGACGCGGAGAACCCCGTCTAGCGGGTTTCGTCCGGCCGCTCAGAAGGCGTACGAGTCCCCGGTGGCCAGCACGAGCACCTGCATCTTGTCGTTCGTCCGGTCCTTGTCCACCACACCCGCGCTCCACGCGGTGTCGATCTCCAGCGTCACCTCCGCCGGCCGCTCCCGCAGCCGTACCGGCACCCGCACCTGCTCCCCCACCGCGTCCACACCCAGCGTCCCGACCCCGCACAGCACCGTCCGCTCGTCCTCCCGCGCGCACCGGGCCGGCAGCTCCTGCGCGTCGGCCAGCTCCGCCGACCAGCGCAGCCGCACCGAGGCGTCGGCGACGGCCGCGGGCCCGTTGTTGCGCGGAGTCAGCCGCACCTCCACCCGATCCCCGTCCATCACCACCGTCCCGTGGAACGACAGGTCCGCCTCCGGCGCCGGAGCGGCCACCGCGGTCCCCGGCACCAGCACCGCACCGGCACACACCCCGGACAACACCCACGCCCGCATCCGCACGCCCCTCACCACTTTTCGCTCGGTATCCCTGCTGCCTGTGGGATGTATGCCACGCGAGCCGCCCGCCAGGCGCCCTCCAACAGGTGACACGACCCCCGCGTGCGAAGCTGCCCCCATGCCGATCCTCCGCTCCGCCGCCCTGTTCGTCGTCGCCGCGCTGTTCGAGATCGGCGGCGCCTGGCTGATCTGGCAGGGCGTACGGGAGCACCGGGGCTGGCTGTGGATCACCGGAGGCGTCCTCGCCCTCGGCGCGTACGGCTTCGTCGCCACCTTCCAGCCGGACGCCCACTTCGGCCGCATCCTCGCCGCCTACGGCGGGATCTTCGTGGCCGGCTCGATCCTGTGGGGCGTCGTCGCCGACGGCTACCGCCCCGACCGCTGGGACCTCACCGGGGCACTGATCTGCCTCGCCGGCATGGCCGTCATCATGTGGGCGCCACGAAACAGCGGCTGACGCTCACATACGCTGGACGGAACCGTCCTCGACGCAGCCCCAGGAGCAGCCATGGCCACCGCCGCCCCGTCCGCCGCCTCCCGCATTGCCGTCGTCACCGGCGCGAGCAGCGGCATCGGCGCCGCCACGGCCCGGCACCTCGCCACGGCCGGCTACCGCGTCGTCCTCACCGCCCGCCGCAAGGACCGCATCGAGGCCCTCGCCGAGGAACTGACCAAGGCCGGGCACTCGGCGGTGGCCTACCAGCTCGACGTGACCGACCGCGCGGCCGTCGACGAGTTCGCCACCGCCTTCCAGACGATCGGCGTCCTGGTCAACAACGCGGGCGGCGCCCTCGGCGCGGACCCGGTGGCCACCGGCGACCCGGCCGACTGGCGCACGATGTACGAGACCAACGTCATCGGCACCCTGAACCTGACCCAGGCCCTGCTCCCGAAGCTGGTCGCGAGCGGCGACGGCGTCGTCGTGGTCGTCTCCTCCACCGCGGGCCACGGCACCTACGAGGGCGGCGCGGGCTACGTCGCCGCCAAGCACGGCGCCCACGTCCTCGCCGAGACCCTCCGCCTGGAGATCGTCGGCCAGCCGGTCCGCGTCATCGAGATCGCCCCCGGCATGGTCAAGACCGACGAGTTCGCGCTGACCCGCTTCGGCGGGGACACGGAGAAGGCGGAGAAGGTGTACGCGGGCGTCGCCGAGCCCCTCACCGCGGACGACGTGGCCGAGACGATCACCTGGGCGGTGACCCGCCCCAGCCACGTCAACGTCGACCTCCTGGTCCTGCGCCCGCGCGCCCAGGCGTCCAACACCAAGGTGCACCGGGAACTGTGATGACCGCCGATTCCCCGGAGCCCCAAGAGTCCCTCGTCGAGCCCCAGGAGTCCCTGGAGAAGCGCCGCCTGGCCCAGGAGACGAAGAACGAACGCCAGGTCTGGTACTTCCTGGCCTATTTCCTCTTCGGCATCCACTTCATCGCGTTCATCATGATCTACGCGGTCCGGCACGCGAAGTAGCGCGCCGGACCCGCCCTAGACGAACGCCGGCAGGTTGCGCCCGACCCACTCCGCGAAGGGCGCGGCCGGCCGGCCCAGCACCGCCGCCACGTCAGGGCTCACCCGCCGCTCGGCCGCAAGCGGAGCCCCGAGGACGTCCAGGGTGCCGGTGACGACCTGCTCCGGCATGAACCGCGCCATCCCGGCGTGCGCCTCCGCACGGGACAGCTCCACGAAGGCCACGTCCTCGCCCAGGGCCGCGGACAGCACGGCGGCCTGCCCACGGGGACTGACCGGCTCCGGGCCGGTCAGCTCGTACACCCGCCCGGCATGCCCGTCCTCCCGCAGCGCGGCGGCGGCCACCGCGGCGATGTCCGCCGGGTCGACCACGGGCAGCGCGACATCGCCGAAGGGTGCGAAGACGGTCCGCTTCGCGCGGACCGACTCGGCCCAGGCGAAGGCGTTGGACGCGAACCCGGCGGGCCGCAGGACGGTGGACTCCCGCCCCGACCCACGCACCGCCGCCTCGAACGCCCGCAGCCGGGCATGCGAGGGCGCCTCCGGCCGGGTGGCGCTGACCTGCGACGACACCAGCACGATCCGCTCGACGCCGGCGTCCGCGATCATGTCCATCAGCACATCGGGACTCTCTCCCGCGAAGTTCAGCTCGCCACCGAGCACGAGAAACACCGCGCGAGAACCTTCGAGGGCGGACCGCATGCTCACGGCGTCCCCCACTCCGCCCCGCACCCACCGCACCCCGTCCCGCCCGGCATCCGCCGCCAGCCCCGGCCGCCGCGACACGGCCACGACCTCCTCACCGGCCCCGGCCAGCAACTCGACCAGCGTCCGCCCGACATTGCCGGTAGCCCCGGTCACGGTAATCATTACGCCCCCTGCTACTGAGTGAGTCAACTAACTAACAAGGAAGCTAGCACGCCCGAACCACCCCCTGTCTATAGTCAGTCAGGTGACAAACTCAGTGAATCGGCGAGCACGGGCGTCACAGAAGCGCCAACGACTCACGGCAGCAGCGGCCCGGGTCCTGCACGAGCAGGGCGTCGAACGGACCACCCTCGCCGACATCGCCCGCGAGGCCGACGTCCCGGTCGGGAACGTCTACTACTACTTCAAGACCAAGGACGAACTGGTCCAGGCCGCACTGGCGGAGCACAGCGCACACCTGGACGAACTCACCGGCCGACTGGACGAGCTGACGGACCCCCGCGACCGCCTGAAGGGACTCGTCTCGGCCTGGGTGGACCAACGCGAGACCGCCGCCCGCCACGGCTGCCCCACCGGCACCCTCGCCGTGGAACTCGACAAGCGCACGGACGGCACCCTCGACGCGGAGGCCGGCGCGGTGATCCGCCGCCTGCTGGACTGGACGGCCACCCAGTTCCGCACCCTGGGCCTGCCCACCCCCGACGACCACGCCCTCACCCTGGTCTCCGCCTACCAGGGCATGTCGCTCCTCACCAACGCCCTGCGCGACCCCACCGTCATGACCCGCGAGGGCGAACGCCTCCTGCGCTGGCTGGACTCGCTGAAACCGGCGGAGGGGTAACCCATCGCGCCCTTTCCGCGCGACTACGCCAAGGGGCGCGACGAGTGTTCGCCGCGCCCCTCACCGTGCCTAACCCTTGACGCAGACGACCTGCTTCAGCTTCGCCACGACCTCCACCAGGTCCCGCTGCTGGTCGATGACCTGGTCGATCGACTTGTAGGCGCCCGGGATCTCGTCCACGACGCCGGAGTCCTTACGGCACTCCACGCCCCTGGTCTGGTCTTCCAGGTCCTTCGTCGAGAAGCGCCGCTTGGCCGCGTTGCGGCTCATCCGCCGGCCCGCGCCGTGCGAGGCGGAGTTGAAGGACTTCTCGTTGCCGAGGCCCTTCACGATGTACGAACCCGTGCCCATCGAGCCCGGGATGATCCCGTACTCGCCGGAGCCGGCCCGGATCGCGCCCTTCCGGGTCACCAGCAGGTCCATTCCCTCGTACCGCTCGCGGCTCACGTAGTTGTGGTGGCAGCTCACCTCGGGCTCGAACGTCACCTTGGCCTTCTTGAACTCCTTGCGGACCACGTCCTTGAGGAGCGCCATCATGAGCGACCGGTTGTACTTCGCGTACTCCTGCGCCCAGTAGAGGTCGTTCTCGTAGGCCGCCATCTGCGGGGTGTCCGAGACGAAGACGGCGAGGTCACGGTCGACCAGGCCCTGGTTGTGCGGGAGCTTCTGAGCCACGCCGATGTGGTGCTCGGCGAGTTCCTTGCCGATGTTCCGGGAACCGGAGTGGAGCATCAGCCACACGGAACCGTCCGTATCCGTGCATACCTCGACAAAATGGTTGCCGGATCCGAGCGTTCCCATCTGCTTCCAGGCACGTTCCTGACGGAATTTGACCGCCTCCGCAACCCCGTCGAACCGCCCCCAGAACTCGTCCCACCCGGCCGTAGCCAGCCCATGGAAGTCCCCCGGCTCCACGGGATTCTCATGCATCCCCCGCCCCACCGGAATCGCCTGCTCGATCTTCGAGCGGAGTCGGGACAGGTCGCCGGGGAGATCGTTCGCCGTCAGGGACGTCTTCACCGCCGACATCCCGCAGCCGATGTCCACACCCACCGCCGCCGGGCACACCGCACCCCGCATGGCGATGACCGACCCGACCGTCGCGCCCTTGCCGTAGTGCACGTCCGGCATCACGGCCAGGCCCTTGATCCACGGCAGGGTCGCCACGTTCTGGAGCTGGCGCAGGGCCACGTCCTCGACCGTCGCCGGGTCCGTCCACATCCGGATCGGGACCCGGGCGCCCGGCATCTCTACGTACGACATATGTTCCTCATTCCCCCGGACATCACAACAAAAGGATTAATCACATCAAAACGCAAAAGCGGCGCCAAGGTCGATGAAAGGGACAAGGGACCGGCGTCCACGGCAGTGCGTGCGATACACATTGTCTCCAGGGGGCGCCCCGCTGCGGCAAGCGATTAACCAGCGGGGACACTGGACCGGCAACACCGAGTGATCCGTAGAGAGGAGCCCGACCGTGCAGCGGAAGGCGTACGTAACCGGCACCGCCGCCCTGCTCGCGGCGCTGCTGGCCGGCTGCACGAGCGGCTCGGGGGACGACGGCGCGACGGACAACGCCAACCCGGGCGACGCCGGCACGGCCACGGTCGCCGCCCAGCCCGGCAAGTACCGCACGCTCCCGGAACCGTGCGGCGCGGTCGGTCACGACACCCTGGACGCACTGCTGCCCGGGATCCAGCAGATCTCCGACCCCATCCAGCGGGACAAGGCCTACCAGGGCGAGGCCACGCTCACCTACGACACGGACCGCAAGGTCGGCTGCCACTGGAAGGTCGAGTCGGCCGACGCCACGGACCGCCTCTCCGTCGACTTCGAGCGCGTGGTGTCGTACGACAACGCGGTCAGCGACGACGACCAGGCGCAGAAGCTGTTCCAGGAGAAGGAGACGGCGGCCGACCTGCCGGCGCCGAGCGGTTCCTCGGCACCGCCCTCGTCGCCGACGCCCAGCGCGTCGGCGACGGGTTCCCCGAGCGGTGCCGCTTCGCCGTCCGGCAAGGAGCCTTCGTCGAAGTCGTCGGCGTCCTCGGCGTCCTCGGCGTCCCCGGCTTCCGCGGAGTCGTCGGGGGCGCCGGGGGCGTCCTCCGGTGTCCCGCCCGCCGACCTCCAGCCCCGTGCGCTCTCCGATCTCGGTGACGAGGCGTATCTGGACGACCAGCTCAGCACGTCCGGTTCGACGGCCGAACAGCGGACGGTGACTGTGGTGTTCCGCACGTCCAATGTCGTCGTCACCCTTCAGTACGAGGAGCAGCCGACGGCCACGGGAACGGTCCCCGACAGCAAGGAAATGCAGGACAGCGCCCGTAATCTGGCCTCTCAACTGGACGACGCGCTGGGCGGCTGAGCGTCTCAGTGGCCTCACCGGCCCCTCCTGTCAAAGCGCGCGAACGGAAACCGCGCAGCTCCTTCACCGCGTACCGTGGCCCCCGCAGGAACCCGCACGAACACCGAGCGTCACGAGTGAAGGAACCATGCAGCGAGCAGCCCAGCGAGACGACCGTGCCCGGCATCACCAGCGAGCGAAGCGCCTGCGCCGCGTTCTTGTCTGCGCGGCAGCCGTTCCCGCGGTCCTGATCACCGCCGCGTGCTCCTCGGACTCCGGCGACTCCAAGCCCAAGTCCGATGGCGGGAGCAGCACGCAGTCGGCCGGCAGCAGCACGCAGCCGTCGGCGAGCGCGTCCCCGACCGTGAAGGCCGCCGCGTATCAGAAGCTTCCCGACGCGTGCGGTGCGCTGGCGAAGGGGACTCTGGCCGATCTGGTGCCGAAGGGTGTGAAGTCGAGCAAGAAGGGCAGCTCGGACGATCCGTCGTCGCGTGCGTCCTGCTCCTGGAACAGCCTGGACAACAACGGCGTCAAGGGGTCCCAGTTCCGCTGGCTGAACGTCTCTCTGCTGCGCTTCGACTCGGATGCCGCGCGGGGTTCGGGTGACGAGCAGGCGCACACGTACTACGGCCGGCAGGTCCAGGACGCCCAGGCGGTGGACGGTGCGAAGAACCCCAAGGTCGTGCCGCTGTCGGGGACGGGTGCGGAGGCGTCGGCGGTGCGCTACGACCTGAAGAAGAAGGAAGGCCTCTTCAAGCAGCAGACGGTCGTGGCCCGCGTCGAGAACGTGGTGGTCACCGTGGATTACAACGGTGCGGGTCTCGCGGGTGAGAAGACGCCTGACGCCGACGATCTGACGAAGGCGGCGGAGAAGGCGCTCAAGGAGGTCGTGGCGGCGGTGTCGGCCGCGAACGGGGAGGGCGGGAAGGCGTCTTCGCCGTCGTCGGCTCCGGCGAGCCCGTCCGGGTCGGCGTCCAAGTCCGCGTCGAAGTCGCCGTCCAAGTCGGCCTCCTCCGGCGCATCTCCGTCCAAGTCGGCCGCCAAGAAGAGCTGACCGGGGGTCGTAGCGGCTGACCGGCGCCACGTGCGCCGCACACGTGTGCCACTCTGTTGCGCGCAACAACACGCAAGGGGAGGGGAGTACGAGTGGCCGCGCCACTGCAGCTGACTCGGATGCACCGCGTACTCATCGGCGTGGTCGTGGCCGGCGCCTTGATCATCGCCGGTATCGGCTTCGCCGGTTCGTACGCGGCTGTCCGGGAGCTGGCCATCAAGAAGGGCTTCGGGAACTTCTCGTATGTGTTCCCGGTGGGTATCGACGCAGGTATCTGTGTCCTCCTGTCCCTGGATCTGCTGCTGACCTGGATCCGTATCCCCTTCCCGCTGTTGCGTCAGACGGCGTGGCTGCTGACGGCGGCGACGATCGCCTTCAACGGTGCCGCCGCTTGGCCGGATCCGCTGGGCGTGGGTATGCACGCGGTGATTCCGGTTCTGTTCGTCGTGGCGGTGGAGGCGGCCCGGCATGCGATCGGCCGTATCGCGGACATCACGGCCGACAAGCACATGGAGGGGGTGCGTCTCACCCGCTGGCTGCTGTCGCCGGTGCCGACGTTCCTGTTGTGGCGGCGTATGAAGCTGTGGGAGCTGCGTTCCTACGACCAGGTGATCAAGCTGGAGCAGGAACGTCTCGTCTATCAGGCGCGCCTTCGCTCCCGGTTCGGCCGGGCCTGGCGTCGTAAGGCCCCGGTGGAGTCGTTGATGCCGCTGCGGCTGGCGCGGTACGGCGTGCCGCTGGCGGAGACGGCTCCGGCGGGGCTGGCGGCGGCGGGTATCGAGCCGGCCCTGCTGCCTCCGGTCGCGCAGCCGGGGGCGGTCGCCGCGGTGGCGGGCGGTCGCGCGGCGGGTGCGGTGCCCGTTCCGAGGCAGGTGGCGCCGTCCGCGGGTGAGCAGCGCTCCGCGCCTGAGGTGGACGAGGAGAGTCCGTGGTTCCAGGCTCAGCGCGAGATCGAGTACCACGGCGGCTACGACCCCTCGTACGAGCCGCCTCCGGAGCCGCAGTACGAGCCGGAGGAGCAGTACGAGGAGTGGTACGAGGAGCAGCCTCCTGAGCAGTTCCAGCAGCCCTCCGCGGAGGACACCGGCAGTTTCCCGATTCCGGTGGCCGGGAACCGCACCCGGGAGCTGGGTGAGGGCGGCGGCCCCCCGGAGCCGGCCGAGGACGACTACTACCAGGTGTTCCGCCAGTCGATCGACGGCAGCTATCCCACGGCCGCGCAGTTCCGTGAGGACGTGGAGGCGACGTTCGGCATGACCTTGCCGAAGGGTGAGGCCGACCGCATGGTGGCCCGCTTCGCCAACCGCCACGCGGCGGAGCTGGAGGACGAGCACATCGCCTGACGGCAACGGAAGAGGGGCCCTCGAAACCGAGGGCCCCTCTTCCGTTGCCGTTTTCCGTCGCCGTTACTCGCCGAGCAGGCGCCGCACCCGCTCCTGTCCCACGGCCAGGAGCAGCGTGGGCAGGCGGGGGCCGGTGTCCCGGCCGACGAGCAGGTGGTAGAGCAGGGCGAAGAAGGACCGCTGGGCCGTCTTGATCTCCGGCGGCAGTTCCTTGGGCGTCGCGTCGGCGGAGAAGCCGGCCTGTACCTTCGGCACGCCGTAGACGAGGTGGGTCAGTCCGTCGAGCGACCAGTGCTCGGCGAGTCCGTCGAGCAGCAGTCGCACGGACTGCTGGGACGCCTCGTCGAGGGACTTCAGCAGGTCCGTGTCGGGTTCGTCGCGCACGATGGTCCGCTGGTCGGCGGGCACCTGCGTGTTGATCCAGGCCTCGGCCTTGTCGTACCGCGGCCGTGCCTCGTCGAGGGAGGCCAGCGGCTGCTCCGGGTCCAGTTCGGAGAGGATCCGCAGGGCCTGGTCCTCGTGTCCGGCGGTGATGTCGGCGACGGAGGCGAGGGTGCGGTAGGGCAGCGGGCGGGGGGTCTTCACCAGTTCGGCGCCGGCCGTGCCGACGGCCCGCGTGTAGGCGGCGACATCGGCGGGGAGGGCGGAGCCGTCGGCGACCTTTCCGGCGAGCTTGTCCCACTCGTCGTAGAGCCGCTGGATCTCCTGGTCGAAGGCGATCTTGAAGGACTGGTTGGGCCGGCGGCGGGCGTACAGCCAGCGCAGGATCTGCGGTTCCATGATCTTCAGCGCGTCGGCCGGGGTGGGGACGCCGCCCCGCGAGGACGACATCTTGGCCATGCCGGAGATGCCGACGAACGCGTACATCGGGCCGATGGGCTGCTGTCCGCCGAAGATGCCGACGATCTGGCCGCCGACCTGGAAGGACGACCCGGGGGACGAGTGGTCGACGCCGCTCGGCTCGAAGACGACGCCCTCGTACGCCCAGCGCATCGGCCAGTCGACCTTCCAGACCAGCTTGCCGCGGTTGAACTCGCTGAGCCGGACGGTCTCGGTGAAGCCGCAGGCGGTGCAGGTGTACGACAGCTCGGTGGTGTCGTCGTCATAGGAGGTGACGGTGGTCAGGTCCTTCTCGCAGGTGCCGCAGTACGGCTTGTACGGGAAGTACCCGGCGGAGCCGGACGAGCCGTCGTCCTCGCTCGCCGCGCCCGAGCCCTCCTCGGCCTCCAGCTCGGCCTCGTCGACGGCCTTCTGCTGGGGCTTCTTCGGGGCCTTCTTCGTGCGGTACTGGGCGAGGATCGCGTCGATGTCGCCGCGGTGCTTCATGGCGTGCAGGATCTGCTCGCGGTAGACACCGGAGGTGTACTGGGCCGTCTGGCTGATTCCGTCGAACTCGACGCCCAGGTCGGCCAGGGACTGGATCATCGCGGCCTTGAAGTGCTCGGCCCAGTTCGGGTACGTCGAGCCCTTCGGTGCCGGGACCGAGGTCAGGGGCTTGCCGATGTGCTCGGCCCACGACTCGTCGACGCCCGCGATGCCGGCCGGGACCTTGCGGTACCGGTCGTAGTCGTCCCAGGAGATCAGGTGCCGGACCTGGTGGCCGCGGCGGCGGATCTCGTCGGCGACGAGGTGCGGGGTCATGACCTCGCGGAGGTTGCCGAGGTGGATCGGGCCGGACGGGGAGAGGCCGGACGCGACGACGACCGGTTTGCCCGGGGCACGGCGCTCCGACTCCTCGATGACCTCATCCGCGAAACGGGAGACCCAGTCGGTGGTCTCGGTGCTCTGAGCCACGATCGGCACGTCCTTCTTTCTGAACGGGGTGACACTCCATTCTCACAGACCGTCCGGCGACCGGGAAAACCCCTTTACCCCCCGTGGGATACTGGCTGGGTCTATCCATCCCCACGAGGAGAACGGCACCCATTCCTATGGCCTCGGTCACGTCCCTCAGCGATTCCGTCCAGCAGCACCTCGCGTCCGCCCTCTCGGCCACCCTGCCCGAGGCCGCCGGCGCGGACCCGCTGCTGCGACGTAGCGACCGGGCCGACTTCCAGGCCAACGGGATCCTGGCCCTGGCCAAGAAGGCGAAGGCGAACCCGCGGGAGCTGGCGACCCAGGTCGTCGCCCAGGTGGTGACGGGTGACGTGATCGAGGACGTCGAGGTGTCCGGCCCCGGCTTCCTCAACATCACGATCGCGGACCGGGCGATCACCGAGAACCTGGCCGCGCGGTACGCGGACGAGTCGGGCCGCCTCGGCGTGCCCACCGCCGCGCACCCGGGTACGACGGTGATCGACTACGCCCAGCCGAACGTGGCGAAGGAGATGCACGTCGGCCACCTGCGGTCGGCGGTGATCGGCGACGCGGTCGTCCAGCTCCTGGAGTTCACCGGCGAGAACGTGGTCCGGCGTCACCACATCGGCGACTGGGGCACCCAGTTCGGCATGCTCATCCAGTACCTGGACGAGCACCCGCACGAGCTGGACCACAAGGCCGGCGCGGTGAGCGGCGAGGAGGCGATGTCCAACCTCAACCGCCTCTACAAGGCCGCGCGCAAGCACTTCGACTCCGACGAGGAGTTCAAGACGCGGGCCCGGCGCCGGGTGGTCGACCTGCAGGCCGGCGAGCCGAAGACGCTGGCCATGTGGCAGAAGTTCGTGGACGAGTCGAAGATCTACTTCTACTCCGTCTTCGAGAAGCTGGACATGGAGATCCGGGACCCGGACATCGTCGGCGAGTCGGGCTACAACGACATGCTGGCCGAGACCTGCCGCCTGCTGGAGGAGTCGGGTGTCGCGGTGCGCTCCGAGGGCGCGCTGTGCGTGTTCTTCGAGGACATCAAGGGCCCGGACGGCAACCCGGTCCCGCTGATCGTGCAGAAGTCGGACGGCGGCTACGGCTATGCGGCGACCGACCTCTCGGCGATCCGTGACCGTGTGTTCAGCCTGAAGGCGAACTCGCTGCTGTACGTGGTGGACGCCCGCCAGGCCCTGCACTTCCGGATGGTCTTCGAGACGGCGCGCAGGGCGGGCTGGCTGAACGAGGACGTGAAGGCGCACCAGCTGGCCTTCGGCACGGTCCTCGGCAAGGACGGCAAGCCGTTCAAGACGCGTGAGGGTGAGACGGTCCGGCTGGAGGACCTGCTGGACGAGGCCGTCGAGCGGGCCACGGCGGTGGTCCGGGAGAAGGCCGAGAAGGTGGGCCTGACGGAGCAGGAGATCACCGAGAACGGCCGCTACGTCGGTGTCGGCGCGGTGAAGTACGCGGACCTGTCCACCTCCGCCGTCCGGGACTACAAGTTCGACCTGGACCAGATGGTGTCGCTCAACGGCGACACGAGCGTGTACCTGCAGTACGCGTACGCCCGGATCCAGTCCATCCTCCGCAAGGCGGGCGAGGCGCGTCCGGCGGCCCACCCGGAGCTGGAGCTGGCTCCGGCGGAGCGGGCGCTGGGCCTGCACCTGGACCAGTTCGGGGAGACGGTCCTGGAGGTGGCGGCGTCCTACGAGCCGCACAAGCTGGCCGCGTACCTCTACCAGCTGGCGACGCACCTGACGACCTTCTACGACCAGTGCCCGGTCCTGAAGGCCGGGACGCCGGAGCAGATGGAGAACCGTCTGTTCCTGGTGGACCTCACGGCGCGCACCCTGCACCAGGGCATGGCCCTGCTGGGCATCCGGACGCCCGAGAAGCTCTGACCGGGAGTACTGCCGGTCCGGCGGCCCGCCCTCATTCCGGGGGCGGGCCGTCGTCGTCCGTGTGGGCGGCGAGGAGGTCCCGGGTGCGGCGGACCAGGGCTTGGCGTACGGAGTCCGGGCCGAGGACGCGCAGCGGGGTCCCGAGGCCCAGCAGATAGCGGGCGAGGCCGTCCGCGTCGGGCCCGCCGATGTCCACGACGGTGGCGTCCGGACCGTCGGCCCGGTGGGTGCCGACGGTGGCGGGTACGGCCCGCAGCGCGTCCGCCATGGCCAGCGGCAGCCGGATCGTGACGGACAGCGGATAGGGCCCGTTGGCGGTGTTGCGGGAGACGAGCTCCGCCGGATCCGGGGGTTCGGTGATCTCCACCGGGTGTCCGGTGGGCTGGAGCCGCTCGACCCGGTCGGCGCGGAACGTGCGCCAGCCGCGGGCCACGTCCCGGGCGACGAAGTACCAGCGCCGTCCGGTGTGGACGAGCCGGTACGGATCGACGTCCCGGACCGTGTGCCGCTCCTGTCCGTCGCGGTACGACAGCCGGGCCCGCTCACCGCGCCGGCAGGCGGCGGCCAGCTCCAGCAGCATGCCGGGCCGGATCTGCGGCTCCTCGGGCCAGGGAAGCCGTACCAGGGCGTCGTCCCACTCCCCCAGCCGCTCGGCGATCCGGGGCGGCAGCACCTGGCGCAGCTTGAGCAGCGCGGACAGCGCGGCCTGGTCCCCGCCGAGGGCTCCGCCGAGCGCGGCCCCGCGCAGCCCGACGGCCACGGCGAGCGCCTCCTCGTCGTCCAGGATCAGCGGCGGTACGCGCGAGCCGGCCCGGAGCCGGTAGCCGCCCCAGGGGCCGGCGTCGGAGTCGACGGTGTAGCCGAGGTCCCGCAGCTTGGCTATGTCCCGGCGCACCGTGCGGTCGGTGACGGTCATGCGGTCGGCCAGCTCGGCGCAGGTCCAGGAGGGCCGGGCGGCGAGCAGCGAGAGCAGACGCAGCAGACGGGCGGAGGCGCTGAGCACGCGTCGAAGTTTTGCACACCGGGCGCCATGACCAGGACAGGATCTGTCCGGGTCAGGTTCTAGCGTCGTCCTCATGAGCACCGAGACCGCTTCCGCGCCCGCGTTCCGCTACGTCGCCGTCACCTTCGACTGCGCCGATCCCGTCGAACTGTCCCGTTTCTACGGCGAGATGTTCGGCCTGTCCGTCGCCTACGCCACCGACGACTTCGTCCTGCTGGGCGGCGAGGGCGGCGCGGCCGGCCTGGGCTTCAACCGCCTGCCCGACTACCGCCGTCCCACCTGGCCGGACCCGGCCCAGGAGAAGCAGGCCCACATCGAGGTGGGTGTGGACGACCTGGACACCGCCGAGGCCCGTCTGCTGGGGCTCGGCGCGACCAAGCCCGAGGCGCAGCCGCAGCCGGACCGCTGGCGGGTGCTGCTGGACCCGGCGGGCCACCCGTTCTGCATCACGCACCTGGTCTGAGCACGGGCGTGCCGGCCCCCGGCGCGATTGTCAGTGGCTGCCCCTACAGTCACCGGCATGGCGACTCTTCCCAACCCGCTGCCCAGGCTGGCCACCGACCCCAGTGGGCGTTCCCTGGGGCTTCAACTGCCGCCCGGCAGGCTGGTAGACGAGACGGACGACGGTCCCTGGCACGAACCGCTGCTGTGGCACGCGGCGAAGCCCTCCGCGCCGGGCACCTGGAAGGCACTGGGCGCGCCGGCGGGCCGTGCGGGGCTGTTGCCGGTGCTGGTGGATCTGGCCGGCTGCCGGGTCGGCATGGAGGACTGGGTGCTGCTGCCCGGTGAGGCGTCGTACCCGGGGGACCACGATGTCGAGGAGGTGCTCGCGGAGTACTGGGCGGAGGAGACGGACGGTCATGTCACCGACGAGATGGAGCCGTTCGGCGTCGCGTGGCCGGGGCTCGCGGCGGCCGGTGTGCTGTCCGCCGACCCGGACACCCGTGCCGCGCAGGTCGCCGACGCGCTGAACAGCGACCGCGACACCTGGGCCGAGTGGGTCGAGGAGCCGCACCTGGCGCTGGTCCCGGCGCGCCGGTCCGCCGACATACCGGCGGCGATCGGCTGGACGGGCCCGTCGGAGTACGAGGGTGATGTGGCCCGGGTCTGCGCGGTGCTGCGGTCCTGGGAGGACCGGTTCGGCATCCGGGTCGTGGGCCTCGGCCCGGATGCCCTGGTGGTGTCCGTGGCGGCGCCGCCCGGCTCGGTCGCCGACGCCGAGCTCCTGGCCGCCGAGCACTACGCCCTGTGCCCGAACGCCGTCGTGCAGAGCGGGCCGGGGAGCGTGCGGGCGTACGCCAAGGAGCTGGCCGGCGCCACGAGTTGGTCCTTCTGGTGGGACTGACCCACCGGATGACCGACTAGCGCAGCTTCTGGGCCGCCTCGGTGGCCCAGTAGGTGAGGATGTTCCGCGCCCCGGCCCGCTTGATGCCGGTCAGGGTCTCGAAGATGGCCCGGTCCCGGTCCACCCAGCCCTTCTCCGCGGCGGCCTCGACCATCGAGTACTCGCCGGAGATCTGGTAGGCGGCGACGGGCACGTCCACCGTGTCCGCGACCCGGGCCAGGATGTCGAGGTAGGGACCGGCCGGCTTGACCATCACCATGTCGGCGCCCTCGGCCAGGTCCAGCTCCAGCTCCCGCAGGGACTCGCGCCAGTTGGCCGGGTCCTGCTGGTAGGTCTTGCGGTCGCCCTGCAGCGAGGAGGCGACGGCCTCGCGGAAGGGGCCGTAGAAGGCCGAGGAGTACTTGGCGGTGTAGGCGAGGATCGCGACGTCCTCGCGCCCGATCTGGTCGAGGGCGTCGCGGATGACGCCGATCTGGCCGTCCATCATCCCGCTGGGGCCGACGACATGGGCCCCGGCGTCGGCCTGCACCTGGGCCATCTCCGCGTACCGCTCCAGGGTGGCGTCGTTGTCGACCCGCCCCTGCGCGTCGAGGACCCCGCAGTGCCCGTGGTCGACGGTCTCGTCCAGGCACAGGTCGGACATGACGAGCAGGTCGTCGCCGACCTCGGCCCGCACGTCGCGGAGGGCGACCTGGAGGATTCCGTCCGGGTCGGTCCCCGGGGTCCCGAGGGCGTCCTTCTTGCTCTCCTCGGGCACGCCGAACAGCATGATCCCGGAGATCCCGGCCTCCACGGCCTCCAGCGCGGCCTTCTTCAGGCTGTCCCGGGTGTGCTGCACGACTCCGGGCATCGCCGCGATCGGCACGGGCTCGCTGACGCCCTCCCGGACGAACGCCGGAAGGATGAAGTCGGCGGGGTGCAGCCGCGTCTCGGCGACCATCCGCCGCATGACGGGCGAGGTCCGCAGCCGCCGGGGTCGCGTACCGGGGAAGGATCCGTACTTCGTCATGCCCCCTACGCTACGCCCGCAGCGGGTACGCCTTTGCCGACGCGACGTCGGCGCCCGGCCGGGGCGGCGGCGCCGTCGTGAGGGGCCACGCCCAGCCACCAGACGCTGTCGAAGATCAGGACGACGATGCCCGCCGGGACGAGCAGGCCGGCCAGGTGGACCAGCAGACCCGGCAGGCCGCTCTCGCGCCGGGCGCGGGCGCGGACGACCTCGGGACACCACTCGGTGGGTCGTGCAGGACGAGGCCGCCGAAGCCGCCCGCGACCGCCGCCACCAGGAAGGCGAGTCCCCACACGCCGGTGATGACGTGGTTGGTGCGCAGGAAGGCGGGCGTGTCCCAGTGGGCCCGGTCGACCTGTTCACGGGCGTACGGGAGCGTGAACGGCCTGCCGACGGCCATCGAGCCGAGGACGATCAGGGCGATGCTGCGGGCCAGGGCCAGAGCGACCGCGATCTCGAACCGGCCCGGCCCGGCCAGCAGGGAGAAGACGATCCCCGGGGCCATCCCGGCGACGGGCCTCCGCAGAGCCCGGCGCGGGCCGAAGACCACGGGGGTCCGTGCCGCAGTGCCCACCTCTCCAGGGTGGCCACGCCGACGCGCCCGCGGCCACTCGTACCGAGCAGGACGGCACGGCCGGCCTCCGCGCCGCCCGCGCGACCGCCGCACGGCAGCGCCCCGCCGTCCGCTGTGCGGGACGACGGGGCGTACGGCGTCTGCCGGGGGCCGTGGCTAGGTGGTGGAGCGCCGGCGGCGTGCGCCGGGCCGTCGCTCGCTCGGCCGTGTCACCGGGTCCCCGGCCTCCAGGGCCGCGGCCCGGCGCTTCATGCCGAAGTCGGCCAGTGCCTCCGCCAGCTTGTGCACGGACGGCTCCGGGGCCATGACGTCGACGCGCAGCCCGTGCTCCTCGGCCGTCTTCGCCGTCGCCGGGCCGATGCAGGCGATCACGGTCACGTTGTGCGGCTTGCCCGCGATGCCCACCAGGTTCCGCACCGTGGACGACGACGTGAACAGCACCGCGTCGAACCCGCCGCCCTTGATCGCCTCCCGGGTCTCGGCCGGCGGGGGCGAGGCGCGGACCGTCCGGTAGGCCGTGACGTCGTCCACCTCCCAGCCCAGTTCGATCAGACCGGCGACGAGGGTCTCCGTGGCGATGTCGGCGCGCGGGAGGAAGACGCGGTCGATCGGGTCGAAGACCGGGTCGTAGGGGGGCCAGTCCTCCAGGAGACCGGCGGCCGACTGCTCGCCGCTCGGCACCAGGTCCGGCTTGACGCCGAACGCGACCAGCGCCTTGGCGGTCTGCTCGCCCACCGCGGCCACCTTGATGCCCGCGAAGGCACGGGCGTCCAGGCCGTACTCCTCGAACTTCTCCCGGACGGCCTTGACCGCGTTGACCGACGTGAAGGCGATCCACTCGTACCGGCCGGTGACGAGGCCCTTGACCGCTCGTTCCATCTGCTGCGGGGTGCGCGGGGGCTCCACCGCGATCGTCGGGACCTCGTGCGGCACCGCGCCGTAGGACCGCAGCTGGTCGGAGAGCGACGCCGCCTGCTCCTTCGTCCGCGGCACGAGCACCTTCCAGCCGAACAGCGGCTTGGACTCGAACCACGACAGCTGGTCGCGGCGGGCGGCGGCGGAACGCTCGCCGACCACGGCTATCACCGGCCGGCCGCCGTCCGCCGACGGCAGCACCTTCGCCTGCTTCAGGGTCTGCGCGATCGTGCCGAGCGTCGCCGTCCAGGTGCGCTGGCGGGTCGTCGTACCGGCGATCGTCACGGTCAGCGGGGTGTCCGGCTTGCGGCCCGCCGAGACCAGTTCGCCGGCCGCGGCGGCCACGGAGTCCAGGGTCGTCGACACCACCACCGTGCCGTCCGACGCGCCCACCTCCGTCCAGCAGCGGTCGGAGGCGGTACGGGCGTCCACGAACCGGACGTCCGCGCCCTCGGCGTCCCGCAGCGGCACACCGGCGTACGCGGGCACGCCGACCGCCGCCGCGACACCGGGGACGACCTCGAAGGGCACCCCGGCGGCGGCGCAGGCGAGCATTTCCTCGGCCGCGTACGTATCAAGTCCCGGGTCCCCGGACACCGCACGGACGACCCGCCTGCCGCCCCGCGCGGACGCCATGACAAGATGAGCGGCATCCCGGGCAGCAGCCGGGGCAGCGGCGGGTGTTGACGTGCCGTCAACGACCGTCAGCTGGGGCGTGCCCGGCGGCGACACCGCGGTGGAGTCCGTCTCCATCGGCACGACGGAGACGCCCTGCCGGGCGTGCGTCCGGATCACGTCGAGCACCTCGTGCTCGGCGATCAGGACGTCCGCGTTCGACAGCGCCTCCACGGCGCGCAGAGTCAGCAGTCCCGGATCCCCGGGTCCGGCACCGAGGAAGGTGACGTGCCCGTGTTCCGGACCGGCGGGAAGGGTGGTGGGGCTCAATGTGCTCGCTCCCCCATCAGACCGGCCGCGCCCCGGGCGAGCATCTCGGTGGCGAGTTCGCGACCGAGTGCCATCGCCTGGTCGTGCGTCTGGGGCACGGGACCGGTGGTGGACAGCTGCACCATGCGGGAGCCGTCGGTCGTGCCGACGACGCCGCGCAGGCGCATTTCCTTGACAATCTGCCCGTCGGCCAGAAGGTCGGCCAGCGCACCCACAGGTGCGCTGCAACCGGCCTCCAGGGCGGCGAGCAGTGACCGCTCGGCGGTGACGGCGGCCCGCGTGAACGGGTCGTCCAGTTCGCCGATTGCCGCGATGAGGTCCGCGTTGTCCGCGGCGCACTCGATCGCCAGGGCCCCCTGGCCGGGGGCGGGCAGAACCGTGTCGACCGACAGGAAGTCGGTCACCTCGTCGATCCGGCCGATCCGGTTGAGTCCGGCGGCGGCCAGCACGACCGCGTCCAGCTCGCCGTCGCGGACGTATCCGATCCGCGTGTCGACGTTGCCCCGGATCGGGACGGTCTCGATGTCCAGGCCGTGGGTGCGGGCGTACGCGTTCAGCTGCGCCATGCGGCGCGGCGAACCGGTGCCGATGCGGGCGCCCCGCGGCAGGTCGGTGAACTTCAGCGCGTCCCGGGCGACGATCACGTCCCGGGGGTCCTCGCGCTCCGGTACGGCGGCCAGGACCAGCTCTTCGGGCTGCTCGGTCGGGAGGTCCTTGAGCGAATGAACCGCGAAGTCGACCTCGCCCCCCATCAGCGCGTCGCGCAGCGCCGTCACGAAGACGCCGGTGCCGCCGATCTGCGCCAGGTGCTCGCGGGAGGTGTCGCCGTACGTGGTGATCTCGACCAGCTCGACGGGCCGCCCGGTCACCTGGCGGACGGCCGCTGCCACCTGCCCGGACTGGGCCATGGCGAGCTTGCTCCGCCTGGTCCCCAGCCGCAGTGCCTTCTCACTCATGCTGGCCCTCGGTTCTCGTTCTCCGTGCTGTCCTCGGCCCGGGAGACGGCGGCCACCGTCTCGGGGTCGAGGTCGAACAGGGTGCGCAGCGCGTCCGCGTACCCGGCGCCGCCGGGCTCGGCCGCGAGCTGCTTGACCCGTACGGTCGGCGCGTGCAGCAGCTTGTCGACGACCCGGTGCACGGCCTGCCGGATCTCGCCGCGCTGGCGCTCGTCCAGGTCGGGCAGGCGGCCGTCGAGCCGCGCGATCTCGCCGGCGACGACGTCGGCGGCCATGGTGCGCAGCGCGACCACGGTCGGCGTGATGTGCGCCGCGCGCTGTGCCGCGCCGAAGGCCGCGACCTCGTCGGAGACGATACGCCGGACCTGGTCCACGTCGGCCGCCATCGGGGCGTCGGCGGAGGCCTCGGCGAGGGACTCGATGTCGACCAGGCGGACCCCGGCGAGCCGGTGCACGGCCGCGTCGATGTCGCGGGGCATGGCGAGGTCGAGGAGGAAGACGAAGGGCGCGGGGCGCTCGGCGACCGGCTCCGGCTTGCGCCGCTCGGGGATCCGGCCGACGGTCGCGGCGGTCGCGGCGAGCGCGGTGATCAGCTCGGCGTCCGCCTCGGGCGTACGGCGCTCGCGGCGGTCGACCGTGCCTCCGGCCACCCAGGCCGCGTGCTGCTCCAGGGTGGCGGCGTCCATGCCGGCCACGGCGGCCTCTCCCATGAGGGAGAAGCCGGGCTGGACGGCGGCCAGGTCCAGCGGGCAGTTCTCGTCGGAGGCGGCGCCGGCGGACGGCTGCGCGGTCTTGGCCTGCGCGGTCGTCCGCGCGGCGCTGGTGATCTCGGCGGCGGGAGCGCCGGTGCGGCCCTCGATCGCCTGCGCGACCGCCTCCGCCGTGAGCACCAGACCCGTCGCCCCGGTACAGGAGACGACGACGTCGGCACGTGTCAGCTCGCCCGGCACGGCGTCCATCGGTACCGCGCGGGCCGTCACCGCCGCGTCGTCGGCCTCCATGAGGATCTGCGCGAGCCGCTCGGCGCGCTCGAAGGTGCGGTTGGCGACGACGATCTCGGCGACCCCGGCGCGCGCGAGCGTCGCCGCGGCCAGCGACGACATCGAACCGGCGCCGATGACCAGCGCCTTCCGCCCCGCGGCCCAGTCCCGCACGTCCCCGCCCGCCGCCAGCTGCTCCAGGCCGAAGGTGACCAGGGACTGGCCGGCGCGGTCGATGCCGGTCTCGGAGTGGGCGCGCTTGCCGACCCGCAGGGACTGCTGGAACAGGTCGTTCAGCAGCTTGCCGGCGGTGTGCAGCTCCTGGGCGCGGGCCAGGGAGTCCTTGATCTGGCCGAGGATCTGCCCCTCGCCGACGACCATCGAGTCGAGCCCGCAGGCCACCGAGAACAGGTGGTGGACGGCCCGGTCCTCGTAGTGCACGTACAGGTACGGCGTCAGTTCGTCCAGGCCGACCCCGCTGTGCCGGGCGAGCAGCGTGGACAGCTCGGCGACACCGGCGTGGAACTTGTCCACGTCGGCGTACAGCTCGATGCGGTTGCAGGTGGCGAGCACCGCGGCCTCGGTGGCGGGCTCGGCGGCGACCGTGTCCTGCAGCAGCTTGATCTGGGCGTCCGTGCTCAGCGCGGCCCGCTCCAGGACGCTGACCGGGGCGCTGCGGTGGCTGAGGCCCACGACGAGGAGGCTCATGCCGGCATCACGGCGGGGACGTCCCCGTCGGGCCCCTGGTCGGCGGAGTCGTCGGCGGCCACGCCGCGGGGAGCGGCGGCGGGCAGCGCGCCCTCGCCCGCGGTGGTCTCCTCGCCGGCCTTGCGCTGCTCGTGGAAGGCGAGGATCTGCAGCTCGATGGAGAGGTCGACCTTGCGCACGTCGACGCCGTCCGGGACGGACAGCACGGTCGGCGCGAAGTTCAGGATGGAGGTCACGCCGGCGGCCACGAGCCGGTCGCAGACCTGCTGGGCGGCGCCGGCCGGGGTGGCGATCACGCCGATGGAGACGCCGTTGTCCTTGATGATCTTCTCAAGGTCGTCGGTGTGCTGGACGGGGATGCCCGCGACGGGCTTGCCGGCCATCGCCGGGTCGGCGTCGATGAGCGCGGCGACCCGGAAGCCACGGGAGGCGAAGCCGCCGTAGTTGGCCAGGGCGGCGCCGAGGTTACCGATACCGACGATCACAACCGGCCAGTCCTGGGTCAGGCCGAGTTCGCGGGAGATCTGGTAGACGAGATACTCCACGTCGTAGCCGACACCGCGCGTTCCGTAGGAGCCCAGGTACGAGAAGTCCTTGCGCAGCTTGGCGGAGTTGACCCCCGCCGCCGCGGCCAGCTCCTCGGAGGAGACCGTGGGGACCGAGCGCTCGGACAGCGCGGTCAGGGCTCGGAGGTACAGCGGAAGCCGGGCGACGGTGGCCTCGGGAATCCCTCGGCTACGGGTCGCCGGTCGGTGTGTTCGGCCAGTTGCCACGGTGCTCCTGCGGGTAGAGCGGGGCTGCAGGCGGTCATACGTCCCCAGACCGCCCCGTCGACAGCAGGCTATGTCTTTGTGAACGCGTGCACAAAGATGGTGTCCGATTTGCCCACCAGAAGTGACCGGGGTCACGCACGTTTCGCACCCTCGGCGGGAACCGGCGCATACGCACCGGTGCTCCTTCGTTACTGGGGGCAAAACCGCACACACTCCTCACGAATCCCGCCCCCGAGACCAAACCGCCGTCGATCCTAAGCGACTTTCCGGCCGGTTTGGACTAGTCGGTCAGTGCGCGGCGCAGTCGCTCCTCGTTCACGCGCCAGAAGGTGTGCTGTTCACCGTCGACGAGTACGACCGGGATCTGCTCCCAGTAGCGGTCGTGCAGTTCCCGGTCCTCGGTGATGTCCTTCGGCTCCCACGGCACGCCGAGGTCGCCGCACACCTTCTCGACGACCAGCTGGGCGTCGTCGCACAGATGACAGCCGGGCTTGCGGATGAGAGTGACCAGCCGGGCGCGCGGCTCGGCCCTGCGTCGGAAGAGCGGACTCATACCGGCCATTCTCGCGCGTTCCGTGCCCCTTCCGGATCGACTCTTTAACGGCTCGGCCGCACAGAGTTCACACCGCGCCAACCTCGTGACTCCGGAACCACCGAACAGACTGGCTATGCTCACGTCATGGCCGCTCTCGGATGGCTCACTCCCCGTAGGCGCTCCGCCACGGCGCGGAGCGTGTTGGCAGGCGAGGCCTCGGCGGAGGCCGCCCGCAAGTCCTCGCAGGAGGCCCCGCGCGCCACGCCCGAGGAACCGGAGTTCCCGGTGATCGGCGACGACAGGGCCGCCGCGTTCTTCGATCTCGACAACACGGTGATGCAGGGCGCCGCGCTGTTCCACTTCGGCCGCGGGCTGTACAAGCGGAAGTTCTTCGAGACCCGCGACCTCGCCAAGTTCGCATGGCAGCAGGCGTGGTTCCGGCTGGCCGGCGTCGAGGACCCGGAGCACATGCAGGACGCCCGCGACTCGGCCCTGTCGATCGTCAAGGGCCACCGGGTCGCCGAGCTGGAGTCGATCGGCGAGGAGATCTACGACGAGTACATGGCCGACCGCATCTGGCCCGGCACCCGCGCCCTCGCCCAGGCCCACCTGGACGCGGGCCAGAAGGTCTGGCTGGTCACCGCGGCCCCCGTCGAGATCGCCCAGGTCATCGCCCGCCGCCTGGGCCTGACCGGCGCCCTCGGCACGGTGGCCGAGTCGGTCGACGGCGTCTACACGGGCAAGCTGGTGGGCGAGCCCCTGCACGGCCCGGCGAAGGCCGAGGCGGTCCGCGCCCTGGCCGTGGCCGAGGGCCTCGACCTCTCCCGCTGCGCGGCCTACAGCGACAGCCACAACGACATCCCGATGCTGTCCCTGGTCGGCCACCCCTACGCCATCAACCCGGACGCCAAGCTCCGCAGGCACGCCCGCGAGAAGGACTGGCGCCTGCGGGACTACCGCACGGGCCGCAAGGCGGCGAAGGTCGGCATCCCGGCGGCGGCGGGCGTCGGCGCGGTCGCCGGCGGCACGGCCGCCGCCATCGCGCTGAGCCGCCGGCGCCGGTAGCGGCTCCCGCGCCGCCTCCGTGCGCCCTTTGAACGGGCGCATGTACATCACCAAGTTCAACACGCCCCGCACTTCACCGAAACACGCCCTTTTCCGGTCAACAACCGATCATCTTGCGGAACTTGACCCGGCATCAAACGGTTACAGATGCGACGCAATCGATGATTTGAGCAACTCGGTGTAGCAGTGCCTGCACGAAGCGTTATTCTCCTCAGACGCAAACCGGTACCCCTCCGTCGCTACGACGGGTGAAAGGTCCCGCACTGCACGTGATGGAAGCTCTGCCTCTGGGAGTCCCGTGTACCCACACGTCGGGGTTGACGCCTCGGGCCTGGCTACGCTGCGCGCAACAGTCGCAACGGTCAAACAGACGCTGCGCGGCCTCGTCCCCACCGCGTACGCCGTCCCCGCCTTCGCCACCGCCGCGCCCGTCGGCCCGTGCTACGCACTGGCCGAGAGCAGCGCGGCGGTCGGCAGACGCAGCCGCGCCACCGGCGCGGCCACCGCCCGCCGCCCGGCCGCCGACAGCGACAGCGCCCGGATGATGGACCTCGTCGAGCGCGCCCAGGCGGGTGAGGCCGAGGCCTTCGGGCGGCTCTACGACCAGTACAGCGACACCGTCTACCGGTACATCTACTACCGCGTCGGCGGCCGGGCCACCGCCGAGGACCTCACGAGCGAGACCTTTCTGCGGGCGCTCCGCAGGATCGGCACGTTCACCTGGCAGGGCCGGGACTTCGGCGCCTGGCTGGTGACCATCGCCCGGAACCTCGTCGCCGACCACTTCAAGTCCAGCCGCTTCCGGCTGGAGGTCACCACCGGCGAGATGCTCGACGCCAACGAGGTCGAGCGCTCCCCGGAGGACTCCGTCCTGGAGTCCCTGTCGAACGCCGCTCTGCTCGACGCCGTACGCCGGCTCAACCCCCAGCAGCAGGAGTGCGTGACGCTCCGCTTCCTCCAGGGCCTCTCGGTCGCCGAGACCGCCCGCGTCATGGGCAAGAACGAGGGCGCCATCAAGACCCTCCAGTACCGCGCCGTACGCACTCTCGCCCGGCTGCTGCCGGACGACGCCCGCTGAATCAGGACACTGTGGGCAACGCTCAACTCACGCTCCGTGAAAGCCCGTTGCCTTTCTGATCCGATCATCCGCCGTCCGTAACCCAAGTGCCGCGCCAGTCGTTGTGCGGGATACAGGCTCCCTGTGGTCACGCCCTGGCCAACCCCGATCGCTCGATCGTGTGAACCGGTCGTAGGGCGTGCAACCCTCAGGACCCCCTGGGGAGTCGACCGTCATGACGAGAGGAGGTGCCGCCAGTGATCGCGAACGTATCGGCCCACCGGCGGGCGAACGCCTTCGCCCAGGCCCTGGATGAGCAGTCCGACCGGGACACGGCGGCCGAGCAGTCCGCAGCGCCGGCGGGATCACCGCCGACCACCGAGGAACAGACCGAGCAGGGCGAGCTGCTGGCCCTGACCGCGGAGCTCGGCGCGCTGCCCAAGCCGCAACTCGACCCCGAGGTCAAGGTCGTCCAACGGGCCCAGCTGGTGGCCGCGATGGAGGCCATGCTCCAGGAGGGCACGGGGGCGGCGGACGCGTCGGTACCGGACCAGAGACCGCGCAGCCGGGGCGCGCACCGGGCGAGCCCGCTGGGCAAGTTCCGCCCACGCACCAGGCTGACCAAGGGCCTCGCGGCCGGCGGGCTCAGCGTGGGCGTGGCCGCCGGGGCCTTCGGCGGAGTCGCCGCCGCCAGCTCCGACGCCCTGCCGGGCGACTCCCTGTACGGCCTCAAACGCGGCATCGAGGACTTCAAGCTCCACTATCTGACCGATGGCGACGACCAGCGCGGCCAGACCTACCTCGACCAGGCCTCCACCCGGCTCAGCGAGGCCCGCCGGCTGCTGGAGCGCGGCCGGGGCGGCCATCTGGACCACGAGTCGATCGGCGAGATCAGGCGCACCCTGTCCGGGATGCAGCACGACGTCACCGAGGGCCACCGCCTGCTCCACGCGGCCTATGAGGCCGACCCGGGCTCCCTCGGCCCCATCCAGGCGCTGTCCGCCTTCTCCCGGTCCCACCGCGAGGCCTGGAGCGCGCTCAGCGACAAGCTGCCCATGCAGCTGGGCGACGTCAAACAGCGGGTGTCGTCGGTCTTCGACGCCATAGACGAAGAGGTCGCCCCGCTGCAGTCCCTGCTGCCTCAGCAGCCGCCCCAGTCCGGCGGCGGCAACCGCCAGGGCGGCTCGGGTTCACCGGCCACCGGCTCCTCCGGCAGCCACCGGTCGACCGCGCCCAGCTCCGCCGGCAGCACCCCGTCCGCCGGCAAGCACACCCGCACCGGCACGCCGAGCGGCCCGGCCACCGGCAGCATCGGCGAGGGCCTCCTCGGCGGCGACACGGGCGGACTGCTCGAACCGCCGAAGACGGGCTCCGACGGCAGCACCCCGACCGCCGGCAAGTCCCCGTCCACCCAGCCGGACGTCACGATCCCGCCGCTCATCCCCGACCTGCTCCCCGGTCTGGGCATCGACAGCGACGACACGGACTGACCCGGTACGACCGCGGCGTCGGGGGCACCCCTATCCGAGCAGGGGTGCCCCCGACGCCGTACCGGACACCTCAGAAGAACACCGACCGCCGCTGCACCAGCAGCTTGTACAGCGTGTGCTGGATCTGCTCGCGGACCTGGTCGGTCAGGTTGAACATCAGCATCGGATCCTCCGCCGCCTCCGGCGGATACCCGTCCGTCGGGATCGGCTCGCCGAACTGGATCGTCCACTTCGTGGGAAGCGGGACCGCGCCCAGCGGCCCCAGCCACGGGAAGGTCGGCGTCAGCGGGAAGTACGGGAAACCCAGCAGCCTCGCCAGGGTCTTGGCGTTGCCGAGCATCGGGTAGATCTCCTCGGCCCCGACGATCGAGCACGGGATGATCGGCACACCCTGCCGCAGCGCCGTCGAGACGAAACCGCCACGGCCGAACCGCTGGAGCTTGTACCGCTCGCTGAAAGGTTTCCCGATGCCCTTGAAGCCCTCCGGCATCACCCCGACCAGCTCGCCCTGAGCCAGCAGCCGCTCCGCGTCCTCCGCGCAGGCCAGCGTGTGCCCCAGCTTGCGGGCCAGCTCGTTGACCACCGGCAGCACGAAGACCAGGTCGGCGGCCAGCAGCCGGAGATGACGATCGGCCGGGTGCCGGTCGTGCACCGCGACCTGCATCATCAGGCCGTCCAGCGGCAGCGTCCCGGAGTGGTTGGCGACGATCAGCGCCCCGCCCTCGGCCGGGATGTTCTCGATGCCCTTCACCTCGACCCGGAAGTACTTCTCGTACACCGGCCGCAGCAGCGACATCAGGACCTGGTCGGTCAGCTCCTCGTCGTAGCCGAAGTCGTCGACCTCGTAGTCCCCGGTGAGCCGGCGCCGCAGAAAGGCCAGACCGGCCGCCACCCGCCGCTCCAGGCCGCCGTCCGGCCCGCCGGCCTCCGGCCGCGCCGACGGCTCCTCCTCACGGCTCACAGGCCCATCATCCCGCGCCCGCTCCCGGCCCGGCAGGGGCTGGACCGCCCCGATCTCGCCCGGCTCCCCGAGCGCGCCGCGCCGGCTCCCGCCGCTCCGGCGCCGCGCCTGGCGCTGTGCGGCGCTCCCGCGGGACCGGTCGTCGTCGAACGGAATGACCTTGGCGTCCGCCATCGTTGCCGCTCTCCTCAGTTGGCGCTGTGCGTCTGGGGGTGGCCGCCTGCCCGCACGGTCAGCGCGGCGATCCGGTCGACGGCCCCCGCGAGGCTCTCCGGCGGCAGCAGCCCGGGGCCCTGGCCGCGCGCGAACTCCGCGAAGGTCTCGGCCGTGGTGTAGCGGGGCGTGAAGCCCAGCGTCTCGCGCATCTGGACGGTGTCCACCACGCGCCCGTGGGTGAGCAGCCGGATCTGCTCCGGCGAGAAGTCCGTCATCCCGAGCGTACGGACCAGGGAACCGGCCCAGGTGACCGCGGGCAGCAGCAGCGGCACGATGGGCCGCCCGAGCCGCCGGGAGCACTGCGAGAGCAGCAGCACGCCGTCCCCGGCGATGTTGAACGTGCCACTGTTCAGGGTGCCCCGGCGCGGCTCGTGCGAGGCGATCCGCAGCACCTCGATCACGTCGTCCTCGTGCACGAACTGCAGCCGCGGGTCGTAGCCGAACACGGTCGGCAGGACGGGCAGCGCGAAGTACGAGGCGAGCGGGGTGTCCGCGGTCGGCCCGAGGATGTTGGCGAACCGCAGCACGCACACGGCGACGTCCGGCCGGCGCCGCGCGAACCCGCGCACGTACCCCTCCACCTCGACGGCGTCCTTGGCGAAGCCGCCGCTGGGCAGTGACTTGGGCGGGGTCGTCTCGGTGAACACGGCCGGATCGCGCGGCGCGGACCCGTACACGTTCGTACTGGACTTCACCACCAACCGCCGTACGGTCGGCGACTTCTGGCAGGCGCCCAGCAGCTGCATGGTGCCGATGACGTTGGTCTCCTTGACCGTGGCCCGGCTGCCACCGCCCAGCGCCGTGCCCGTCACATCCATGTGCACGACCGTGTCGGCGCCCGTCTCGGCGAGCACCCGGGCGATGGTCGGCTGCCGGATGTCGGCCTGGATGAAGTCGGCTCCGCCCAGATGGTGCGCCGGCGGCACCGCGTCCACGGCGATCACACGGTCGACTTCCGGGTCCCGCTGGATCCGCCGTACGAACCGGCCGCCCAGCTGCCGGGCCACTCCGGTGACGAGCACGACCTTCCCCAAGATCAGCGCCTTCCTTCCCGCGTAACCGGTATCCCGCGTTCCCCGTGTGCGGCCAACCTAGCCGGTCGATGTTGCGCTGTGATGACCCCGATGCGCGAGGTGACGGAATTTCCCCGATCGGAATATGCCGGAACATGCCTGTGGCCCCCCACCGCTTCCGGTGGGAGGCCACAGAGCCACGCTCTCGCGGCGCCGCTTACTTCTTGTTGCGGCGCTGAACGCGCGTGCGCTTAAGCAGCTTGCGGTGCTTCTTCTTGGCCATCCGCTTGCGCCGCTTCTTGATAACAGAGCCCACGACTACCCTCGCTCACTTCTCATGACTCGGTTGTTTGGGCGCCATGGGCCCACACGACCTACGAGGGGCTAGCCTACCCAACCGAGCGCCGAGGTCGTAATCGAGGGGGTACCCCCGGGTCACCCTGAGGTTGCCGTCAGGCCGTCTCCACCCCCACATAGCTGTCGCGGAGGTACTCGTGTACCGCTTGTTCCGGGACGCGGAACGACCGTCCCACCCGGATCGCGGGCAGATGACCGCTGTGCACCAGGCGGTACACGGTCATCTTCGACACTCGCATCACCGAGGCAACTTCCGCCACGGTAAGGAACTGAACCTCGTTCAGAGGCCTCTCGCCAGCTGCAGCCATGACACACCTGAACCTTCCGCACTCGACGGTCCACCGGCTTCCCCTTCCGGTGACTCTTCGTCGTTGCGTGCTCACTCCCCAGACTAGGGGCGTGTGATGCGAGTGGGGAAGAGGTGCACGCATCGGCGGCCTACTGGGACAGACACGCTCGATTGAGTACGTAGCGGATCAGCGGCACGTAGTAACTAGACCGCACTGCGTCATCAACCGGAACGACGACGGACACCCGCCCCTCGGCCTCCCCCACGAACAGCGCGGGATCGTCCGTGTCGGCCGGCCCCATGGCCTCGAACCCCAGCTGACCAGCACCGCAGACCCACCCGTGATCGCCGACGACCAGCTCGGGCAGCGGCCCGCCGGCCTCCGCCGCGGCCTCCAGCACGACCCGAACCGGGAGCGGCGAATGGCTGTGGGCACCGGGCTCACAACCGGGGCGCCCGCTCGCCGGTTCCCGCACCAGGGCAACCCCTCGTACGTAGTCGAGGCGGTGGGTACGTAGGCCGAACCGGGTCAATATGTCGACACAGCGACCCTGCGCCGGGGTGAGTACCTCACATCCTGCCGCCGACAGCGCGTCCGCCAAGGCGGCGTAGAAACCGAGCAGCGGCCGGGGGTGCCCGGTGCCCAGCAGCACGGGCGCGCCGCGCCGGGCGACCTCCCGGATCCGCCCGGCGAAGGCGTCCAGCGCGGCGATCGTCCGCTCCGGATCGATCACATCCGGTCCCGAGGTGTGCCGGGGATCGGCCGAAACCCCGCACTTCTCCGCCATCAGCCCCAGCAGGTCCCGCATCCCCCAGGGCCCTTCCGGGTCGATCCCGATCAGCGCGCGCGGATCCCGGGCGGCGAACAGCCGATAGCTCCGCAGGCTCTGCTCCCGCGAGGTCGCGACCACCCCGGCGAGCCGAGCGGCCACCAGGTGCGCGCGGAGACGGGCCGGGGTCCACACGGTTGCGATGGTGACCCATGGGGGGCGGGGGCGGGGCGGAAACGGGGGAGATTCCGCACGGTTGGCCTAATGGACCCCCAGGGGTCCCTCCGGTCGGCTCAGGGCAGCAGCCCGCGCATCGGGAACACGGCCCGCCGAGTCGCCAGCACAGCCTGATCGACGCGGTCGGCGGGGTCGTAGCCCGCCTCCCACTCGGCCCAGGACACCGGCCACCGGCCGTCCGTCATCCGCTGCGGAGCCAACTGCCGTGTCCGGGCGAACACTTCCTGCCGCCATCCCTCGGGAATGACCGCCTCCGGAGCCACCGGCTTCCCCGCCGCGATCCCCACCAGATGCGTCCACGAGCGCGGTACGACGTCCACCACCGCGTACCCGCCGCCGCCCAGCGCGACCCACTTGCCGTCCGCGTACGCGTGCGCCAGCTCATGACACGCCACCTGCACCGCCCGCTGCGCGTCCAGCGAGACGGCCAGATGCGCCAGCGGATCCTCGAAGTGCGTATCGGCCCCGTGCTGGGAGACGAGCACCTGCGGCCGGAACTCCGCGAGCAGCTCCGGCACCACGGCGTGGAACGCCCGCAGCCACCCCGCGTCGGCGGTCCCGGCCGGCAGCGCCACGTTCACCGCGGCCCCCTCCCCCGCGCCCGCCCCGGTCTCCTCCGGCCACCCGGTCTGCGGGAACAGCGTCCGGGGATGCTCGTGCAGCGAGATCGTCAGCACCCGCGGGTCCTCCCAGAACGCGGCCTGCACCCCGTCCCCGTGATGCACGTCGACGTCCACGTAGGCGACCCGCTCGGCCCCCAGCTCCAGCAGCCGGGCGATCGCCAGCGCCGCGTCGTTGTAGATGCAGAACCCCGACGCCCCGCCCGGCATCGCGTGGTGGAGACCGCCGGAGAAGTTGACGGCATGGTCGGCGTCGCCCCGCCACACCGCCTCGGCCGCCCCCACCGACTGACCCGCGATCAGCGCGGACACCTCGTGCATCCCGGCGAACGCGGGATCGTCGATCGTCCCGAGGCCGTACGCCCCGTCCGCGCCCGCCGGATCCGCCGACGCGACCTTCACGGCGTGGATGTAGTCCTCCCGGTGGACCAGCCGGAGCGTCGACTCGCCGGCCGGCTTCGCCGCGACGACGGCCAGCTCCCGGTCGAGCCCGAAGGCACCGACCAGCCGGCGGGTCAGGTCCAGCCGGACCGGATCCATCGGGTGGCTCGGACCGAAGTCATAGCCCGTTACTGCCTCGTCCCACATCAGCTGTGCGCGGCCGCTCATGCCCGCCACCGTATCGGTCAGGTTGAGCGGCGAACGACCTGGCATAGCCCAGCGTCACCAGCACCAACACCATCGGCACAAGCATGGCCCCCCGATAGCTCCAGGCGTCCCCGAGGGCACCCACCAACGGCGAACCGATCAGAAAGCCCACATAGTTGAAGATGTTCAGCCGCGCGATCGCCGCGTCCGAAGCCCCCGGGCCCTGATGCTCGAAAGCGAGCCTCCCCGCCGCCGCGAACGTCTGCGGCACCAGCACGCACAGCCCCAGGCCCAGCAGGGTGAACCCGAGCATCCCGACCCAGGCACCGGGCGCCACGGCCACCACCGCGAACCCGCCGGCCGCGACCAGCGCCCCGAGCCGTACGACCGCCACCGCCCCGAACCGCCGTACCCCGAGATCCCCCAGGGTCCGCCCCACCAGCGTGGTCACCATGTACACGTTGTACGGCACCGTCGCCAGCTGCTCCGAGCTGCCCAGCACGTCCTTCAGATACTTCGCGCTCCAGTTGGAGACCGTGGAGTCCCCGATGTAGGCGAAGGTCATCACCAGGCACAGCGGCAGCAGCAGCTTGAAGACCACGTTCCCGCCCGGCGCCCGGCCGCCCGACGCCACGGGCCGCGACTCACCGTCGACGTACCACCGGCTCCCCACCAGCGTCGCCGGCAGCAGCACGGCCACGACCGGCAGGTACGACACCCACAGCGCGAGATGCCAGTGCGCTCCGGCCCAGGCCAGCGAGGCCCCCACGATCCCGCCCAGGCTGTAGACGGCGTGGAAGCTGAGCATGATGCTCCGGCCGTACGACCGCTGCAGGCTGACCCCGAGCATGTTCATGGACGCATCCAGCGCCCCCACCGCCAGGCCGAAGACGCCCAGCGCCACCGCCAGCGCGGCCACCTGCCCGTGCCCGCCCGCCCCGACCCCGAGCAGCGCCAGCAGCACCACCGGCTGGGACCAGCGCAGCAGCCGGCTGGGCCGGACCCGCTTCACCAGCTGCTCGGTCGTCACACTACCGACGCCGGCCAGGATCGGTACGGCGGCCAGGAAGGCCGGCAGCAGCGCGTCGGAGACGCCGTACCGGTCCTGGACGGCCGGGATCCGCGTCACCAGCAGGGCGAAGGCGACGCCCTGCGCGAAGAAGCTGAACGCCAGCGAGGCCCTACCGCGCCGCAGCACATCAGTCATGGCGGCGAGAGTAGGGCCCCGGGCTACCCGTGGGTAGATCCAGCCAAAGATGAATTTCCCTCAGCTCTACCCGCGTCGGCTCCCCGGTCAGGCGGCGACGGCCATCGCCGGCTTCTCTTCCCGGCCGGCCTCCACCTCGGCCTTGAGCATCCGCTTCATCGGCTCCACCGCCAGCCCACCGCCGACCACGAAGCCGATCACCATGGCGCCGATCACGAAGACGGTGCCCAGCCACACCATCGTGTCCACCGGGATGGTGTAGGCGCCCACGAAGCGCGCGACGCACTCGGCGAACAGCACCACGCCCCAGACGATCGAGAAGGCGTTCTCCTTGCGCCGGAAGGCCGCGGAGTCGGCCGCCGCGCCGGACGTCAGCCGCTCCCAGGCGGCCTCCTTGGCGGCGTCGCCCTGGATGAGGAAGGGCTTCATACCGGCGGTCATCATCGGCTTCCCGAGCCAGACGGACACCAGGATGCCGACGGCGACCGTGCTGCTGATCCCGCTGTCCTTGGCCAGCATCAGCCGCGGGTCGCCGGAGACGAAGCTCAGCAGCAGCGAGACGACGTTCACGACGAGGATGAGCCCGGCCAGCCTGTTGGTCGTCCGCTCCCTGACCAGGCTCCACACGGTCCGCACCGCCGGCACCACGCTGCTCCAGGCGAGCGCCGCGAAGGTGCTCATCCCGAAGGCGTCCTTGAAGAGGTAGTACGAGCCGAGCGGCACCGCCACATCGATGAGCAGCGGCCTGAAGTTGTCCAGCATGCTCGGCTTCCGGCCCTGGGCCCCCGTGTCCTTCGTCATGCCCCTAGCTTCGCCGTCGGGCGGGGTCCGGCAGTAGAAACGATCGTCCGGAGGTCCGCATGACAAATGTCAGACCGGACGGCCGACTGGGGTCATACCAGCAGGTCGGCCAAGTGCCCCATGTGCGAGAAGAGTTGACCGGCGCCCGCGAGCCGCGCCGCCGGTGTCATGGCGGTGAACCCGTACACGTCCATCCCGGCCGCCACGGCCGCCTGTACGCCCAGCGGGGAGTCCTCCACGACCACGCACCGCTCGGGGGCCACTCCCATCCGTTCGGCCGCGTGCAGGAACAGATCCGGCGCCGGCTTGCCCCGCCCGACATCCTCGGAGCTGAAGATCCGGTCCTCCTCGAACCACCGGTCGAGCCCGGTCGTCCGGTGCCCCACCCGGATCCGCGCGTGGCTCCCGGAGGAGGCCACGCAGTACGGCACTCCGTCCGCGGCCAGCTTCTCCAGGACGCCGGCGACCCCGGCCACGGGCTGCAACTCCCGCTCGAACGCGGCGAACACGCGCGCGTGGAAGACCTCGTCGAAGTCCGCCGGCAGCCGCTGTCCGGTCCGCTCCAGGATCAGGTCATGGATCCGGTGCATCGCGGACCCCATGTAGTCCCGGATGGAGTCCTCGTACGACGTCGGGTGGCCCAACTCCGTCAGATAGGCGGCCAGGTGCCGGTTCGATATGGGCTCGCTGTCCACGAGGACGCCATCGTTGTCGAAGATGACGAGGTCATAGCGCATGGACCAACCCTAAACGCAGAAAACCCCCGCATCTTTCGATGCGGGGGTTTTCTCAATATTTGTTCGGCGGTGTCCTACTCTCCCACAGGGTCCCCCCTGCAGTACCA
>NZ_JBEYYR010000002.1:0-138803 GCF_040645635.1 Streptomyces sp. NPDC046727
TCGTCGTCGGTGGTGGGTGAGGCGCCGGGGTTCATGAAGGCGACGCCGAGTCATGTGCCGTTGTTGGTGGCGTCGCCGGTGCAGGTGTCGCCGTCTCACGAGTTGGTGTTGGGTGGTGAGGCGTTGGTGGGTGCGGATGTGGCGGTGTGGCGTCGTCGGCATCCGCAGGCGGTGGTGTTCAACGCGTATGGGCCGACCGAGACCACGGTGAATGTGACGGAGTTCCGGGTGGGTCCGGGTGTGGTGCTGGGGTCGGGTCCGGTGCCGATCGGGCGTCCGCGGGGCGGCAGTCGGGTGTTTGTGCTGGATGAGTGGTTGCGTCCGGTGCCGGTGGGTGTGCCGGGTGAGTTGTATGTGTCGGGGGTGCAGCTGGCTCGGGGGTATGCGGGTCGTGCTGGTTTGACGGGGCAGCGGTTTGTGGCGTGTCCGTTTGCTGCGGGTGAGCGGATGTATCGCACGGGTGATGTGGTGCGCTGGCGTGCTGACGGGGAGTTGGAGTTCGTCGGGCGTGTGGATGCGCAGGTTCAGGTGCGTGGTTTTCGGATCGAGCCGGGTGAGGTCGAGGCGGTGCTGGCCGGGCACGGGGGTGTTGCGGCTGCGGTGGTGGTGTTGCGCGAGGACCAGCCCGGCGACAAGCGCCTGGTCGCCTACGCGGTGGCGGAGGGTGGGGCGGTGCTCGACGGGGAGGTTCTCCGCAGCTATCTGAGTGGTCGTCTGCCGGAGTACATGGTCCCGGCCGCGGTCGTGGTCCTTGACGACCTCCCGTTGACCGGGCACGGCAAACTCGACCACCGCGCCCTGCCCGCACCCGAGTTCCAGGGAGAGTCGCATCGCGCTCCGCGCGACACCCGTGAGAAGGCCCTCGCCGAGATCTTCGCCGAAGTGCTGGGCGCGGAACGGGTCGGCATCGACGACAGCTTCTTCGACCTCGGCGGACACTCCCTGCTCGCCACCCGCGTGGTCAGCCGCGTACGTACGGACCTCGGAGCGGAGATGCCGCTGCGCGTCCTGTTCGAGCGTCCCACGGTGGCCCAGCTCGCGCAGTGGGCGGCGGATGCCGAGCAGGCCCGGACCGCGCTGACACCGATGGACCGGCCGGCCGAAGTGCCGCTGTCCTTCGCCCAGCGGCGCCTGTGGTTCCTCAACCGCTTCGAGGGAACGACGGCCGCCACCTACAACATGCCCGTCGTCCTACGACTGACCGGTCCACTGGACCGGGACGCGCTGGCCGCCGCGCTGCGGGACGTCGTGGGGCGGCACGAGAGCCTGCGTACCGTCTTCCCCGAAGGCCCCGACGGCACCCCCTACCAGCACATCGTCACCACGGCGGAGGCATGCCCGTCCCTGACGGCCACCACGGTGTCGGACACCGACCTGGGGAACGCCATCGCCGCGGAGGTGATGAGCGGCTTCGACCTGACGTCTGGCGTCCCCCTGCGGGTGCGGCTGCTCGCGGTGGCGGAGGACGTGCATGTGCTGGTGGTGGTGTTGCATCACATCGCGGGTGATGGTTGGTCGATGGCGCCGTTGGCCCGGGATGTCGCGCGGGCTTACGAAGCGCGGATCGACGGGCGTGCCCCCGCGTGGGAGCCGCTGCCGGTGCAGTACGCGGACTACGCGCTGTGGCAGCGTGAACTGCTCGGTGACGAGTCCGACCCGGACAGCCTGATAAGTCAGCAGGTCACCTACTGGAAGCAACAACTCGCTGACATTCCCGCCCAGTTGGAGCTGCCCGCCGATCGGCCCCGCCCCGCCGTCGCCTCGTATCGAGGTGACAGCGTCCACTTCGAGGTGGGCGCCGACGTCCACGCCGGCCTGGCACAGCTGGCCCGGGAGTCGGGCGCGAGCATGTTCATGGTGGTGCAGGCGGCACTGGCCTCGCTGCTGTCCCGTATGGGTGCGGGCACGGACATCCCCATCGGTTCGCCGGTGGCCGGCCGCACCGACGAGGCGCTGGAGGACATGGTCGGGTTCTTCGTGAACACGCTGGTGCTGCGCACCGACCTGTCCGGTGACCCGACGTTCCGCGAACTGGTCGACCGGGTCCGGGAGAGGGATCTCGGGGCGTTCGGGAACCAGGACGTTCCGTTCGAGCACCTGGTGGAGGTGCTGAACCCGGTCCGGTCCCTGTCCCGGCACCCGCTGTTCCAGGTGGCGCTGGCCTTCCAGAACCAGAGCCGGCTCGATCTCCGGCTTCCCGACCTCGACGTTCATGCCGAGCCGCACGACAGCGCCGCGGCGAAGTTCGACCTCTCCCTGGGACTGTCGGAGCGCTTCGACGACCAGGGCGCTCCGGCGGGCCTGGCTGGGGCTTTCGAGTTCGCCACGGATCTGTTCGACCGGGTGTCGGTTGAGGGTTTGGTGGAGCGGTTCGGTGGGCTGCTGTCGGCGGTGGTGGCGGATCCGGATGTGCGTGTTGCCCGGTTGGAGGTGTTGTCGTCGGGTGAGCGTGGGGAGTTGCTGTCGGGTTGGCAGGGCGAGCGGGTCGATGTGCCATGGGCCTCTTTGCCCGTCGTGTTCGAGCGGCAGGTCAGGCGTGGTGCGGATGCGGTGGCGGTGTGCTTTGAGGGTGTGGAGCTGTCGTATGCGGAGTTGAACGCGCGGGCGAACCGGTTGGCTCGGTTCTTGGTGGGTTGCGGTGTGGGTCCGGAGGAGCGGGTGGCGTTGGTGTTGCCGCGTTCGCCGGAGCTGGTTGTGGTGATGCTGGCGGTGTTGAAGGCGGGGGCGGCGTATGTGCCGGTGGACCCGCAGTATCCGGCGGAGCGGATCGCCTACATGCTCCAGGACGCCCGGCCGGCCGTCGTGATCACCAGCGCATCCGTACAAGCGGCGGTACCCGAAGACACCGACGTGCTTGTACTGGAGGACATCGCGGACACCGTGTCGGCGGAGGCCGGTGCGGACCTGTCGGACACCGACCGCCGCAATCCTCTGCTGCCCAACCACCCTGCCTACGTGATCTATACGTCGGGTTCGACGGGACGCCCCAAGGGTGTGGTCGTCGGGCATGCGGGCGTGGTGAACCTGGCCCTGGACCACGTGGCACGGCTGGGCATCGGTGAGGAGAGCCGTCTGCTGCAGTTCGCTTCGCCGAGTTTTGATGCGGCGGTGGCGGACATGTGGCCGGCGTGGCTGGCCGGGGCGACCTTGGTTCTCGGCACGGCCGAGCGCCTGGTCCCCGGACCTGAGCTGGTGCGCCTGGTGCGCGAGTACGGGGTGACGCACGCGACGCTGCCGCCGGCCACGCTGCCGGTCCTCGGGGAGGCCGGGGGCCTGCCCGAGGGGCTGACCCTGGTGGTGGCGGGTGAGGCGTGTTCGCCGGAGGTGGCCCGGGAATGGTCGCGCGGCCGTCTGATGGTCAACATCTACGGCCCGACCGAGGCGACGGTGGCCTCCACGGCGAGTGCGCCGTTGTCGGGTGAGGGCGTGCCGCCGATCGGTCGTCCGGTGTGGAACACCCGCGCCTATGTGCTGGACGACCGGCTGCGTCCGGTGCCGGCCGGTGTGGCCGGAGAGCTGTACCTGGCGGGCGCGCAGCTGGCCCGGGGGTATCTGAACCGGCCCGGTATGACGGCTGACCGCTTCATCGCCGACCCGTTCGCAGAACCAGGTGCGCGCATGTATCGCACTGGCGATGTCGTGCGTCGTCGCCGGGACGGTCAGCTGGAGTACGTCGCTCGTGCCGACGAGCAGGTCAAGATCCGCGGCTTTCGGATCGAGCTGGGCGAGATCGAGACAGTGATCGCCGGGCATCCGCAGATCGCCCAGGCCACGGTGATCGCACGCGAGGACCAGCCCGGTGACAAGAGGCTGGTCGCCTACGTCGTACCGGCGGCTGGACAGGACGGGCTTGAGGGTGCGGACATTCGACGCTACGTGGCCTCCGTATTGCCTGAGTTCATGGTCCCGGCCGCCGTCGTGACCCTCCCCGAACTCCCGCTGACCGCGCACCGCAAGATCGACCGCCGGGCCCTGCCCGCCCCGGACTTCACCGCGGCCGTGTCCTCGCGTGCCCCGCGCACCGAGCGTGAGCAGGTCCTCGCCGGGATCTTCGCCGAGGTGCTGGGCGTGGAACGGGTCGGCATCGACGACAGCTTCTTCGACCTCGGTGGACACTCGCTCCTCGCCACCCGCGTCATCAGCCGCATCCGCACCGTACTCAACATCGAACTCCCCCTCCGTGCCCTGTTCGAGGGACCCACGGTCGAGCAGCTGGGCCGTAGCGTCGAGCTGGCCGGTGCCGCGCGGGCCGCGCTGGTCCCGGCTGTGCGACCCGTCCATGTGCCGTTGTCGTACGCGCAGCGCAGGATGTGGTTCCTGAACCGCTTCGAGGGTGCGACGGCCGCCACGTACAACATGCCCGTCGCCCTGCGGCTCAGCGGCCTGCTGGATCGCGAGGCCCTGCGTGCGGCCCTGCGCGATGTCGTCATGCGTCACGAGTCCCTGCGCACGGTGTTCCCCGAGGGTCCCGACGGCACCCCCCACCAGCAGGTGCTGGACATCGATGGGTGTGGCGGGGTCGACCTGCCCGTCGAGACGGTCACGCCCGATGGCTTGCCGGCGCGTCTCGGTGAACTCGCGGCACATGGATTCGACCTGACGGTCGAGGCGCCGTTGAGGGCGAGGCTGCTCGTGCTGGACGACACCACCCACGTCCTGGTCGTCGTCCTCCACCACATCACGGGTGACGGCTGGTCGATGGCACCGTTGGCACGCGACCTCGCGACAGCGTACGAGGCGCGGGCCGCGGGGCAGGCGCCGGCATGGGAGCCGCTGCCGGTGCAGTACGCGGACTATGCGCTGTGGCAGCGCGCGGTCCTCGGTGACGACTCCGACCCGGACAGTCTGATCAGCCGACAGCTGGCGTACTGGACCGGTCGACTCGCCGATCTGCCGGATCAGTTGCAGCTGCCCACCGACCGGCCCCGGCCCGCCGTCGCCGGCCACCGGGGCGGGCGGGTGACCTTCACTCTGGACGCGGAGCAGCACCACCGGCTCTCCCGGCTCGCCCAGGAGTCCGGGGCCAGCCTCTTCATGGTCCTTCAGGCGGGGTTCGCGGCGCTGTTGTCCCGGCTGGGTGCGGGGACGGACATCCCGATCGGTACGGCGGTGGCGGGCCGTACCGACGAGGCGCTGGACGAGCTGGTCGGGTTCTTCGTGAACACGCTGGTGCTGCGCACCGACCTGTCCGGTGACCCGACGTTCCGGGAACTGGTGGAACGCGTCAGGGAAGTGGATCTGGCCGCGTACGGGCACCAGGACGTGCCGTTCGAGCACCTGGTGGAGGTGCTGAACCCGGTCCGGTCCATGTCCCGGCATCCCCTGATCCAGGTGATGCTCGTGATGCAGAACACGGAGGAGGCCGAGCTGCGCCTGCCGGGGCTCACCGTGTCCGCCGCGGCGGCGCCGACGAACGTGGCCCGGTTCGACCTGTCCGTCTCGATCGCCGAGCGGCGCGACCCGGACGGCCGGGTCGACGGCCTGGCAGGCGTCTTCGAGTACGCCACCGACCTGTTCGACCGGTCCACGGCCGAGGCGCTGACCAGCCGGTTCGTCAGCCTGCTGCGCCAGGTGGGCGACGATCCCGGCCGCAGGGTCGGCGCGGTGGAGGTGCTCGCCCCCGGTGAGCGGGAGCTGCTGCTGCGCGGGCGGAACGACACGGCGGTGCCCGTGCCGGACCTGACCGTGCCCGCACGGTTCGCTCGGCAAGCCGCCGCGACGCCGGACGCCACCGCCGTGATCTGCGGCGATGTGACGGTGACGTACGCGGAGCTGAACGCCCGAGCGAACAGGCTCGCGCACTGGCTCATCGAGCAGGGCGTCGGCCCTGAGCAGCGGGTCGCACTCACGTTGCCCCGGTCCGTGGACCTGGTCGTGGCGCTGCTCGGCGTCCTGAAGGCCGGCGGTGCGTATGTGCCCGTCGACACCGGCCATCCGGCGGCACGCGTCGCGTTCATGCTGGAGGACTCCGCACCGCTGCTCGTGCTCGGCCCGGACGACATGGCGGGCGGCTTCGCAAAGTACCCGGACACCGAGCCCGCCCCGGTGGGTTCCGCACTCGGGGACGCCGCGTACGTCATCTACACGTCCGGATCGACCGGCAGGCCGAAGGGTGTCGTCGTCCCGCACGGTGCGCTCGTCAACCTGCTGGCCTCGCTGCGGGACAGGTTCGCGCTGCGGGCCGGTGACCGGCTCCTCGCGGTGGCGTCGGTCGCGTTCGACCCCGCGACCGTGGAGATCCTCCTGCCGCTGGTCGCGGGCGCCGGCCTGGTCCTGACCGACAAGGCGACCCTGACCCGGCCCGAGGCGCTGCGGGAGCTCATCCGTGGCGCCGGGGTCACCTTCATGCAGGGCACGCCGTCGTTCTGGCAGACACTCGTCACGTACGACCCGGGCATGCTGCGGGGACTGCGGGTCGGCACGGGCGGTGAAGCGCTGTCCGCGCAGCTCGCCGAGACGCTGTGCGCGCACGCCGACGAGGTCGTCAACCAGTACGGGCCGACCGAGGCGACGGTCACGACCACACTCGCCGACATCGTCCCCGGCACGGACATCCCGCCCATCGGGCATCCGATCGCCAACGCCCAGGTGTACGTCCTGGACGAGCGGCTGCGCCCGGTCCCGCCGGGAGTCCTCGGCGAGCTGTACATCGCCGGGCACGGCCTGGCGCGCGGCTACCTCGCCCGTCCCGCCCTCACCGCCGAGCGGTTCGTCGCCCACCCCTATGGGCCCGCCGGGGCCCGCCTGTACCGCACCGGTGACCTCGCACGGTGGACCACCACCGGCGGGCTGGAATACGGGGGCCGCGCCGACAGCCAGGTCAAGCTGCGCGGTTTCCGTATCGAACCGGGGGAGATCGAGGCCGCCCTCGTCCGTCACCCGCGGACCGCCCAGGCGGCCGTCGTGGTCCGCGAGGACCGGCCCGGCGACCAGCGCCTCGTCGGATACGTCGTGCCCACCGACGGCGACGGCCCGGTGGACCCGGCCGAGCTGCGGAGCTTCGTCTCCGGCCTGCTGCCCGACTACATGGTCCCCAGCGCGGTGCTGCCGCTCGACGCCCTCCCGCTCACCCCCAACGGCAAGCTGGACCGGCGTGCGCTGCCAGCTCCGGCGTACACCGCTTCCGGGCGTGGTCCACGCGACGCCCGCGAGGAAGCCCTCTGCGCCGTCTTCGCCGAGGTGCTCGGGCTGGAGCGGGTCGGCGTCGACGACAGCTTCTTCGACCTCGGCGGTCACTCCCTGCTCGCCACGCGCGTGACCAGCCGGATCCGCACCGTGCTCGGTGTGGAGGTGCCGCTGCGGGACCTGTTCGAGGCACCGTCCGTGGCGCGGCTGGCGGAGCGCGTCGCCGCTGCCGGCGTCGCGCGCCGGGCGCTGACGCCGATGCCTCGCCCCGACTCGGTCCCGCTGTCGTTCGCCCAGCGCAGGCTGTGGTTCCTCAACCGTCTCGAAGGGCCGGAGTCCGCCACCTACAACGTGCCTCTCGTCTTCCGTCTGACGGGCCGGCTCGACCGCGAGGCGCTGGCCGCCGCCCTGCGGGACGTGGCCGAGAGGCACGAGTCGCTGCGGACCGTCTTCCCCGAAGGCGACGACGGCGTTCCCCACCAGCTGCTGCTGCCCACGGCCGACGTCGGCCTCCCGGTCCGCGAACTCCGGCAGGACGAGCTGCCGGCCGCGGTGGCCGAGGTGACCGGCCGCGGGTTCGACCTGCGGACCGAGGCGCCGCTGCGCGCCGCCCTGTTCGCGCTGCCGGACGGGGCCCATGTGCTGGTCGTGATCGTGCACCACATCGCGGGCGACGGCTGGTCGATGGCCCCGCTGGCCCGGGACGCGGCCACGGCGTACGCGGCCCGCACCGAGGGGCACGCTCCCGTGTGGGAGCCGCTGCCGGTGCAGTACGCGGACTACGCGCTGTGGCAGCGGGAGCTGCTCGGCGACGAGTCGGACCCGGGCAGCGTCATCGCCCGGCAGGTCGCCTACTGGACGGCACAGCTCGCCGATCTGCCGCAGCAGCTGGAGCTGCCCGTGGACCGGCCGCGTCCGGCGGTGGCCTCGTTCCGGGGTGACCGGGTGACGTTCGAGGTGGACCCGGCGGTGCACGCGGGCCTCACCGCACTGGCCCGCGAGTCCGGTGCCAGCCTCTTCATGGTGGTGCAGGCGGCGTTCGCGGCGTTGCTGTCCCGCATGGGCGCGGGTACGGACATTCCGATCGGTTCGCCGGTGGCGGGCCGTACTGACGAGGCGCTGGACGAGCTGGTCGGGTTCTTCGTGAACACGCTGGTGCTGCGGACGGATGTGTCGGGTGACCCGACGTTCCGGGAGCTGGTGGAGCGGGTCCGGGAGACGGACCTGGCCGCCTACGCGCACCAGGACGTGCCGTTCGAGCACCTGGTGGAGGTCCTCAACCCGGCCCGCTCCATGGCCGCGCACCCGCTGTTCCAGGTGATGGTCGCCTTCCAGAACACCGCGGAGGCCCGGCTGCACATGCCCGGACTGGACGCGGCGGCGCTGGACACGCCGGGCTCCGCCAAGTTCGACCTCTTCCTCAGCCTCGCCGAGCGGACGACCTCCGGCGACGAGCCCGCCCACGGCCTCACCGGCGTCCTGGAGTACGCCGTGGATCTCTTCGACCGGGGGACGGTCGAGGGTCTGGTGGAGCGGTTCGCGCGGGTGCTGTCGGCGGTGGTGGCCGACCCGGATGTGCGGGTGGGTGCCGTGGCGGTGCTGTCCGAGGGCGAGCGTCATGAGCTGGTCGTGCGGCGGAACGACACGGGTGTGGTGGTGCCGTGGGTGTCGTTGCCGGAGTCGTTCGAGGCGCGGGTGGCGGTCGATCCTCGGGCGTGTGCGGTGGTGTTCGAGGGTGTGGAGCTGTCGTACGGGGAGGTGAATGCTCGGGCGAACCGGTTGGCGCGGTTGTTGGTGAAGCGCGGGGCGGGGCCTGAGCGGGTGGTGGCGTTGATGCTGCCGCGTTCGGAGTGGTTGCCGGTGGCGTTGTTGGCGGTGGTGAAGTCGGGTGCGGCGTATCTGCCGGTGGATCCGGAGTATCCGGCGGAGCGGATCGCCTACATGCTCGATGACGCGCGGCCGGTGTGTGTGCTGGGCTCGGCCGAGACGCTGGAGCGGTTGCCGGCGCAGTGGGCGGAGCACGGTGTCGACCTCGCCACGCTGACACTCGACGACTGTCCGGCCGGGGACCTGTCGGCCGGGGAACGCGGTGGAGTGCTACTCCCCGAGCATCCCGTGTATGTGATCTACACGTCCGGGTCGACGGGGCGTCCGAAGGCGGTGGTGTTCCGGGCCGGAGCGATGGCCAACCTGCTCGCCTGGCACACGGGCGACCGCGCGGGCGGTGTGACCGCCCACTTCACCTCCATCAGCTTCGACGTCGCCGCCCAGGAGATGTTCTCCACCCTGTGGTCCGGCGGAACCCTCGCGGTACCCCGCGACGACGTTCGCAGAAGCCCCGCGGAACTGGTCCGCTGGCTCGACCGGCACGGCGTGACCCAGCTGTACGCACCCAACCTCGTCATCGAGGCGGTCGCCGACGCGGCCACCGAACTCGGCCTGCCGCTCCCGGAGCTGCGGGACGTGGCGCAGGGCGGTGAGACGCTGACGGTACGCGACGGCGTACGTGACTTCTTCGTCCGGGTGCCGGGGCGCCGGCTCCACAACCACTACGGTCCGACCGAGACGCACGGCGTCACGGCGCTGACGCTGGAGGGTGACGCACACGCGTGGCCGGTGACGCCGTCCATCGGCCGGCCCGTGGTCAACAGCCGGGTGTACGTGCTCGACGACCGGCTGCGTCCGGTGCCGGTGGGTGTGGCCGGAGAGCTGTATCTGGCGGGCGCGCAGGTGGCCCGCGGGTACCTCAACCGGCCGGGCCTGACGGGCGAGCGGTTCGTCGCCGACCCGTTCGCCCGGCAGCCCGGGGAGCGGATGTACCGCACGGGCGACCTGGCGCGCTGGCGTGCCGACGGAACGCTGGAGTTCCTGGGCCGGGCGGACTTCCAGGTGAAGATCCGCGGCTTCCGGGTCGAGCCGGGCGAGATCGAGGCGGTGATCGCCGGGCATCCGCAGGTTGCGCAGGTGGCGGTGATCGCGCGCGAGGACCGGCCCGGGGACAAGCGCCTCGTCGCCTACGTCGTACCGCGGACGGCGGCAGCGCTCGACGACGGCGAGCTGCGCCGCCATCTGAGCGGCCGGCTGCCCGGGTTCATGGTCCCGGCCGCGATCGTCACCCTGACGGAGCTGCCCCTGACCGCGAACCGCAAACTGGACCGGCGCGCCCTGCCCGCACCGGAGTACACCTCCTCGGGGCGCGGCCCGCGGGGCGGCCGGGAAGAAGTCCTGTGCGCGGTCTTCGCCGAGGTGCTGGGGGTGGAGCGGGTCGGTGTCGACGACAGCTTCTTCGACCTCGGCGGGCACTCCCTGCTCGCCACCCGGGTGATCAGCCGGCTGCGCGCACTGCTCGGCGTGGAGCTGCCCCTGCGCATCCTGTTCGAGGGGCCGACGGTGGCCCAGCTCGCCGAGCGGATCGCGGACGCCGGAGCCGCGCGTGCGGCGCTGGTCCCGGTCGACCGCCCCGCCGAGGTGCCGCTGTCCTTCGCCCAGCGCCGCCTGTGGTTCCTCAACCGCTTCGCGGGCGGCACGGCCTCGGCGTACAACCTGCCCATCGCGCTGCGCATCACCGGAGCCGTGGACCAGGCGGCGCTGCGCGCGGCGATCCGCGACGTGGTCGCCCGGCACGAGTCGCTGCGCACCGTGTTCCCCGAAGGCGTCGACGGCACGCCGTTCCAGCACGTCCTGGACGTGGACGACGCCTGCCCGACCCTCCTCGCCGTGCCGCTGACCGGGGCGGAGCTGCCCCAGGCCCTGGCCGACGAGACGGGGCGCGGCTTCGACCTGGCGTCCGAACCGCCGCTGCGGGCCTGCCTGTTCGCGGTGGACGGCACCTCACACGTCCTGGTGGTGGTGCTCCACCACATCGCGGGTGACGGCTGGTCGATGGCGCCGTTGGCGCGGGACGTGGCCACCGCGTACGAGGCCCGCACCGACGGGCGCGCCCCCGCGTGGGAGCCGCTGCCGGTGCAGTACGCGGACTACGCGCTGTGGCAGCGGGAGCTGCTGGGCGACGAGTCCGACCCGGACAGCCTGCTCGGCCGGCAGGTCGCGTACTGGAAGGACCACCTCGCCGACCTGCCCGAACAGCTGGAGCTGCCCGTCGACCGGGCCCGCCCCGCGACGGCGTCGTACCGGGGCGACCACGTGACCTTCACGCTCGACGCGGACACCCACGCGGGTCTGGCGGAACTGGCCCGGGAGTCGGGCGCGAGCATGTTCATGGTGGTGCAGGCGGCGTTCGCGGCGCTGCTGTCCCGGCTGGGCGCGGGGACGGACATCCCGATCGGTTCGCCGGTGGCGGGCCGCACCGACGAGGCACTGGACGACCTGGTCGGGTTCTTCGTGAACACGCTGGTGCTGCGCACCGACCTGTCCGGGGACCCGACCTTCCGGGAACTGGTGGAACGCGTCAGGGAAGCGGACCTGGCCGCCTACGCGCACCAGGACGTGCCGTTCGAGCACCTCGTCGAGGTCCTCAACCCGGCCCGCTCCCTGTCCCGGCACCCGCTGTTCCAGGTCATGCTGACCTTCCAGAACACGGAACAGGCCCAGGTACGGCTCGACGGCCTGGCGGTCACGGCGGAAGCGACACCCGCCACCACAGCGAAGTTCGACCTGTCCCTGAGCGTCCGCGAGACATGCGGCCCCGACGGCACCCCCACAGGGCTCGCCGGAACCTTCGAGTTCGCGGTCGACCTGTTCGACCGGGCGACGGTCGAACAGATCTCGGCACGGTTCGGGCGGCTGCTCGCCGCCGCCGTGACCGACGCCGACCGGCCCGTCGCCGCCCTGGAGATCCTGTCCGCGGACGAGCGCGAGGAACTGGTCGGCGGCCCGCGGCGCCCGGCCGCCGACGTCGACACCCGGACGCTGCCGGACCTCTTCGAGGAGCGGGCGGCGCGCGTCCCGGAGGCGACGGCCGTCGTCTTCGAGGCGGCGGAACTCACCTACGCGGAGCTGAACGCGCGGGCCAACCGCCTCGCCCGGCATCTGATCGGACACGGCGCGGGGCCCGAGACCACGGTGGCCCTGGCACTGCCGCGCTCCGCGGACGCGGTGGTGGCGATGCTGGCGGTCCTGAAGACCGGCGCCGCCTACGTGCCGGTGGACCCGCGGTACCCGGCGGAGCGGATCGCCCACATGCTCGGGGACGCCCGGCCCGCCGTGGTGCTCACCAGCGCGGCACAGCAAAGCTCCATGACGCGGGGCACGGTCCTCGTGCTGGAGGAGATCGCGGAGGCCGTCGCCCGGGAGTCCGGCGCGGACGTGCCGGACACGGCGCGGAACCGGCCGCTCCTGCCCGGCCACCCCGCGTACCTGATCTACACCTCGGGCTCCACCGGCCGGCCGAAGGGCGTCGTCGTTCCCCACGAGGCGGTCACCGGCCACCTTCGCTGGATGGCCCGGGCCTACCCCCTGGACGCCACGGACAAGGTGCTCGCCCGTACCTCGTTCAGCTTCGACGCCTCCGTCTGGGAGATCTGGCTGCCCCTGCTCACCGGCGCCGCAGTGCACCTGGTGAGCGCCGACGTCGCCGCCGACCCGCACCAGCTGGCCGACCAGCTCACCGGGCACGGTGTCACCGTCGCCCAGGTCGTGCCGTCACTGCTGTCCGAGCTGTGCACGGCCGCCGTGGCCGCCGGCACCACGGACGCGTCCCTGCGACGGCTGTTCGTGGGCGGTGAACCCCTGCCCGCCGCCCTGGCCGAACTCGCCCAGGACACCTGGGGCGTGCCGTGCGTCAACCTGTACGGGCCCACCGAGTCCACCGTCCAGGTCACCCACCACGAGGCCCGGCACGACCGCACCGGCACCGACGCGTATCTGCCCGTCGGCCGTCCCGTGCCCGGGGTGCGCGCGTACGTCCTCGACGACCGGCTGCGCCCCGTGCCCGCGGGTGTTCCCGGCGAGCTGTACGTCGCCGGCGGCCAGCTGGCCCGCGGCTACGCGGGCCGCGCGGGCCTGACCGCCGACCGTTTCGTAGCGGACCCCTACGGGCCTCCCGGCGCGCGCATGTACCGCACCGGTGACCTCATGCGGCGGCGCCGCGGCGGCGAGCTGGAGTTCCTGGGCCGGGCCGACGAGCAGGTCAAGCTGCGTGGCTTCCGCGTCGAACTGGGCGAGATCGAGGCGGCCTTGATGGCGCAGTGGCAGATCTCCCAGGCCGCCGTCGTGCTCCGCGAGGACCGGCCCGGCGACCAGCGGCTCGTCGCCTATGTGCTGCCCGCCGACGGCACGCCGCTCGACGCCGACGAACTGCGGGGCCGCCTCGCGGAGCTGCTGCCCGACTTCATGGTGCCCACCGCCTTCGTGGCCCTGGAGACCTTCCCGCTCACCCCGAACGGCAAGCTCGACCGGCGGGCCCTGCCCCGGCCCGACGCCACCGCCCGCGGCGCCGGGCGCGCGCCGCGCAACCCGCAGGAGGAGGCCCTGTGCGGCCTGTTCGCGGAAGTGCTCGGCGTCACCGGGGTCGGCATCGACGACAGCTTCTTCGCTCTCGGCGGCCACTCCCTGCTCGCGACGCGCCTGATCAGCAGGATCAAGACGGTCTTCGGTGTACGGGTCTCCCTGCGGGCGCTGTTCGAGGCACCCACCGTGGCCCGCCTGCTCCAGCGGTTCGACGGCGACGACCCGGGCGACGGCCTGGCCCCGCTCATGCCGCTGCGCCCGGACGGCGACCGGCCCCCGCTCTTCTGCGTCCACCCCGCCAGCGGCCTGAGCTGGGCCTACGTCGGCATGCTGCAGCACCTCCACCCCGACCAGCCGGTGTACGGACTGCAGGCGCGCGGCATCGCCGAGGAACGGGCGCTGCCCGCCACCCTGCAGGAGATGGCCGCCGACTACGCGGCCCGGATCCGCGCGGTCCAGCCGACCGGCCCGTACCACCTTCTCGGCTGGTCGTTCGGAGCGGTCGCCGCGCACGCCGTCGCCACCGCGCTCCAGGAGCAGGGCGAGACGGTCGCGTTCCTGGCGCTCCTGGACGGCTACCCGCCGAGCGGCACGGAAGGGGACGAGCCCGACGTGCCGGATGAGGTGGACATCCTGGAGGGACTGCTGCGCGACATGGGCATCCACGACGACCTGCGCGACGCGGCCGTCCCTCCGCTCGTCAAGGCGGCGGAACTGCTGCGGCACCAGGGCGGAGCCCTCACCGGGCTCGACGAGAAGACGCTCGCCCGGGTCGTCGCCGTCTGCGCCAACGGCGTGCGGATCTCCGCCGGTCACCGTCCCGGGGTGTTCCGCGGTGACGTGGAGTTCTTCACCGCCACCGCCGGCCGGCCGGACCGGCAGGGCGCCCACACCCTGTGGGCCTCCTATGTCGAGGGAGACATCACCGACCACCCCGTCGACTGCGCCCACAGCGACATGACCACCGGGGCTCCCCTCAAGGAGATCTCCGAGGCGGTCGCCGCGAAGCTCGCCGGGAACGGGGGCGGCCGGTGACGTCTCCCGTCAGGCGGCGCGGCCCGCGCCGCACCGGCGAGCCCGGCCCGTCCGGCTCGCCGATGCGGCGCCTCCTGAGCTGCTGCCGTGACTACCCGCGCACCATGGCGCTCCTCCTGGTGGCCGCCGTGGCGGCCATCACGGCCTCGGCCGCGGTGCCGCTGATCTCCCGGGCCGTCGTGGACCGGGTCATCGTCGCCGGCGAACTGCCGCTGCTGCCCTGCCTGCTGGCGCTCGCCGGCGCCGGACTCGTCCGCTTCGGCGCCGGGGCAGCGCAGCGCTGCCTCGCCGCGCGCCTGTCCTGCGACGTCCAGCACGATCTGCGGATGCGCACGTTCACCGCGCTGTCCCGGCTCGACGGGGCGGGCCAGGACGCCCTGCCGACCGGGCAGGTGGTCAGCCGCTCGATCTACGACCTGTCCATGGCACAGGGCCTGCTCGCGCTGCTGCCCAACGTCCTCGCCAGCGTCCTGCTGCTGGTGCTGTCCCTCGCGGTCATGGTGGCCCTCTCGCCGCTGCTCACCCTGGTGATGCTGCTCGTGCTGCCCCCGCTGCTGCTGACCGCCTGGCACAGCAGCAGGCGCCTGTACCCCGCCACCCTTCAGGCGCGGCAGCGGGAGGCCGCCGTCGCCTCCGTCGTCGACGGCGCGGTCGCGGGGGTCCGCGTGGTGAAGGGATTCGCCCAGGAGGAACGGGAGCTGCGGGGCCTGGGCGCCGCCGCCAACGACCTGTTCACGGCGCGCCGGCGGGTCGTCCGCCTCAACTCCCTGTACAGCTCGACCCTGCAGGCGCTGCCGCTCCTCGGCCAGGTGGGCATCCTCGCCACCGGCGGCTGGCTGGCCTCGCGGGGCTCCATCTCCCTCGGCACGTTCGTGGCGTTCTCCACGTACGTCTCGCAGATCGTGTCCCCGCTGCGCGGTCTGGCCTCGGTCGTCACCGGTGTGCACCAGGCGCGGGCCAGCGTCGTGCGGGTCTTCGAGATGATCGACACCGAGCCGCTGGTGACGGACCGGCCCGGCGCGGCGCACCTGCCGCCCGGACCGGTCGATGTCGAGCTGGACGACGTGACGTTCGGCTACGGCACGGAGGGCGACGCGCCCGCGACCCTCGCCGGGGTCTCGCTCACGGTGCGGCCCGGAGAGACGCTCGCGCTCGTGGGCGCGCCCGGCTCCGGCAAGTCGACCCTGGCGCAGTTGCTCCCGCGGTTCTACGACGTGTGGGGCGGCGCCGTGCGCGTGGGCGGCCACGATGTCCGGGACCTGACCGCCGACTCGCTGCGCTCCGCGATCGGCCTGGTACCGGAGCACAGCTTCCTCTTCACCGGCACCGTACGCGACAACATCGCCTACGGCCGCCCGGACGCCACCGGGCCGGACGTGACCGCGGCGGCCACGGCGGCCGGAGCCGACGGGTTCATCCGCGAACTGCCCGACGGTTACGACACCCGGGTCGGCGAGCGGGGCTTCACCCTCTCCGGCGGGCAGCGGCAGCGCATCGCCCTGGCCCGCGCGCTGCTCACCGACCCGCGTGTCCTGCTGCTGGACGACGCCACCTCGGCCGTCGACCCCCGCACCGAGCGAGAGATCCACGCCACGCTCCGGCAGGTCATGACCGGCCGGGCCACCCTGCTCATCGCCCGCCGCCGGAGCACCCTCCAACTCGCCGACCGGATCGCCTTCCTGGACGGCGGCCGGGTCGTCGACAGCGGCACCCACGACGAACTCGTCGCCCGCTGCCCGGCGTACCAGGCCCTGCTGGCCGGCCCGGAGCCGGAACCCGAACCGGATCCGGCTCCGGGCGGCGAGGACGGCGCGGCAGCGGCCGGGCAACCGGAGTACCGGGACGCGCCCCCGCCGCCGGCGACCGCCGCCGCCCCCGGGGAACTCGCCGACCTGGTCCCGGCCGCCACCGCGCCGGCCCAGGACGCGGAGCCCGGCTACGGCCTGCGCCGCCTGCTGCGCCCCTTCCGCACCGCCCTCGTCCTGGGGGCGCTGCTGGTCCTCCTCGACGCGCTGGGCAGCGTCTTCGTGCCGCTGCTCATCCGCACCGGCATCGACGACGGCATCCAGCGGGCCGCGTCACCCGTGCTGCTCGGCACGTCGCTCGCCGCCGTCGCCGTCGTCCTGGCGGGCTGGGCGGTCAGCCTCGCCCAGATCCGGACGAACGGCGTGCTCGGCGAGCGGATCCGCTACCTGCTGCGGATGCGTGGCTTCGCCCACCTCCAGCGCCTCGACCTGTCCTACTACGAGCGGGAGCTGTCGGGCCGCATCATGACCAGGCTGACCGCCGACGTGGACGCGGTCGCCGGGTTCAGCCAGACCGGTTTCGCCACCGCGGTCGTCAGCTTCGTCTCCACCGTCACCGTCCTCACCGTGCTGCTCGTCCTGGACTGGCGGCTGGGCCTGGTGGTGTGCGCGGCGCTGCCCGTCCTGGCCGCGGCCACGGTCCTGTTCCGGCTGACGGCCGCCAAGGCGTACGACGCCGCCCGCGACAGCTCCGGCACCCTCAACGCCGAACTGCAGGAGCACGTCGCCGGTCTGCGCATCGTCCAGGCGTTCCGGCAGACGGACCGCGTCGCTGACCGGTTCGCCCGCAGGAGCGCCGCCTACCGCACCGCCCGGCTGCACGCCCAGCGCTACGCCGCCGGCTACTTCGGGCTCGTGGAGCTGCTGCCCGGGGTGAGCGCCGGATGCGTGCTGGCCTTCGGGGCGGACCGGGTCCGCTCCGGCGCCGTGACCATCGGGCTGCTCGTGGTGTTCCTGCTCTACGTCGACGTCCTCTTCGCCTCGGTGCTCCAGCTCTCGCAGGTCTTCGACGGATATCAGCAGGCGTCCGTCGGACTCCGCCGGATCCTGGACCTCTTCCGCACCCCGAGCGGCACCCCGAGAGCCGCAGCCCCCCGTCCGGTGCGGAAGGTGGCCGGCGCCATCGATCTCGTGGACGTCCGCTACCGCTACCCGGGCACCACCCGGGACGCGGTGCACGCCGTACGGCTGAGCATCCCGGCCGGACAGACGGTCGCGCTGGTCGGCAAGACCGGCGCGGGCAAGTCCACGCTCGTCAAACTGGTCGGGCGGTTCTACGACGTGACATCAGGTGCCGTACAGGTCGACGGGCTCGACCTGCGCACCCTGGAACTCGGGGACTACCGGCGCCGGCTCGGCATCGTCCCCCAGGAAACCCACCTCTCGGGCGGCACGGTGCACGACGCCATCGCCTACGGCCGCCCCGCCGCGACGGAAGCCGAGGTGACGGCCGCGGCCCGCGCGGTCGGCGCCCACGACCTGCTGTCCCGGCTCCCCGGCGGCTACCGGCACCCGGTCGGCGAGGGCGGCCGGAACCTGTCGGCCGGGCAGCGTCAGCTCGTCGCCCTCGCCCGCGCCCGGCTCGTCGACCCGGACGTCCTCCTCCTCGACGAGGCCACCTCCGCGCTCGATCCGGCGACCGAGGCGGCCGTGTCCGGCGCCGTCGCCCGGCTGACCGCCGGCCGTACCTCACTGCTCGTCGCGCACCGTCTGACCACGGCCGCACGCGCGGACCGCATCATCGTGATGGACGGCGGCACCGTCGTGGAGGACGGCAGCCACGAGCAGCTCCTCGCCCGGGGCGGGTACTACGCGGGCCTGTGGAACGCGGCTCTCCCCGGACACGACAGGGCGGACTCTCCCGTCACCCGTTGACGAAGAACGAGGTCAGGGCGTCGTTCACCGACCTCGGGTCCTCCAGGTGCCCGTAGTGCCCGCACCGCGGAATCTCGATGTAGCGGCAGCCGTCGACGGCGTCGGCCACCTCCCGGCCCAGGTGGGGCGGAGTGACGAGGTCGTCGCCGAAGGCGATCACCGCGCAGGGCACCCGGATGCCCGCGTAGTCCTCCAGCCGGTCCGGGATGAGCGTGCTCCGCAGCTGGTACCGGTAGCCCTCGCTCGCGTCGACCGGTCCCTCCATGAGGGCCATCCAGTCCTGAGCCCTGGAGTCGTCCCTGAGGGTGGACTGGGACAGGTTCTGCATCGCCCGCAGTACTCCGTGATGGGCCGGTGAGACGGTGGGCCCGCCGCGGCTCTGCTCGATCTCGGCCGTCACCACGGCCCGGCGCATGGCGTCGGTGCGTCCGCGGGTGGCCATGAAGACCGCCTGGCGCAGCAGACCGGGACGGCGCAGGGCGAGTTCCTGCGCGACGATGGCGCCCAGGGACACGCCCACCACCCGGCAGGGCGCCAGACCGAGGGCCTCGATGAGGTGGGCGGCGTCCTCGACCAGGTCGTCCAGGCCGAACGGCTCGATCGGCCCCGGTGCGCTGCCCCGGTTGTCGAAGGTCACCGTCCGGTAGCCGGCCCGGACCAGAGCCGGCACCTGGTGGGCGTCCCAGGACCGGGCTCGCCCACCGCTCCCCGTGATCAGCAGGACGGGTTCGCCCGCGCCCCGGACGGTGTGGGCGGCGGTGCGGTACGGCGTCCCAGCGGTCACGGTCCCCATTCCTTCTGCGTGCACGAATCACTCCGGCGTGTACGTGTCCGAGCCACCGGCGAGCTGCCTCGGCGCCTGTGACGCGATGCGCTCGAAGACCACCTCGTCGGCCTCGAACACGGAGTCCTCGACGGGCCAGTGGATGACGATCTCGGTGAAGCCCAGTTCGGCGTAGCGTCCGGCGAAGTCGACGAACGCGTCCACGGAACGCAGCGGGTCGCCGCCGCTGAAGCCCGTCAGCAGGATCCGCTCGATGTCCCCCGCCGCCCGCCCCTGCTCGGCGAGGGCCTTGTCCAGGTTCTCGGCCTGTTCGACGATCGTGGCGTGGAACCGCTGCTCGTCGCCGTCGGGCAGCCGTGGGTCGCCCAAGGTCACCCATGCCTGCCCATGGCGTGCCGCCAGCCGCATGCCCCGCGGCCCGGTGGCGGCCACCGCGAACGGCAGCCGTGGGGACTGGAGGCAGCCGGGCCGGTTGTGCGCCTCGTGGGCACGGTAGAACGCGCCGTCGTACGAGACGACAGAGCCCCTCAGGAGCAGGTCGAGCAGTTCGACGAACTCCTCGAAGCGGGCCGCCCGTTCACGCGGCGACCACGGCGCCCGCCCCAGGGCCGTGGCGTCGAAGCCGTTCGCCCCGGCGCCCACTCCCAGCGTGACGCGCCCTGCGGACACGTCATCCAGGGACATGAGTTCCTTGGCGAACGGCACCGGGTGACGGAAGGTGGGAGAGGCGACGAGGGTGCCCAGCCGGAGGGACCGGGTGGCCGCCGCGGCAGCGGCCAGCGTGGGTACGGCACCGAACCAGGCCCGGTCGCGCAGGCTGCGCCACGACAGGTGGTCGTAGGTGTAGGCGGCGTGGAACCCGAGTTCCTCGGCACGCCGCCACCTGCGGCCGGCGCCCTCGGTCCAGCGCCGGGTGGGCAGGATGACGGTACTCAGCCGCACAGTGACTCCCCTCGGACGTTCACCTCTCTCCGGCTACGGGCGCAGTACGGCCTTGAGGACCGAACCCGTGCCGACCTGCCGCAGGGCCTCCTCGCAGTCCGTCATCGGGAACTCGGTCACCAGGCTCTTGAGGTCGAACCGCTCGCTGAGAGCCGGCAGCAGGTTCACGTAGGCGACCAGGTGCGCCCCGGTGAATCCCCAGGAGCCGAAGAGGGACAGCTGGCGATGGACCAGCTGGTGCGGGTTGATGTCGATGTCGCCACGGTCGGTGTACTGCCCCACGACGAGGTAGGAGCCGCCCCGTCGCGCCATGGCGATGCCCTGGGGGACGGCACTCGGGGCACCGGCGCACTCGATGACGAGATCGGCGCCGTATCCGCCGGTCAGGGCGCGTACCTCGGCGAGCGCGGCCGTGGCGTCCAGGCCGTCGATGATGTCCAGGTGGTGGTCACCGATGCCGAGTCGTCCGGCGACCGCGAGGCGGGCCCGGGGGCCGCCCACCACGATCACCCGGGACGCGCCGGCCAGCTGCGCCATGGCGGCCGCGGCGAGCCCCACCGGTCCGCTGCCCTGGACCACGACCGTCTCGCCGAGCCTGACGGCACGCCGGCCGTACAGGGCGTGCGCCATGGTGGGGCCGGCACAGGCCAGTGACATCGCCGACAGCGGGTCCACGCCCGCGGGGACCTTGACCACACTGGTGCCGGCGCGCAGCAGCATGCGCTCCGACCAGGACCCGGACGGTCCGGGGGCGTCCGACACGGGGATGTTGACGCCGTAGGTGGTGCGCCGTTCGCACAGCGTCGGTTCTTCGTGCATACGGCACGGAACGCAGGAACCGCAGGAGATCGAGGACGCCCACATGACGGTGTCCCCGACCTCCAGGGTGTCCCCGTTCGCGTCACGCAGCCCGCCGGACCCGATCCGCTCCACCGTTCCGAGCCCCTCGTGCCCGAGGACCACGGGTGTGGGGATGTCCAGTCGTCCGCTCCACAGGTGCGCGTCCGTGCCGCAGACGCCGCCGTAACCCACCTTGACCAGGACTTCGCCGGGACCGACCGCGGCGATGTCCAGCTCTTCCAGGGCGAGGGGCTTGTTGAATGCGCGCAGGACCACGGACCGGGAGGTCGTGGGGTGGGCGTGCGACGTTTCCATGGGGCTCGGCATGGCCGGGACCCTAGAGGCGCGCCTTATCGACGCCGTATCAGTTCTCCCCTGCGAACGCGTCCGGTCGGGGCACTGCCCGGGGCACCGGGTGCGAAGCGGGCGCGATAACGAGACGAAAGCTGTGCGACCTACCTTCTGAGCTGGCGTGATGACATCACCACGGACGGCACCGGCAGGAGTCAGCGGCATGGCTGGAACATCGAGGCACGGTGCGGAGGTGCCCGCCAGGAATCCGCGCGCGCTGTTCGAGGAGCTCATCGGCCAGGGCGACACCCTGTGCGGGGCCTTCGCCGTTCAGGCCCGGGAGCAGGGAGACCGCACCGCGCTGATCGCAGGGGACAGGCAGTACTCCTACCGCACACTGGACGAGGTCTCGAACGCCTGGGCCCAGGAGCTGACGCGGCGCGGACTCGCGGCGGCGGGCGACATCGTTCCCGTCGTCATGCCGCGTTCGGCGGAGCTGGTCGTGGCGGTGCTCGCCATCCTCAAGACGGGCGCCGCGTACTCGCTCATCGCCCCGGAATGGCCGCGCGCCCGGCAGGAGGAGCTGGTGCGGCTCCTCGCCGCGCCGGTCGTCGTGACGACCGAGCCGGGCCGGTGGGACCTTCCCGCCTTCGTCCCCCCATCCGTAGAGCGGGCGGAGCGGCAGCTCACCCTCCCCGCCGCACCCGTCATCTCCCGCGATTCCCCCGCCACCGTCTTCTTCACCTCCGGCAGCACGGGCGTGCCCAAGGCGGTGGTGTCACCGCACCGGGCCACCGTCAGCCTGCTCCGTGATCCGGTGTTCCGCTGCTTCGCGCCGGGAAGCGTCATGCCGCTGGCCGCGGCGCTGCCCTGGGACGCCTTCAGTCTGGAGCTGTGGGGGATGCTGCTGTCCGGCGGAACGTCGGTTCTGATCGACGGCCCCTACCTGCTTCCCCTCTCGCTGCGGACGCTGACCGCCGCCCACCGGGTGAACGTCCTGTGGCTCACCGCCTCGCTCTTCAACATGTTCGTCGAGGAGGACCTGGGCTGCTTCGACGGTCTCGAACGCGTCTTCATCGGCGGCGAACGCCTCTCCCCGAGGCATGTGCGCATGTTCCTGGAGGCTCATCCCGGCATCACGCTGGTCAATGGGTACGGGCCCGTCGAGAGCACGGTCTTCGCGACCGTGCACGAGATCACGCCGGCGGACTGCTCACACGAGCACGGAATCCCCATCGGCAGAGCGGTGGCCGGCCGGCGGGTCCAGGTGATCCAGGACGGCAAGCCGTGCGCGGCAGGGCAGCCCGGCGAGCTGTACATCGCCGGCGACGGCCTGGCGCTCTCCTACCTCGGGCAACCCGCGCTCACCGAGGAGAGATTCGTCCGAGCCGACGGCCCGGGGCATGCGGACCGCAGGTACAGGACGGGTGACCTGGTCTCCGTCGACGCCGACGGGATCCTCCATTTCCACGGACGCATCGGCCGTCAGGTGAAGCTCCGTGGACACCGCGTCGAACTGGCGGAGATCGAGGCTCTGGTCCGGCAGGCGCCAGGCGTGACGGACTGTGTCGCCGTCCCCCGCACGGACGGCAACGGCACCTGCCACGGCATCGCCGTCTTCTACACCACGGAGCACGCGGCCGACCCGCGGCCCGACGAACTCCGGCGCGGCATCATGGCCCGCGCCCCCGGACACCTCGTCCCGGATCACTGCGAACACGTCGAGAACTTCCCTCTTTCCGCGAACGGCAAGGTCGACCACCGGAAACTGGCCGCCTCGCTGCCCCGCTTGGACGGGACCGCCGTCGCGGACCACGACGGGAAGGCCCGCGATCAGCTGGAAGCCGTCGTCGGATCGGCGTTCGCGGCGGTGCTCCACCGGGAGAGCGTGCCCCCTGACGTATCGTTCTTCGCGCTCGGCGGCACATCCCTGGACGCCGGCCGGCTGTGCACCAAACTGGGGCTGCTCCTGGGGGCGCCGGTCCCCATCTCGCTGATCATGGCCCACCCCACGCTCGACGGCTGCCTGGACGAGCTGCGCCGCTCGCGATCGGACGCGAACCGGCCCGTACCGGTCGAGCCCCGGAACGCCTCTCCACAGCAGGCGGTGGAACTCGTCGGCATGCAGGCGGGTTTCGCGATGGCACACGAATTCCACCCCGAGGACCTGGCACCGCTCTGCCCTTCCTTCTGGAGGATCGACGGCCCCCTGGACCTCGACGCCCTGGCCGAGGCCGTGCGTGACGTGGGGGAGCGCCATGAAGCCCTGCGGGCCGCGTACCAGGCCGTACCGAGACCTCGTGCCCTCGTGCGCACCGGGGATGCCCCCGCGTCCCTGGAGGTCCTGCCCTCGGCGGCCGATGAGGACGAGGCCGTCCGTCTCCTGAGGGAGCATGTGCTCACTCCGCTGAGCATCGAGAGCGCACAGGTATGGAGGTGCGCGTCCATCGCCTGCGCGACCACGCACTTCCTCGCGATCTGCGTCCATCACATCGCCTTCGACGCCTGGTCGCAGCGGATCCTCCTCGGGGAGCTGGCCCTTGCCTACACGGCTCGTCGTGCCGGGGTGCGGCCCGACTTCGGCAGGGCCCCGGCCTCCCTCGCGGACGCCCTGCGGGAACGCGCGCTGCAACTGTCCCCGCAACGGCTGTCACAGCAGCTCGCCTTCTGGTCGGAGGCACTCACCGGCCTTCCCCCGCTCGACTTCGGTCCCGCGCCGAACCCACCGGGCCACCCCCTCCCACCGGCCGAAGCGTCCTTCTCCTTGCCGGCAGCGGACGCCTCCAAGCTGGAAAAGGCAGCGGTCGAAGCCGGTACGACCTTGTTCACCGTGCTCCTGGCCGCCTACGCCACGGCGCTCCACCGGACCCTCGGGCAGGACGCGTTCGGTATCGGCGTCCCGGTCGCCAAGCGCGACATACCTTCCGCCGACAGCTTCGTGGGCTGCCTGATCAACACGCTGTGCATCCCGTTCCGCGGCCTCGACGACGACTTTCCCTCGGTACTGCTCGGCACCCACGACATCGTCATGACGGCGTTCGCCGCCCAGGACGTGCCCTTCTCCGAGGTGGTCGGAACCGTCCGCCCGACCCGCTCGGACCGCCACCCCCTGTTCCAGACCATGTTCGCCCTCCAGGACGTCGATCAGGAGAGGTTCGGCCTTCCGGATTGCCAGGTGACCGGCATCGACGCCGCGCATCCGCGCTCCATGCACGAGCTGGTCGTGGAAGCCTGGCCGCAGCCCGACGGCGCCCTGAGGATCACCTTCGACCGTCAGCCGGAACGCGTCTCCGCGCAGACCGTCCAGGCCGTACGGGCGGCCTACCACGAGCTTCTCGCCAGGGTGGTCGCCGATCCCGGGACCACCGCACGACGTGACACAGCACATTAGGGAGCAGCGGGCCGTGGGGGTTTCGTTCTGGGAGGATCCGTACCCTGTCTACAAGACCTTTCAAGAGCGTTCCGGCGTCTTCTGGGACGAGCTGCTGGAAGTCTGGGTGGTCGCCGGAAGAAGCGCGGTGAACACGGTTCTGCGCTCTCCGGAAGTGTCCTCGGACTGGCTTCGGCTGAACGCCGGCGATTCGCCCTGCCGCGAGTTCCCCGAACTGGAGCGGATGCTGCTCGGCTGGTTCATGCTCATGGATCCGCCGGGTCACACACGGCTTCGCCGGACCATGCAGTCCTTCTTCGCCCGCAACCGTGCGGAGAGCCTCGCCGAAGAATTCCAGGACGTCGTCGCCACACAACTGGAGACGATTCGCCCGCCCACCGGCGTGGACATCGCGAACGACTTCTCCACCCCGGTCGCCGGCGGCATTCTCGCCCGGGTACTCGATGTGCCCGCCGACGTCATGTCCACGGCGGCCGTTCACATGGCCGCGATCGCCAGTTTCCTGGCCCAGCCACACAAAACGGAGTTCGCCGAGCAGGCGGCTGCCGCCGTCGGCCGGCTCAACGAGCTCTATCGCGCGCTCGCCCCGGACCTCTCGCCGGACAGCGCCCTGTTCCCTCTCGTCGGCGACGACCCGGCAGCGCCCCAGGACACCTACCTGCACACGGCCCACCTCCTGTCCTTCGCCGGCCAGGAGACCACGGCGGGGCTCATCGCGAGCGGGCTGCTGCACCTGCTGCGAGAACCCGGCCGCTACCACGAAGTGGCCACGGGGCAGGCCGAAGCCGGGGCGGTGGTCGAGGAATTGCTGCGCTTCGACACGCCCGTACCGCAGGTCCCCCGAGTCGCACTCGCCGACCTGAGCGTGGACGGGCACACCATCCGCGCGGGTGACCGCATTCTCGTGCTGCTCGCCGCCGCCAACCGGGACTGGCAGAACTCCGCGGACGCCGACGTCCTCGACTTCACGCGGAACCAGCGGCACCTGGCCTTCGGGGTCGGCATCCACTACTGCCTCGGCGCTCCGATAGCCCGTCAAGGCGCGAAGGCCGCGATCTCCGCATGGACGGCCGCCTTTCCCACGGCCCGGCTCTCCCCGGAAACCGTTCGATGGGCCGTGGGTACCGGCTACCGCAGACTCGAATCCGCCTTCGTCCAGCCTGCCTGAAGAGAAAAGCAGAGAACAGCAGAGAAAGGGGAAACGACATGGACAACTCGCTCGACGCGGTGATCGAGAGCTATGTGAAGGTCGTCGGCAGCTCCGAGGTCGACGCGGAGTCCGACTTCTTCGCGATCGGTGGCCATTCCCTCCTGGTCATGGAGGTCATCTCGCTGCTGCGCACCCAGTACGGGATGAGCGTACCGGCGCGGCAGTTCCTGACGGACGCCCGCGCGCAGGCGGTGGCGGCGGCCTGCGTGGCGGTCGAGAGCCAGTGAGCGCCTCGACGGTCAGGAACGGCATCAGCTCTGTTCCGGAGATGGTCCTGAGCCAGGCGCGACGGCGGCCGGACGCACCGGCCGTGGCGTGCGAGGGGCAGCTGACCACGTACGGCGAGCTGGTGCGGCAGGCCGCCGGCATCGCCCTCGCCCTGACCCGGAGCGGGGTCCGGCCGGGCGCGGTCGTCGCGATCCACCTGGATCGCGGCATCGGTGTGCTGGCTGCCCAGCTCGGCATCTGGAGCACAGGAGGGATCTGCCTCACCCTGCCTCCCGACCTGCCGCGTGGCCGGCTGGAGGCGATGGTGGCCGATGCCGCTCCGGAAGCCGTCGTCGGGGATTTTGCCGGCGGCCCGGACGCCGGCCTGCCCGGCGTGCCGAGGGTGATCGACCGGGCGGCGTGCGCCCCGGCGGAACCGGACGCGCTCGGTGTGCCCGGCGGCGGCGCGTACCTCATCTACACCTCGGGATCGACAGGGGTCCCGAAGGGCGTGCTCGTCGGACACGATTCCTTCGCGCTGCTGGCGCGCTGGCACGGCGACACCTACGGCGTGACGCCCGCGGACCGGGCCGCGTCGATCGCCGCCATGTCGTTCGACGCCTTCATGTGGGAGACCTGGCCGTACCTGTGCCACGGCGCGTCCATCCACTTCGCTCCCGGGGAACTGAAGCTGGCGCCCTGGGAACTCGGCGACTGGTACCGGGCCCAGGCCATCGACCTGGCGTTTCTGCCGACTCCGCTGGCCGAGGCCTATCTGCGGCACGGGACCCACTTCGGACAGCTGCGCTGCCTGCTGACCGGAGGCGACCGGCTGCGCCTTCGGGACGGGCACCCGCTGCGGCGCTTCGTCAATCACTACGGCCCCACCGAGACGACGGTGGTCGCCACCAGCCACGAGGTGGCACCGACGAGCACCGGCCCCGTCCCGATCGGCCGGGCGATCGGCCCGGCCCGGACCATGGTGGCCGACGGCACGGCGGAGGCCGAGAGCGGCGCCCCCGGTGAACTCCTCGTCGGCGGCGCATGCCTGGCCCTCGGGTACTGGAGGAACCAGGCGGCGACCGAGAGCGGCTTCGTGCGCGTCGGCGGCTCCGCACAGCGGTGGTATCGCACCGGCGACCTGGTCCGCCGGAACGACGAGGGCGAACTGGAGTTCCTCGGGCGGATCGACCGGCAGATCAAGGTGCGCGGCGTGCGGGTGGAGCCGGGGGAGATCGAGGGAGTGCTGGGCCGGTGCCCCGGGGTGAACGACGTCGTGGTCGACTGGGACCAGGACGAGGCCCGCCTCACCGCCTACGTGGTCGGCGACGCGCACAGCGATGCGCCCCGTTCGGCCGCGGCGCTCAAGGAGTTCGCCCGCCGGCACCTGCCCGCCGAGATGGTGCCGCAGCATTACGTCTTCGTGGGCAGCATCCCCATGACGGCACACGGGAAGATCGACCGAACGTCTCTCCTGCGGCACACGAGGTAACTGTGTGATGAAGAGGTGAGCCGGCTCGTCACTCCGGGTAGCGAAGGGTGCGACGGATCCAGGATCAGATCCGCACGCGCCGACCCCGAGGAACAGTACCGATGAGCTCGACAGCTTCACGTCTCCGCACCGCTGTCCGCGCCGCCGCCCCGGCCGTGGCCGCCCTCACCCTGACGATGGCCGTCGCGAGCCCCGCGTCCGCAGCCCCCGCCTTCGTGACGATCAGCAACGGCCGGCTCGTCTTCACCGCCCTGCCCGGCGAGACGAACACCGTCACCTTCGACACCTTCAGCGCGGGAACCCTCCGGGTCACCGACACGACGAGCAATCTCACCGCGGGCCCGGGCTGCACCGGGAGCGGCCATACGGTCCTCTGCGCGGGCCAGGGCGTGACCCGGATCGTCGCCGACCTCGGCGACCGGAACGACACGGCTCAGAACGACACCGACCTCCCGAGCGACCTCGTGGGCGGGCAGGGCAACGACATCCTCGTCGGCGGCAGCGGCCCCGACCGGCTCACCGACCCCGACGGCTGGACCGGTCCGACCCTGATCACCGTGACCATGGTCGGGCGCGGCGGCAACGACACGATCGTCAGCCGCAACGGCGGCTTCGACCAGATCGACTGCGGCACCGGCTTCGACGTCCTGGTCGCCGACCGGCCCCCTCTCGACATCGTCGTGCCCAACACCTGCGAAATCGTCCAGCGCTTCTGACCCACCCCGCACCGGCCCCCTCGCCTTCCCGGTGACCCACGAACGCGGCGGTGTCCGGTTCTCGCCGGTCCGCGGTAAATGCCTGGACTGAGGAACTCCGCGGACGGGACACTTCCGACTTCCGAACCTCCGGGAGTGTGATGGGGACAACAGATACGCGAGGGCCGACACCGGGCAGGAGCGCGGTCGTCCTGGCACTGCGCCACTACGGCCGGGAACTGCTGCGACTACGACTGCTGGCCCTGCCCGCGCTGCTGTTGCCGGCCGTGGGCAACATCGGCATCCGCTACGTCGCCCCCCTGCTGATCGCCAAACTGGCGGGACAGGCCGCCGACGACGGCGATCTCACCCTCGGCTCGGCGCTGCCGTACGTGCTGGGCTTCGGCGTGACGCTGCTGCTCGCCGAGGGCGTGTGGCGGATCGGGCAGCACTGCCTGAACCGCGTGGACGCCCTCGGCATGGAACACCTGTACGTGAGCGGCATGGACGAACTCCTGGCCAAGGACGCGGCGTTCTTCCACGACAACTTCGCCGGCTCCCTGACCAAACGGGTGCTCAGCTTCGGCAAGCGCTTCGAGGACTTCGTCGACACGGTGACGTACCGGATCGTGGGCAGTCTCGTCCCGCTGGTCTTCGGTGCCGTGGTGCTGTGGAGCTACGAACCGGCGCTCGTCGTCGGCCTTCTCGTGATGATCGCGCTGACCGTGGTGGCCGCGACGCCGCTGATCCGTCGTCGGCAGAGGCTCGTCAACGCCCGTGAGGCGGCGATCGCCCGGGTCTCCGGCCACGTCGCCGACAGCCTCATGAACATGGAGACCATCCGGGCGTTCGCGGCGGAGCGGCGGGAGGCCGACGAACACCGCAGCCGTGTCGCGGACTCCCGGCGCCTGACGCTCAGGTCGTGGGACTACGGCAATCTGCGCGTCGACACCCTGGTCGCCCCCATGTCCGTGCTGACCAACGTGCTGGGGCTGTTGGTCGCCGTCGCCTTCGGCGGCTCGGGCCAGGGAGTCGAGGAGATCGTCGTCAGTTTCACCTACTACTCCAACGCCACACAGATCATGTTCGAGTTCAACCAGATCTACCGGCGTCTGGAAAGCTCGATGACCGAGGCCGCGCAGTTCACGGAGCTGCTGCTGGATCCGCCCACCGTGCTCGACCCGACGCATCCCGAGACGCTCGCACCGCGGGACACCGGCATCCGCTTCGAGGCGGTGACCTTCGCCCACACGGGTGCGAAGCCGATTTTCCAGGGCCTCGACCTGGACGTGCCCGCAGGTGCACGGATCGGCCTGGTCGGCAGGTCCGGCGGCGGCAAGACCACGCTCACCCGGCTCCTGCTGCGGATGTCGGACCTCGACGACGGACGCATCCTGATCGGCGGTCAGGACATCAGCCGGCTGCGCCAGACCGACCTGCGCTCACTGATCGCCTACGTACCGCAGGAACCCGCCATGTTCCACCGCAGCCTGCGGGACAACATCGCCTTCGCCCGGCCCGGCGCCACCGACGAGGAGATCCACGCGGCGGCCGCGGCCGCGCACGTCACGGAGTTCGCCGACCAACTCCCCGACGGCTTCGCCACCCTGGTGGGGGAGAGGGGGGTCAAACTCTCGGGCGGCCAGCGCCAGCGCGTCGCCCTGGCCAGGGCCATCCTGCGCGACGCCCCGATCCTGCTGCTCGACGAGGCGACCAGCGCGCTGGACTCGGAGAGCGAACTCCTCGTCCAGGACGCCCTGTGGCGGTTGATGGACGGACGTACGGCCCTCGTGGTCGCCCACCGCCTGAGCACCGTCGCCGGCATGGACCGTCTCGTCGTCCTCGACCGCGGAAGCGTCGTCGAGCAGGGCACCCACGAGGAACTGCTCACGGCGGACGGTGCCTACGCCAAGCTGTGGCAGCACCAGTCGGGCGGCTTCCTCGGCGAGAGCACCGAGTCGGCCCTCGGACACCCGGTCCCGGAAACCGGCCCCAGCGGACTGCCCGGACCGGCCGACCCGGCGCCGGACGGGGGCCGACCACACGCCCGTACGAGCACCGGGTCCACGTGACCGAGTCGATTCCCGGACATTCCTTGCGGTGCTGGGGCAGGGGCGGCACGTCCGCGGTGGGGAGACCTACCGGCTTGCCGCGCCGTCCGGTACACCGGAAGCCGCCAGGACTGCTCGCGCTGCCCGTTCACCTGAACGCGGCGGCCGGCGACGGGCCCGGGGCGTACGCAGCGGTCTGGTGAGAATGAATTCGGATCTTCATGGCTCAACGGCGGGGACGACTCCCCGCTCCGGGGCGACAAGTCTGCTCGTCACTTCGGCCGTTGTCAGTCGGAGAAGTCCTGGGCCATCCAGACCCTCCCCCCGCTGTCGCGCAGCACGGTGATTCCTATGTGGTGGAAGTCCGGGTTGAGGATGTTGCGGCGGTGTCCGTCGTTGGGGGGCTGTTCGGCGAGCATCCCTTTCGTGATCCCGACGGCCATGCCCGTGATGTCCGCCTGCGTTTCGGCGACCGGGCCGCCCTCGCCGATGTTCTCGCCGGCGGTTCTCCAGTGAACGCCGGCCGCCGTCTCGCGGTCGCCGAGCGACGGCTCGCCCGGACATTGGTGCTGCAGGCCACAACCGGCGGCCATGGTGTCGGTGTGTCGGCCAGAGCTCGTTCCCAGGCCGGTGCTGAACCGCAACGGCGCGAGACCTGCCTCGGCACGGGCCTGGTTGATGACGTCGAGGACCTCCGACGCGGCCGTTTGCCCGGCGGTCGGAACGTTCGGGGGTTTCGTGTCTCGGCGGGTGTGGGCCTTTCCGGGGCGGGAGTGGACGCAGGTGCGATGTGCCGGGAGCCGTTCGGAGGCGTCGTGTGCCTGGCCGTGGGCTTTGTGCGGGGCGTGGCCGTCGGTGGTGGGGTGTGCGGCGTACCGGCAGGGCCTTTCCGAGGGGTTGCCACCGGGGCGGCTGCATCGTCGGCCACCGTGAGGCCACCTGATGGATGTCCCGCGGACTTCCCCTCGTCGGGGCTTGCCAGTTCCACCGCGCCCAGCGCCGCCGTGACGGTCGCCGCGAGCGCCGTGGCGGTCAGCAGCGGCCTGCTGCCGAAGGATGCCAGTGAGCGTCCGCCCCCGTTGCCCAGGGCGAGGGTGCGCGCCGCACGGTGCTTGGAGGCGCGCCGGCGTCGGTGTGTGCCCTGCCGTGCGCGTGGTCCACTCACCGACGCCGAGGTGGCCCGGAGCGTGGGGCTCGTGCTGCGCGCGAGGACGTACGCCACGTAGCCGACCGGAAGCGGCACCAAGGCGAGGTTGACCAGCAATCGCTCGGCCTGGCCGCCGGGCTGATCAGCCCGCTGGCCGCACGGCTGGTCACCGGCAACGCCTCAGCGGCCGGGAACACGTTCGCCTTCGCCCCGGACGGGTCGGCTTTCCTGCTCGACGGGAAGCCGTTCCAGATCCGCAGCGGCGAGATGCTTGTGAACTGGCAGACGTACACGCTGCCGGTCGACGAGCCCTACGTCGCGGCACTGAAGCCGAACATCAGCGACCCGAACCGCCCGGGCCTGTTCTTCCGAGCCACCTTCACCCTCGGCGCCGTCGGCGACACCTACCTGGACATGTCCGGATGGACCAAGGGGCTGGTCTGGGTCAACGGCCGTAACCTCGGACGCTATTGGAGCATCGGCCCCCAGCACCGCCTCTTCTGTCCCGCGCCCTGGCTCGTCGCCGGCACCAACGAGGTCGTCGTCCTCGACCTCCACCAGACCCGCGGCGCGGCCATCCCCTTCTGCGCCACCCTGGACGCGTACACCCTCACCAACCGCGCGAGCGGCGAAGTCCTCGACGATCCCGACTTCTCGACGACCAAGGACACCCAGCTCATCCAGTACACCCTCAACGGCGGCACCAACCAGCAATGGCGTCTCTCCGACCTCGGCAACGGCGTCTCCACCATCACCAACGTCCACTCGGGCATGCTCGTCGACGTCCAGCACGCAAGCCCGACCGACGGCACCCCGATCATCCAGTGGCCGGCAAAAGACGGCGGAACCAACCAGCAGTGGAAGCTGGTCCCGACGGACGGCGGCTACGTGAAGATCGTCAGTGTGCTGAGCGAGAAGAAGGTCATCGAGGTCGACGCCGACAGCACACACGACCATGCGGCGATCGTGCTGCAGACGGACAAGGACAGTGCCAGCCAGCAATGGATGCTGAGGCCCGCGTGAATGGCGGAGCTGCGCCAGGCCGCAGCGGAGCGACAACACGGCCGTCGTCGGCCCCCCGGCAGATGCCTCAGTCTGACGGCCAGGTCCTATGCCCGCCGCGTCGTTGCCGTGGTGGCCTGGGCGAGTCGAGCGCGTAGGCGGGCCGCGTCCTGGCCCGGTGGAAGGCCGTAGGTGCTGCGGTACTCGCGGTTGAACTGGGTGGCGCTTGCGTATCCGACCGCCTGCGCGATCTGGGCCGCGGTGGCATCGCCGGCGACCAGGCGACGTCGTGCCTCCTGCAGCCGTAGGTGCTTCTGGTACTGGATCGGGCTCATGCCGGTGGCCGCTTTGAAGTGCCGGTGCAGGCTGGCGGGGCTCATGTGTGCCACGGCGGCGATCTCGTCGATTCTGAGCGGCTCGGTGTAGCGGGCGCAGATCCATCGGGCCACCTCGCGCACCCGGGTCGTGACGGAGTCGGCCAGAGACCACTGGCGCAGGACGGGTCCGAGGGAGCTGCGCAGCAGCCGGTAGAGGATCTCGCTCTCGACCCGGGCGGCGAGGGGGCGGATGTCGTCGGGGGTGTCGAGGAGCTGGACATAGCGGGTGAGTGCGTCGATGAGTTCCGGGGTCATCGGCGCGGTCACCTGTGCTTCGATCGTCGACAGGGTGGCGGGGCCGGTCTCGTGCAGCTCGACGAGCAGTTCGGTGAGCGCCTGGGTGTCGAATCGCAGGACGGCGGAGCGGTAGGGCGCCTTCTCCACCGCGACGGTGACGGGCAGGTCGATGGTGGTGAACAGCATCTCGCCGGCGTGAGCGACATGGCTGAGCTCCCCCGCGGTGGTGCGTTTCGTGCCCTCGGCGACGAAGCAGATCATCGGATCCTCCAGCCGGTCGGTGGGCTCCATGAGCTCATCGACCGCGACAAGGGTGAGCCGCGGGACCGCGGTGGCCGAGCCCACTCCCACGAAGTGCCGATTGATGGCTGAGGAAAGTCGGTCCAGCACGGCGCCTCCTTGTTGAGAGGATTAGGCAATTCTATGCGATCGGTGCCCCATGACCCCCGGGTGCCGTGTCCCTAGCGTTGAGGACATGGCACAACGCACCAGGAAGCCCGCCCGGCGCACTCTCGGCGGCCAGGGCCTCAAGACCGGGGCGACCGGTCTGGGCACGTAGGCACGACGATCGCCTGCGGCGCTCCGGCCGTGGCCGCCGCGCAGGTCACCCTCACGCCCGAGGATGTCGCCCGCGTCCCGGAGATCCTGCCGCACGAGGTCGGCTCCCGCCAGGCCGCGGCCGTCACGCCGACCTGGCGGTGACCAGCAACGCGTGGCTACCGGGATACCGCTCGCCTTCCCCGGAGGCCGGCCTGCTTTCGCTCCAATCCGAACAGGACCACACTGTGACTGACCCCAAAGCATCCTTCACCCTCGACGACACCTTCACTGCCGCCGAAGCCACGGCGCTGGTGGACCGGCTGCGCGCCGCCTTCCGCACCGGCCGCACCAAGCCTCTGTCCTGGCGCCGGCAGCAGCTGACCCGGCTGCGTGGCCTGCTCACCGACAACCGCGTGGCGATAGCCGACGCCCTGTACGCGGACCTGCACAAGAGCCGCGCCGAGGCCGACGCCATGGAGATCGACCTCACGATCGTCGAGATCGACGAGTACCTGGAGCACCTGGAGGAGTGGACCGCCCCGCAGCACGCCCCCGTGTCGGTGCCCGGCCTTCCCGGCAGCACCGCCCGTACCGTGTTCGACCCCCTCGGTGTCGCCCTGGTGATCTCTGCGTGGAACTACCCGATCAATCTGCTGCTGGTCCCCGTCGCGGGCGCCCTCGCGGCCGGTAACGCGGTCGTGATCAAGCCCGCCAACTACGCCGCCCACACCTCCGCGCTGCTGGCCGAGCTGCTGCCCGCCTATCTCGACACCGACGCCACCGCGGTCGTCGAGGGCGGCTCGCGGGAGATCACCGTGCTCCTGGAGCAGCGCTTCGACCACATCTTCTACACCGGCAACGGCACGGTCGGCCGCATCGTGATGACCGCCGCCGCCAAGAACCTCACCCCGGTCGTCCTCGAGCTCGGCGGCAAGTCGCCGGTGTTCGTGGACCGGGACGCCGACATCGCGACGGTCGCGCAGCGCCTGGCGCGGACCAAGTTCGCCAACGCCGGACAGACCTGCGTCGCCCCCGACTACGTCCTGACCGACCCGGAGACCGCGGCCGAACTGCAGGCCGCCCTGGTCGTCACGCTCAAGGAGCTGTTCGGTGAGGACCCGCAGACGTCCGACGCCTTCGCGCGGGTCGTCAACGAGCGGCACTTCGACCGGCTCTCCGCGCTGCTGGCCTCCGGCCGTACGGTCACCGGCGGCCGGACCGACCGCGGGGACAAGTACATCGCCCCGACCGTGCTGGCCGATGTCCGGCCCGACGAACCCGTGATGCAGGAGGAGATCTTCGGCCCCATCCTGCCGATCCTGACCGTGCAGGACCTGGACGAGGCGATCGCCTTCATCAACGAACGCGACAAGCCGCTCGCCCTGTACGCCTTCACCGAGAACAACACCACCAAGCGCCGGCTCACCGCCGAGACCTCCTCGGGCGGCCTCAACTTCGGCCTGCCGATGCACCACCTCGCCGTGCCGACGCTCCCCTTCGGCGGCGTCGGGGAAAGCGGCATGGGCAACTACCACGGCCGCTACTCCATCGAGACGTTCAGCCACCGCAAGGCCGTCCTCGACGTCCCGCTGAGCTGAACAGGTGGCATCGACTGCGAGGCCGACAAGAGAGGTATGGGCGAGCTTGGACCAGGACCGGCACAAACGGGCATGCTCCGAGCGGCTTCGTCGATGCGGGCGCGATCGGTCACGGAATGCATGGCGTTTCCCCTGGTCATACGGCGGAGAGCGCTTGTAGACAATCCATATGAAACCGGGCGGATCGGACTCTGCCACTGTCACCCCCTATCTCCATCCCGTACGGCTCGCAGCAGCGTGGCCGTTCATCGAAAGGCTTGAATCATGACTGGTCGTCTTGAAGGAACCGTTGCCCTGGTCACCGGGGCTTCCAGCGGTATCGGCCACGCCACCGCGCTGGAGCTTGCCCGCGAGGGCGCCGACGTGGCGCTGGTCGGCCGGCGCGAGGACCGCCTCACCGACCTCGCCGGAGAGATCACCGCCGCCGGCGGGAAGGCCCTGGTCGTGCCCGCCGACATCACCGACTCCCAGGCCGCCGCGGAGGCGGTCGAGCGGACCGTCGAGGGCCTGGGTCGTCTGGACATCCTGGTCAACAACGCCGGTCTCATGCTGCTCGGTCCCGCCTCGGGTGCGGATCTGAACGACTGGCGACGCATGATCGACATCAACCTGACGGGCCTGATGTACACCACCCACGCGGCCGTCCCTCACCTGGTCAAGGCCGCCGCCGAGGAACCGCGCCAGGTCGCCGACATCGTCAACGTCAGCTCGCTGAACGGCCGCAACGCCTACGCCATGATGGCGGTGTACACCGCCACCAAGTTCGGCGTCACCGGCTTCAGCGAGGCGCTGCGCCAGGAACTGGCAAAGCAGCATGTCCGTGTGTCCGTCATCGAGCCGGGCAGCGTCGACACCGAACTGCGCACGCACAACCCCGCTGCTGTGCAGCAGTACATCGCCTCCTCTCTGGGTGACATCGAGCGGCTGCAGAGCCGGGACATCGCCGACACGGTCGGCTACATCGTCACCCGTCCCCGGCACGTGGCCGTCGCCGAGCTGCTCGTACGCCCCGCCGAGCAGGCATGACCACCACATCCGTCAACTGCGAGACCAACAAGGAACGTTCGCTGCAGATAGCGCGGGGAGCCCCCGGGGGCGATGTGACCGCGGACCACGTACACCGCTTCATGGCGGGCGTCTACATCGGCTGGGCTCCCCTGTTCTTCTGGGCGGCGGCAACGATCCGTTCGCAGGGGATCCTCGTCTACTTCCTTGCCGCCCCGATCTTCTTCGGAGCCCTCGGGCGGGTGCTCTCCATCGCCCAGAACGGCCTGCCGGACCGGCCGGCAGAATTTCTCTCCTTCGGCGCCCTGGAGCTCATCCTCGCGTTCGTCATCGTCGGGGCGCACTCCACCGCACTCAGGACCAGACGAATGTCACTCGCTGTCTGAGGCAGCGACCCTGGGCGGGCACACCGGCATGTCCGGGACGGATGGCGTTTCTGCACCCGGAAACCCGCTCGACATGGTTCGGGGCGCCGTGCCGCAGCCGAACGACGTGGCCTGCGGCCGGGCCGAAGGCTGGGAGTGGATGTGGCCTGCGGACCGGTACTCGCCCACCGGGCCGCGCTTTAGACTGCGACCGCTCCGAAATCTGACGATCTTTTGGAGGGTGTGCAGGATGAACCGAGCTCTCATGACCGCATGGGCGGCAGCAGCGCTGGTCGTGTCCGGGGGCAGCACCACCGCCTCCGCTTCCGATGCCCCGCCGGGCACGACGCACGGTCCCTGCCAGTACACCCAGACCCCGGACGAGCCGGCGGCGCGGCCGGTTCCCCTGCCGCCCGACCCGCGGCACACCCCCGGTCACGGCACGGTCGACATGGCTGTCCCGACCAGCCAGGGCCCGCTCCCGCTGCGTCTGGACCGGGCGAAGGCGCCGTGCACGGTCCAGAGCTTCGTGCACCTGGCGCGGCACCGGTTCTACGACCGTACGGTGTGCCATCGGCTGACGGCGTATCCGACGCTGAAGGTCCTGCAGTGTGGCGACCCGACCGGCACCGGCGAGGGTGGGCCGGGGTACGCGTACAAGGACGAGCTGCCGGTGGACCTGCCGCCGGCACCGAGCGATCCGACCGGCGTCCGTCGCCTTTACGGGCGCGGTGTGCTGGCGATGGCCAACGCCGGGCCGAACACGAACGGTTCACAGTTCTTCGTCGTCTACGGCGACTCCGCGCTGCGACCGAACTACACGGTGTTCGGCACGGTCGGTACCGCCGGCCTGGAGACGCTCGACAAGATCGCTGCCGGCGGTATCGAGCCGACTACGCAGGACCCCCAGCTTGTCGACGGCACGCCCGTGCTGCGGACCGAGCTGCTCCGCGTCCGGCCGTCCTGCCGGCCCTGACGAACCGTGGTGCGGTCACCGTGGGGCCGGCTATGTGCCTGGTCCCACGGTGATGTGAAGTAGCCGTTGCCGATGCTGTCGGATGCGGCGGACGCGCGACCCCGTCGTGTGTGGGGGCGTGTGGGCGGACGGCGTGCGCCCGTGCTCCGCTTCCGGTGCTTCGATTTCGCCAAGATGGCCGGGAACTGAACGGCCGCCGCCTCCGACTCGTTAAGGGGGCGGATTGGCCAGGCGGTTCGTGGGCGGTGATGCGTATGCATGGGCGAGGGGAAAGATCTTCTTGCCGCATGGCAGCATCGGGTGCCGTGAGTGTGTCCCTGGCGGTGCGGAGCGTGCGCGCGGCGGTGTTCGCCGTGCTGTGCGTGCTGCTCGCTGCCGGAGGGCATGCCCTGGCCACGGGCATGGCGCCGGCGGTGTGGGTGCAGGTGGCCGCGTTCGTGCCGGTCTTTGCGGGCGGCTGTCTGCTGGGCGGCCGGGAGCGGTCGCTGGCCGCGATCGGCGTGGGGACTCTGGCTGCCCAGGGTGGGCTGCATCTCCTCTTCCACGCCGTGCAGCCGCACCACGCGGCGATGGTCATGCACGGCATGCGGATGGCCCACGCCCATGCGCTGACGCCGCACGCCACTGCCGCCCACGTCGGGGCGGCTCTGGTCCTGACCTGGTGGCTGCGGCGGGGCGAGGCGGCGCTGTGGTCGCTGCTGCGGTGGGCGGTCGTGTTCGTGCCGGGGCTTGCCGCCTGGTGGCAGGCCGACGGCGGGGCGCGGGGCGTACCGGACGCGCACGGGCTCGTAGGTCGGGCTGCCGGTGAGACGTGGTCGCTGCGGCAGGCACGGCTGAGGCACGCCGTTCACCGGCGGGGGCCGCCGATGGGGATGTCATCCGCGCTGTCGTACGCGATCTGACCCCGACATCCCTTCCTTCCGTACGGAGATCCCTCACCACATGTCCAGGACCCGCACCACCCTGCGCCGCGCCGGCGCCGTCACCGCCCTGACCGCCGCCGGACTCCTCGCCGCCGCCGGCGTCGCCTCCGCGCACGTCACCATCCACCCCGACAGCTACGCCAAGGGCGCCACCGACGGCGTCCTGACCTTCCGTGTCCCCAACGAGGAGGACAACGCGAGCACCAAGCAGGTCCAGGTGTTCCTGCCCACCGACCACCCCGTCCTCGGCGTGCTCGTCTCCCCGCAGGACGGCTGGACCGCCAAGGTCACCAACACCAAGCTCAAGACGCCCATCAAGACCGACGACGGCACCATCACCGACGCCGTCTCCGAGATCACCTTCACCGGCGGCAAGATCGACCCCGGCCACTACGAGGACTTCAACGTCGCCTTCGGCCAGCTGCCCGACGACACCGACCAGCTCACCTTCAAGACCCTCCAGACGTACTCCGACGGCAAGGTCGTGCGGTGGATCGAGGAGGCCCAGGGCGATCAGGAGCCGGAGAACCCGGCACCCGTGCTCAAGCTCACCGCCAAGGCGGCAGAGGACGGCGGCAGCGCGACCGCCTCGTCGGCGAGCCCGAAGACCTCCGACAGCTCGAAGTCGACCGCGTCGGCCAGTGACTCGACCGCCCGCGGTCTGGGTGTCGCCGGACTGGTCGTCGGCGTGCTGGGGCTGGCCGCGGCGGTGTTCTCCGTCCTGCGCGGCCGCTCCGCCGGATCCCGGGCCGAGTAAAGCCGAGTAGAACAGCGGTGCCTGCCCTGCCGGCGGAGACCCGTCGGCAGGGCACCCGTCGTCTTTTCGATGTGACGCGCGACGGATGAGAGCCGGTCGCCTGCGGTCCGCTCCACCGTCGGTCAGACGGCGACCGGGTCGGTGACGCCGTACCCCGCCTCGACGATCGCCGCGCGCAACCGCCCGTCGTCGAGATCCGTGCCGTGCACGGTGACGGAACCGGGGGCCGCGGAGACTTCGCGCATTCCTCTCTTCGCCGGAAATCGCCGGGAACTCATCGCCCTGCCCGTCCGACTCCTCTCGCAGAACGGACAGGAGGTGGGATGGACGGGCTGGATGTGCGGATGCGCCAGGTCGCCTGTCGGCACGGTCGCGTAGAGGCCGTGCGCGAGGTCGATCTCGACATCGAGGCGGGCGAGCGGGTGGCGCTGACCGGCACCAACGGGTCGGGCAAGACCACGCTGCTACGCGCCGTGCTGGGCCTGCACCGCCAGGCTGACGGGGAGATCCTGGTCGGCGGCCGGGGCACCGGCAGCGCGGCCGAGTGGGCGTGGCGGCGCCGGGCGTGCGCCTGGATCCCGCAGAAGCCCGCAGTCGGCAGATTCCCGCTGCTGGGCAGCGAGTTGCTGGCGAGCAGTGGGGCAGCGGCCGAAGGCGTGGAGGCGGCGGAGAAGCTGGGTGTCGGGTCGTTGACCGGCCGACCGCTGCACACGCTGTCGGGCGGCCAGCTGCAGCGCATGTATCTGGCCCGCGCGGTCGGCTGCGTCGCGGCCGGGGCGGGTGTGCTGCTGGCCGACGAGCCCACCGCCGCGCTCGACTTCGCCGGGCAGGAGGAGGCGGCCGACGTCCTGCTGTCGCTGCCGGTGACCGTCGTGGTCGTCACGCACGACCGGGCGCTGGCCGACCGCTGCGACCGGGTACTGGAGATGGCCGCCGGCCGGCTCCGGGAGGTCCGGTGAACAACCTTGCCGCCGCCGACCTCGGAACGCTCCTGCAGCTCGTACCCGTCCAACGGGCCGGAGCCGCCCTGCTCCTGGCGGCCGTCGGCCTTCCGGTGATCGGTGTCGTGATCGTCGGGCTCGACATCATGCCGGTCCGGTTCGCGATGATGCACGTCGCGCTCCTGGGCATCGCACTCGGACTGCTGACCGGGCTCGACCCCATGCTGTGCGCGCTGATCGCCTGCGCCCTCGCAGGTGCCGGTGTCGCGCCGCTGGCCCGCACCCCGGACGGCCTGTCCGGCGCGATGGGCCTGCTGATGAGCCTGGCGATCGCCGCCGCGCTGCTGGTCCTGGCCGTGTCCGGCGTCAACGCGCAAGGTGCGTTCGCGCTGCTGTGGGGCTCGATCCTGTCGGTGGGCACGCCCGACCTGTGGCTGCTGGGCGGGCTCGCCGTCGTCGTACCGGCCCTGTTCTGGTGGCGCCGCCGCGACCTCGCGCTCCTGCTCTACGACCGCGAACTCGCCCTCTCCTCCGGGGTGCGGGTCGACCGGCTCACCCTCTTGCTGCTCGTGCTCGTCGCGGTGTCCGTCGCCGGGGCGATCAAGCTGACCGGCGCGCTGCTCGTCGACGCGCTGACCCTCCTGCCCGCGCTCGCCGCCCGGCGGCTGGGCACCTCCCTGAAGTCCATCACCGCCTGGGCGGTCGGTATCGGCGTCGCGGTGAACCTCACCGGGTTCCTCGTCGCGCTGAAGCTCGACTGGCCGCCCGGGCCCCTGCTCGTCCTGACGGCCGGGGTCCTGGTCCTGGCCGTGCACCTCATCCCCGAACGGAGAATCCGCTCATGGCGCGCACCCGCGTCCGCACCGTCCGTGTCCCTTCCCTCCTCGCACTGAGCCTGACCACCGCGCTCGCGCTGACCGCCACCGCCTGCGGCTCCGACAACGCCGACAGCGGCGACAAGAGTGCGAACAAGAACGGCGGCGGCCCTGTCGTCGTGGCCACCACCACCTGGGAGGGCGCACTCGCCAAGGCCGCCGGCGCCAAGGACGTGAAGGTCATCGTCCCGTCGTCCGTGCAGCACGCCCCGGACTACGACCCCAAGCCGTCCGACCTCGCGGCGGTCGCCGACGCCGACTTCGTGCTGTACGCGTCCTTCGAGCCGTACGCCAAGAAGATCAAGGACGCTGCCGGGTCGAGCGCGAAGATGGTCGAGATGAACCTCGACAACGACGTCGCCACCACGAGTGCGGACGTCACCCGCCTGGGCAAGCTGTTCGGCACCCAGGAGGCCGCCGCGAAATGGAACACCTCCTTCAAGAGTGAGTACGGCGCGCTGCAGAAGGAGCTGAAGGCCGCGTGGCCGGGCGACAAGGCGCCGGCCGTCGTCGCGCAGGTCTTCTCCGCCTGGTCGGCGAAGATGGCCGGCGCCGACCTGCGCGGAACCTACGGTCCGCAGGCCGTGACCGCCAAGCAGCTGGCCGAGCTGGAGACGAAGAAGCCCGCGTTCGTCCTCGACAACATCCACATGACGACGGGCACGGTGCTGCCGGACTCCGGCGCGCGGCAGGTGGAGATCGTCAACTACCCGGGCAAGGACCTGGATCTGCTGGCGGTCTACAAGAACGCCGCGGAGACGATCAAGAAGGCGATGACCTCTTCCTGACCTGGTGTGCGTCGTGAGGTGAGTGCGAGGCCGCCCGGAGGCTCCGGGCGGCCCGCTCTCGTGGGGGTCAGACGGCCTGCGCGACGGATCTCGGCGCCTGCGCCGAACACCGTTCACGCAAGAGCGCCCGGTCCGGTTTGCCCGCCGGGGTGAGCGGCAACTCCGGTACGACCAGGAGACGTTCCGGGTGCTTGCGCCGCTCCAGGCCGCGCGCGTCCAGGTGCGCGCACAGCTCCTCCAACGTGGGTGCCGCCTCGCCCCGCGGCACGACGCAGGCGGCCAGCCGCTCGCCCATCAGCGGATCGGGCACGCCGACACACACCACGTCCCGTACGAGCGGATGTGCCGCCAGCTCCATCTCCACCTCGGCCGGGCTGATGTTGGCCCCGCCCCGGATGACGACGTCCTTCAGGCGCCCGACGATCCGCAGGTTCCCGTCCTCGTCGATGAGGCCGAGGTCGCCGGTGCGCACCCAGCCGTCGGCGGTGCGGTAGCGGGCGTCGAGGTCGGGGGCGGCGACGTAGCACAGCGGGGTCATCGGGCCGCGGGCGACGATCTCACCGACACAGCCGCGCGGTGCCTCCCGGAGTTCACTCGTGCCGGGGACGGCGATGCGTATGTCGGCGACGAGCGGGTCCGGGTGACCGGCGAGGACGCCCGGCCTTTCACCGCGCAGGGGAGGGTCGGACAGCCCGGTGTGGCAGTTGACGCCGTCGGCCGAGCCGTACAGGTTCACGACCGGGCAGCCGAAGACGCGCCGGGCCTCCTCAGCCGTGGCCTCGTCGAGCGGGGATCCGCCGACGATGACCGCCGTCGGGGGAGTGAACGCCGGATGGTGTCCCTCCGCGATCCGGTCCAGCATCATCCGGATCATGGTCGGTACGCCCAGGACATGGGTGGGCTCGTGCGCGGCGAGCGCGTCCAGGGCGGCCTCGGGCGTGAAGTGGTCCAGCAGGACGAGCGTTCCGCCGTGCCGGGCGAGGGTGACGGCGGTGCCGCTGCTACCGAAGGCGGAGGCCAGCGGTACGAGGAAGAGGCAGCGCGGCGGCCGGCTGTCCGGCATGAGCGCGGCGAGGAAGTTGCCGCGGCCGCCGGCCAGCGCGTTGTGCGAGTACGCCACCATCTTCGGCTCGGCCTCGGACCCGGACGAGACCAGGATGCGGGCGGCGGAGTCGGGGTCGGGGCGGACCGGCTTGAAGGACGTGGGGTCGGTGCGCAGCAGCGCGGAGAACGCGACCGTCCCCTCCGGGGCTCCGGGTCCGGCGGCGATCACCGTGCGCAGGGCGGGGAGTTCACCGGCGAGCGTGAGCAGATCGGCGGCATGGTGGTTGCCGCGGTGCTCGGTGGCGGCGATCACGGCGACCGCCTCCGCCCGGCGCAGCAGGGACGCCGCCTCGCGAGTGCCGCGGCCGACGGGGAAGGGCAGCGCGATGGCACCCAGCGCGGCCAGCGCCAGGTCGGCGACGACGGCGCCCCGGCCATTGGGCAGTTGTATGCCGACCACGTCACCGGCGCGTATGCCGAGCCCGGACAGACCGGCCGCCAGACATCGCGCCTTGCGGTCCAGGGCCGTGTAGCAGAGCTTTCCCTTGGCGTCGATGACCGCGGTGCGGTGCAGGTCGGCGACCTGGCGGGCGCGGTAGAGGCTGTAGAGGTCCAGGTCCGGGCAGGTGCCGTCGACGGCCCAGGTGCGGCGCAGCTCGGCGGGCAGCAGGTCGTGCAGGTCCACGGTCATGCGAAGCTCCAGGGGTCGGGAACGGCGGGGGCGCCGTACGCGTCGCGGGTGATCGGGCCGGAGGAGAGCAGGTCGGCGAGGTCGGTGACGACCGGGACGGCGGCCAGGCCGCGCTCGCGCAGCCGCTCCAGCGCCTGGTCTGTGGACAGCTCGGCGATGTCGTACGGGGCCGCGGACAGATCGGCCAGGGCGATCCAGCCGTCGGCGGTGCGCAGCGGGCGGCGGAACCCCGCCGGCCTGCGCGGGTCGAGTCCCTGCGCGGCCCGGGCCCGATGGGGTGCGGTGAGCACGTCGGCGGCGCCGAGCAGCGACGAGTCGACGCGTACCCCCCGTCCGGTGCGCTCCCGCAGCAGCAGCCCCGCCAGGATCGCCTCGGCACCGAGCAGGCCGCCGAGCACGTCGAGCAGCGTCATCAAGGACGGGGCGGCCGGCTCGTCGGCGGGCCGCACCGCCTCACCGACACCGGTGCGGGCCTGCACCATGAAGTCGGTGCCCATGGGCGCCTCGGACAACCGGTCCGCCCAGCCGCTGGTGTACGCGTAGACGAGCGCGGGATTGGCGCGGGCCAGGTGCTCGTGGTCGAGACCGAGCTGGGCGGCCTTGCCAGGTGCCCAGTTGTGCAGGAAGACATCCGCGTCGGCGGCCATCTCGCGCAGCCGCTCCCGGTCGGCCGCGGACTTGATGTCCACTTCGACGGCCTTCTTGCCCCGGTTCAACGCCAGCCAGCGCGCCGAGACGCCGGAACAGGCGGGCGGCATCCCGCGCAACGGGTCGCCGCCCGGCGGCTCGATCCGGATCACCTCCGCGCCCAGCAGGCCGAGAAGGTGAGCGGCGAGTGGGGCCTGGATACGCCGCCCGGCTTCCAGGACGGTGAATCCGGTGAGGGGCAGGGCGTCGGCGGAACTGCGTGGCGCGTACGCCTCGTCGTACGAGGTCAGCTGCCAGGGCGCCGCACCGTCGTACTCGGCCGCACGCTCGGCGAGCGAGTGCAACGGGCACACGTCGGCACCGGACATCTCGGCGGCGTACCGGATCCGCTCCCAGGACCTCGCCCGCGTCGCCTCGTGCAACGGCTGTAGGAAGGGCGCACAGGCCGTGGCATACCGGAACTGGAAGGGTCGCCACCCCCGCCGTATCGATTCTTCTGGGGCGTCCAGCGTGCGCCAGAACGACGCCCACACCCCCGGATCCAGCGTCTCCAGCTCGAAGACGATCCCGTCGGCCGACGTGAACGGCGGCCCGGCCGCAGCGAGTTCGACCGCTTCGCCCTCCTCGGCCCCGGCGGCGGCCAGGTACTGGGAGACCACGAGCAGCCCGGCCCGCTCGGCGCTGACCTCGACCTGTGTGACGTTCCCGCCGCGCGCCCGCGCCAGCAGCCCGGCCAGCAGGCCCTGCACGGCAAGCACGCCGGTGGCCGTGGCGGTGTAGTCGACGGCGAGACCGCGCGGGGTGCCGTCCCGGCGGCCGTGTACGGCCATGATGCCGGTCGCCGCCTGGACGGTGGCCTCGTCGGTCGCGGTCCCTCCCCACGTGCTGCGGGCGGTGACCCCACCGATGTCGCCTCCGGTGACGGTGAGCCGGCCGCCGCAGCCCCCGTCGGTCTCGGCGCCCAGCAGCCGCAGATGCTCCGCGACGAGACCGTCCGCCGGGCCCGGCGGACCGTCGCCCCGCAGACGGAGACCGTCGAGTGGTCCGGCCGTCCGCGCGACGGCCGGTATGGCTGGAGTTGCCATGCCTCTCCTTTCCTGACGCGCGGGAACCCGGGGACGGTCGCCCCCGACCTGTTCCACGGAAGAGGGAGTCGGACGGCCGGCGGCCGGGGTTCCCGCGGATCACGAGGAAAGTGACGGAGACCCGCATGGACGAGATCACCGGGACGCCCCACTGTCCGTCGGACGCAACGGCGTTGAGGGATCGCGTCGCCGAGTTCGTACGCGGACGGGTGATGCCCTGCGAGCCCGTACTGGACGCCGGCGGCGCGGAGGCCGCCGCCGTGCTGCGCAGGCTCCAGCGCGAGGCGAAGACCGAAGGGCTGTGGGCGCTCCCGCTTCCCTCGGAACTGGGCGGCCAGGGGCTGCGGCTGCGGTCGTACGCCCATGTCGCCGAGGCAGAGGGAGCCAGCGACCACGGCCCGGCCGCCCTCGGCTCGGCACCCCTGCTCGACGCGCTGATGCTGTGGCGGCACGGCAGCCCGGCCGTCCGTGAACGGTACGCCGAACGCCTGGTCGCCGGAGACATACGGGCCTGCTACGCCATGACCGAGCCCGAGACGCCGGGCACCGACCCCTTCCTCACCACCACGCGTGCCGTACCGGGGGACGACGGAACGTGGCGGGTGAGCGGACGCAAATGGTTCACCAGCGGGGCGGTCGACGCCGACCTCGTCACGGTCCTCGCACGCACCCACGGCACACCGCCGGACCGCGAGGGACTCTCACTGCTCCTGGTACCGACAAACTCGCCGGGCTTCCGTGTGGTGCGTGAACTACCGGTGCTCGGCGCGGGCGGGCAGTGGGAGATCGAGCTGGACGGGGTCGTGGTGGGTGGCGACCACCTGATCGGCGAGGGCGGCAAGGCACTGGACGTCGCGGCCGAACGGCTCCAACTCGGCCGCACACTGCGCTGCCTGCGCTGGTTGGGGCAGGCGGGGCGTGCCTTCGACCTGATGCGCGCACGCGCGACGGCCCGTACCCGCTCCCGCGGCCCGCTCGCAGACCTTCAGCTCGTCCAGCGCCACGTCTTCGAGTCGCTGCTCGCCCTGCGCACGACCCGCCCGCTCGTGTACGAGGCCGTGGCCCGCCTGGACGCCGGCCTCGACGCGCACGTGGAGGTGGGCCTGGCCAAGGTGGCCGCCGCCCGCACTCTCCAGCAGGTGGCCGACGCGGCGATCCAGGTGCACGGTGCTGCGGGCCTCGGCCCGGACACCGCTCTGCCCGCGCTGTTCCGCACCGGCAGGGCGGCCCGGATCCTCGACGGCCCGGACGAACTGCACATCACCTCGGTCGCGCGGCGGGTGCTGCGTGCCCCCTAGATTTCGTGGGGATCGATGAGGCCGGCGAGGGCGGCGAGCGCGCAGGCGAGGAAGAAGTCGCCCCAGATCAGCTCGTGCCGTGTCGCCGTTCCCGTGGTGAGGTCGTAGCAGCCGTCCAGGAGACGGCCGTCCCCCGAGAGATGGGTGCGGACCAGCTCTTCCAGTATCCCGACGGCTCCTTCGCGTCGGCCGAGCCTGAGCAGAGCCACCGCGGAGATGGCGGCGGCGGAGGTGTCGAGGGGGCCTCCCGGGTGGGTCTCGTCCGCGGGCGGGACGGCGTGGGCCGGGATCAAGCGGCGTGCGACATCCGCCAGATCGTCGGCGCCGAGACGGTGTACGGCGTCGGCCACGGCCAGCAGCAGCCAGGCCCGGCCCCGGCTCCAGCCGGGCGGCGGATCGTCGCACGGAACCCAGCGCGCAGGGCGCTCGTACCACCAGGACCAGCCGAAGGAGCCGTTGTCGAGACAGAGTTCGAGATGGCGGCGCAGATGAGCCTCGGCAGCCTGCTCATCCACCGTTGCCAGGAGCGGCACCATGCCCGGTACGCCGTCCACGCGAGCCAGGAGGCGGGGGCCGCCGAACGCCGAGCCCCACGGGACGAGACCGAGTCCGGCGTCGTACGCATCCCGGCAGGCGCGGGCGGCTCGATCTCGCAGCTCGGTGGCCTCGCGCGTGTCGGCGAGCGCGGTCCCGTACCAGAAGATCAGTCCGCGGGCGGCCGTGTCGGCGTGCACCCAGTCCGCGAGCCGAGCGGTGTACTTCGCCGCCGCCTCGTGAGCGCCGTCGTCCGCTGCGTACCGGGCGCGCAGCCACAGCAGCCCCGCCCAGAAGCCTCCCGTCCACGAGCCGCGTCCGGTCGTCGTCCACCGGCCGGTGCAAGGGTCGGCGAACAGCGGGAAACGGTCACCGACTTCGGTCTGGGTGGCAGCCACCCGCTCCAGGACGGAATCCAGCGCAGGAGCCACCCAGTCGGGGACGTCAGGGCGGGGCTGCCGAGCCATGCCCGCCGAACCCTTCACCGCACGCGGCGTGCTCATCGCCGTACGACCGAACGCCGCTCACGCACCGCCCACGTCAGTGCCACCACACTCGCCCCCACGAACTCTCCCGCGACCAGCAGCCACCCGGTCCCGTATCGCCCTGCGCCCGCCAGCAGCCCGAACAGCGGCGGGCCGATCGCGAACCCGGCGAAGAAACCGGCCGAGACCAGCGCCGAGTCCTGTCCGGCCCGGCCCGGTGCCGCACGCTGCATCACCAGCACCATCGAGACCGCGTTGGCGGCCACCGCGAAGACGCCCACGGCCACCGCAGCGGCCCACGCCAGCAGGTGCGCGTACGCCGAGGCCGCCAGCAGCAGCGCGGCCCCCACCGCACCACCGGCCAGTCCACCCGGCAGCCACACAGCCCGACCCGGCCGGCCCGCCACCTTCGACCAGCCCACCCGCCCCGCCATGCCCGCGATGCCCAGCACCGCCACCAACGCACCGGCCGCTGTCGGCCCGAGCCCGAGCCGCCGCACGCCGTACAACGCCAGATACGTGTTCACCGACGCGATGCCGCAGCCCAGCAGCAGCGAGAAGGCTGCCAGCCAGGCGATGGCGCCGCGCGGGACCCACGAGGCCGGCGCGGCCTTCGGCGGCGGGTCGGCGGGCAAGGCGCGAGCCGCCCAGACGGCCGCCAGCACGGCCGCGCCGGCCGCCGCCCACACCGCGCCCCGCCAGCCGGTGATCCCGGCCAGCGCGGCCAGCGGCAGCCCGGCCGCGAACGCGCCCAGCTGCACCCCGGACTGCTTCATCCCGGTCACCGAGCCACGCCGCTCCGCCGGTACCGTGGCCAGGATCGCCTTGTTCGTGGCGGGGTTCGCCAGCGCCTGCGGGAGCCCGCCCAGCGCGACCGCCGCCAGCAGGAACCCGGCGCCCGGCGCCGACCCGATGAGCGCCAGCGCCACCGCCGACACGAGCAGCAGCGCGACCAGGCACCGGCGCGGACCCAGCCGGTCCACCACACGCCCGCCCGCCGGGGAGAGCACGGCCGCGGCGCCGAAGCCGACGGTCGTCGTCAGCCCCAGCCCGGTCGGTGACACCTTCAGGTCGTCCACGAGCCGTGGTCCGAGCGCGCCGAGCAGGAAGAGCTGCATCATCGAGAAGGCCATGGCACACGTCAGCAGCGCCGTCACGGCACCGGTCACCCGTGCCGGGCCTTCTTCGGCCGCCGTCCCGATCTGACTCTGAGTCTGGCTCTGGTCCGCCGCCACCGGCGTTCCTCCTCCCCACCCGGGAAATCTCCGGGGCTTCGAGAGAGGTCGGGTTCAATCGCCGAGGAGTTCCGGCCCGTTTCTGTGGCCTGGATCACAAGTTCGGGGCTGAGGGGGGCATAGTCCGTTTTCCGTACCCCCCGGTGACCATGGAAGCGCGGATGCGAGGATGAGGCCGCCATGACTGCTGGGTGGTGTTCTCGCACGGTACGGGCCGCGGTGTTCGCGGCCTGCTGTGTGCTGCTCACCGCCCTGGCTCACGTCATGATGTCGGGAACCGCGGTGCCCTGGTGGGCCATGACCGCGGGCGCGGTGGCGACGGGCGGTATGGCCTGGCGGCTGGCCGACCGGGAACGCGGACCGCTTCTCGTCGTCTCCGTCGCGGTGGCCACCCAGGCCGTACTCCACTCGTCGTTCTCTCTCGCCCAGGCCGTCGCCCACCCCGCACCGTCCGGCGGGAGGTCGCTCGCCCAGCAGTGGCTCACCTACCTCCTGTGCGGTTCGCCGCCGGGGGCAGGCTCCATGAGCGAGACGAACTCAACGGGCCACGACATGGCCGCCATGCATTCCATGCATTCCATGGGCTCGATGGGCTCCATGGGCTCGATGGACCACATGGCTTCCGCAGCGCCCGCCGGCGCCGTTGCCCACGACATGGCCGGCATGTCCTCGACCGGCATGCTCCTCGCCCACCTGTTGGCGGCGCTGCTGTGCGCGCTGTGGCTCGCGTACGGCGAACGTGCCGCGTTCCGCATCCTGCGGGCCGTCGCCGGCTGGTTCTTCGCGCCGCTGTGTCTGCTCCTCCGGCTGCCCGTGCCGCCGCACCGGCCGCGTGTCCGCGCCCGCCGAGCGGAGTCGGACCGGGCGCCGCGCCGCCTCCTCCTCACCCACGCGATCACCTCTCGGGGCCCGCCCTCCGGGACCGCTGTCGCCTGACGACAGCCGGTTCCCCGAGGCCGTCCCCACAGCCGTCGAGCCGTCGGTTCTCCGCCTCGGGCATCGGCCGTGCGCTCCAGCGCCCGGCCGTCCACCCCATCACCGGTTCCGGTCGGGCCGCCCCGCTGCCCTGCGGCGCGCGCCTGGCCGGACGCCGGACACCTGATTCCCGAGAAGGACAGATCCCAGGTGATCACTCCTGCCCTGCCTGCATCGCGCGAGCAATCGAGGAAGAGCGCGAGAGAAGACTCGATCACGGCCCTGGCCCTCGCCGCCCGCAGCGGCGACCCCGATGCCGTCGACCTCTTCGTACGCGCACTGCACCGAGACGTCCGCCGCTATGTGACGTACCTCGGTGCCGACCCCCAGAGCGCCGACGACCTGACTCAGGACACCTTCCTGCGGGCCCTGGGCAGCCTGCACCGGTTCGAAGGCCGCTCCTCGGCCCGCACCTGGCTGCTGTCCATCGCCCGTCGGACGGTCATCGACAGCATCCGCTACAACTCTTCCCGCCCCCGCCTGTCGGACACGGACGACTGGCAGTCGGTCGCCGAACGCACCCAGCCGCGCGACCTGCCCGGCTTCGACGACGGCATCGCCCTCACCGAGCTGCTGGACACGCTCCCCGACGACCGCCGCGAGGCGTTCGTCCTCACTCAGATGGTGGGACTTCCCTACGCGGAGGCGGCCCTGCTCAGCGACTGCCCGATCGGCACGGTCCGCTCGCGGGTCGCCCGCGCCCGCACCTCGCTCATCGAGTGGCTGGACGAGGCCGAGCAGGCCGCGCCGGTGGCCGCAGCGGCATGACGTACCGGTCGTACGGCGGCCTGGATCACCGAGTGATCCGGGCCGCCGGCTTCCATGGCCGCATGGACCCGTCGGGTGCCGTGCGGGTGTCCGAGGTGACCTTGGCGGTGCGGAGCGCGCACGACACTGTTCGCCGTGCTGTGCGAGTTGCTTGCCGCCGGGGCACATGCCCTGGCCACGGGCCCGGCGCCGCGTGTGCGGACGCAGGTCGCCGCGGTCGTGCCGCTGCTCGTGGTCGGCTGGGAGCAAGTTCTGGGTGTTGTGTGAGGGGGGTTGAGCATGTTCTGCGAACCTGCACCCAGGCCATCAATCAGCTCAAGTCCGTCCTCGTTACGGCTGATCCCGCCTTGCGAGAAGAGCCGGCTCACTTGGGCCATGCGGAACTCTTCCGTACCTGTGCGCGGTTCGCCGACGTGAGCGGTCACGAGGAGGGCGGCGCGGAGGCGGTGCTGCAGGCGACTCGGATCACGCTGGATCTGCCGGCCCAGCGGATCGACGAGCTCTCCGAGCAGATCCGTCTCGAGTTCGACTGTGCTTGCGCGCATGACGCGCTCGGCTCCTCATGCAGTTCGTGTTCCTGTAATGCGCTCGGGGACGCTGGATTTGCGATCGCAGCCACCAAGACGGGATCCACCAGACGACACGGCCCTGCGGCGAGACCGGGCGGGTTCTGTCGTGTGGTGGTTGATGCGGTGCGCCCTGCTCCGGCGGGCCCAGCGGTATTCCGACAGGGCGCGTACCGGTCTCGGACGTGGCATGGGTACTCCCGGTGGTCGTCCAGGCGAGAGCGGCGGCTGAGAGCGTGAGGATGGTGGCTGGCACAAGGTGGCTGGGCAGGCAGACGCCTCCTCGGTGCCGGGGCCTCAGGCGAGGGCGGAAGTTCCGGTGGTGGTGGGACGGCCGACCGTTCGCTGACGGATTCGGCGCGCTTCCATAGCTCCAGCAGCTCCAGCAGCTCCAGCAGCTCCAGCAGGTCGGTCGGCCTGAGTCGCCCCAGTCCCGCGACTGCTGAACGGGACGGAACTGTGTGCCGTTGGGGTAACGGTGCCAGGCCGACTTGCTGTGCGCGGTGCGCGCGGCAGCACCGGCAGCTAGCGTCCTTCGGGTCGCGCATGCGCTCCAGCAGGGCCCTGGTTTCCGGTTCGAGAGATTCGGGCAGCGGCTGCCAGTGGCGCATGTCATCCCCGTCCCTGGTAGGAGCGTCAGCCGGTGTGTCCCCGGCGCCTCTTCGACCGCCGGTCCGAAGACGGTCACCGGACATGGTCCCGATTCCCAAGCGCCGAGCCACTCCCGTGCAGGACGGAAGCGGTGGCGTTCATGCGAGGCATGTGAGCGACGAATGTTCGTCTAGGGTGAGCGGCGTGCGTGAGATCGTTGGCGTCAGAGCCATGCCCGGGGGACGTGTACGTGTCCAGTTCCATGACCACGGTTTCGTCGTCCGCCGCGACCGGCTTGCCGGCCGCATTGCTGAAGCGTTCCTCGGCGACACGGCCGGATGTGTCACGATCTTGGTACTGCTCGCTTCCGTGGGCCTCCACAGCCTGCTGAACAAGGTCGGTGCGCCGCACGTCGTCGCCGTGGGTTGCCTGTGGGTGTTCATCGTCTCAGCCTGCTATGCCGCGCTCCTCGCGCTGCTGCGCTGGGCGGCCGGGGTGGTGGCGAACATTGTGGTCTTTGTCCTCGTCGTGGTGACGCTGCCCGGTCTGCTGATCCCGGGTTATCGGCGGAAGGTGCTGCGCCGATGGCGCGATGGCGGCCCGGAGTCCGAGCCGGGGTGGGTGCCTGCCACCGCCCTCGGCGGAGTGTGGCTGGGCCAGGAGAATCCGGGCACCGACGCCGTGGTGACGATCCAGCGCGTCGACGGATCCGCCGTCTCCTACGCCGCCCGGCCCGACGCGGCCCGCGAGTTGCACTGCGGGTTCGAGGCACTGCTGCGCACCCACGGCTCGGCTCCTACGGCGATGCCGCATCAGCAATCTGCGCCTGGAGCCGCGTCGTACCAGTCCTGGCATCCGGGGTCACCTCTCAGCTGACAACGATCGACGTAGCGGCGCGTGCCTCTCCCGTTTCGACCTCCCTGTCTTCGGAGCCGATCCGACCATGCCCTTCTTCAGCAAGCGCCGTACCGTCCGGCTCTCCCAGCACCGTACGGCCGACAGCCCGTTCGGGCCGATACGGATCAGCTACGACAGCTAGCCCAGCGTCATCGCGCTCGTCCAGGGAACCGCCATGCCGCCCGTCACGGTCCGGCCCAGCCGTGAGCACGGCTGGATCAAGGTAGACGGGCGGGTGATCTCCACGCGCCGGGGTAGCGACAGCCGCTGGGCCCTGCGCCGCAGAACACGCACCCGCACGTCCGTGGTGGGGGAATGCACCTACTTTGAGGGCAGTGAGGGGATCGCTGCCGCTCGTGATCTCGCCCAGTCTTTCTTGACGGACGTGCAAGCCGTTCATGGACTTCCTGTGTCCGGCCGCGCCATGGGCGTGGTGCAGTTGGTGGTCAGTGAGTCGGTCACCAACGCCCGCACATACGCGCCGGGACTGTGTCTGCTGTCGCTGCAGGTCCAGGACGGTGCCATTGAGGTGACCGTGTGGGACAGCGGCACCACCCTGCCTTCGATCTCGGCACCGGATCCGGGCCGGGTCGGCCAGCACGGGCTAGAGATCGTGATGGCCGTCTGCCAGAGCTTCAGGGTCTACCGGGAACCAGTAGGCAAGAGGATCACTGCGGCCATCGTGCTGGCCGATGATCCGGGCGAGGACGTGGCCGGCCGCCGGCTTTGACGGCCAGTTGATCCGGTCCTTGCTCGGTGCCGGCGTCGGCCGCAGCTGGACGCACACCCAGAAGCAGCCCGCTGTTTGCCGTTCAGGCGTACGCGCTGTCGCCGGGGACGGTGAGCCGGAAGCCGATTCCACGGACAGTGGCGATCCAGGCCGGGTCGCCGAGCTTGCGGCGCAGCGCCGATACGTGCACGTCGAGGGTGCGGGTGGGGCCGAAGTAGTTGGGGTCCCATACCGTGTCGAGGATCTGCTGGCGGGAGTGCACGGCGCCAGGGTCGCTGGCCAGTTGGGCGAGTAGATCGAATTCCTTAGGGGTGAGCGTGAGCGGGCGGCCGTCGATGGTGACGCCCCGGGTGCGCCGGTTGATGGTCAGCGGGCCGAGGTGCTGGACGCCGCGCTCCTCGGGAAGTTGCGTGCGCTGGAGGGGGAGTCCCGTTGCCGTGCCGGTATTGAGCGGGGCGTGCCTCTCGGGGTGGGTGCGACGTGTGACGGCTCTGATCCGGGCGACCAACTCGCGTACGCCGAAGGGCTTGGAGAGGTAGTCGTCCGCTCCGACTTCCAGGCCGACGACGCGGTCGGTTTCTTCGCTTCGTGCGGTGATCATGATGATGGGGACGGCGGAGCGGGCGCGCAGGGCCCGGCAGACGTCGATGCCGTCCATGTCGGGCAGTCCGAGGTCCAGAAGGATGAGGTCGGCGGTGGAGGCGGACAGAGCGGAGGCTCCGGATTTGACGTGGTCGACGGCGAAGCCGTAGCGGTTCAGCCCTTCCATGATGGGGCCGGCGATCCGGTCGTCGTCTTCGACGAGCAGGAGCTGCATGGATTCTGCTGTGGGTTCGGCCGGAACGACCTGTTCGGCCCCCGCGGTGTACGCGGGCTCGCTATTCGTCGGCATGGCTGTGTCCGTGATCGTCTGGGTTGTGCTCGCCGTGGGCATCGCGGCGCGCGGTGGTGGTGACGGTGCGGCTGGTGTGACTGGGCGTTGCGTTGTGGGGACGACCCTACGGGTGAGGAGGGAAACTCGGGGCCAGAAGCCCTCCAGTGCCGTGTTAGCAGGTGGCCAATATTCCGACATGGGTGACCGGCTGGCCTCTGTGGTTCGTAGGTGACTTACGCCTTTGCGGCGTCGATGGCTGCCTGCAGAGACTCTTTGTACGAGGTGCTCGTGAAGCTCGCTCCGGACACCGCGTCGATGGTTGCGCTCTGTGCGGCCAGGGCCTCCTGGCGCAGGGCGGGGATGGCTTTGGCGTTGATCTGCGCGCTACGCGCCGGTGTGGTGGGGAAGCCGGCGGTGACGTCCGTGATGCGGCCGCCGGAGACGGTGATCGTGGTCTGGATAGTGCCGTATTCGTTACGGGCGGCAGGTCCGCGGAAGGTGCCGTTCTTCAGGCCGGTCCGGGTGGCCGTGGAAGAAGGAGCGGGCGTCGCGATGGGCGCCGCGGGAGGTGCCGAGGTGCATGGCACGCTGGGAGCGGCGGCAGTGGGGGTGGGCGGGGGCGTGGAGGTGCCGGTTGGTGTGCCGGTTGTCCCGTTCGTCGGCGCAGGGGTGGCCCGGGCGTCGTCGCCTCCGTCGTCGCCCTCGTCGTGGTGGTCGCCGTCGCCCCCGTCGTCGTCCCCGGCTGCGACGTATGCCGCGGGTTCCGCCGCGCCGCTACCGGTGAACGCTGCGGGGCAGGTGCCGGGGCTGCTCGCGGAAGGCGCGGATGCGGGCGGGCTGGTGGGGGTGCCTATGGTCGCGGCTTCTCCCGGCTGTGGGGAACCGGCGGTGGACGAGGCGTCGGCGCCGACAGGGGCCATGCCCAGTTTCAGCGTGGTCAACAGGCCGGTCGCGGCGGCGGTGCCGATGACGGCGGCGATGGTTCTGCGCATGGGGATGCCTTCAGACGTAGGGCCAGGGCTCGGAGCGGTTGTGCAGCGGCGCGGGGTTCAGAACTCGAAGGGGTCGAGGTGGATCTGTCGGTCGGGCACCCGCAGTCGGCGGAGCACGTTCAGCGCCGTGTTGATGAAGCCGGGAGGTCCGCACAGATACACGTCGCGGTCCGCGATGTCCGGCGCCAGGTCCCTCATGCCCTCGGGTGTGAACAGGCTTTGGGGCCAGGCGTCTTCGCGGCGGCCGAGCACGTAGTGAGTCTGTGCGTCGCGCTGGACCGCGAGGTCGTCGAGTTCGCCTCGGAAGACGATTTCCTCTTCGGTGCGGGCCCGGTAGATCACGACCGTTCGTGGGGGCAGCTGTTCGAGCAGAGCGCGTATGGGGGCGATGCCGCTTCCGGCAGCGATGAGCAGGGCCTTCGGGCAGTGCCGCCGGTCGGCGGTGAAGGTCCCGAACGGCCCTTCAGCCAGGACCCTGGTGCCTGAGGACAGGGACCGCAGTCGGCTGGTGTGGTCGCCGACGGGATTGACCGTCAGCCGCAGCCACTGCCGATTGGGCGCACTGGACAGCGAGAAGGGGTGGGACTGCAGCCAGCCCTGCCGGGTGAGGAAGCGCCAGCGGAAGAACTGTCCCGCTCTGGCGCCGATCTTCTCCAGGTGCCTGCCCTGGACGTAGATGGAGAACATGCCGCCGGCCTCGGGCACCACGGCGGTGACCTTTAGTTGGTGGCGCAGATTCAGCGCGAGTGGTTCCACCACGCGTCCCCAGGCGAGGCAGGCGATCACGAGGGCGTACAGGACGGTCCAGTAGCCGCGGGCCAGCGGTGACTGCAGGTCGCTGCCGAGTGTGAGCTGGTGGCCATAGCCGAGCAGCAGCACCAGGTAGGCGGTCAGGTGCAGGACGTACCAAATCTCATAGCGCATCCGGTGGCGTACAGAGCGGACGGCCAGCAAGGCAAGGGCGACGAGGAGGCCGGTGGCGGAGAACGCGCCGACCATGTCCTCGTACGTGGTCAGCATCGTCCAGGTCTGCGAAGTGAAGGAGACGCTGCCGGACAGCGCATAGCCCTCGGTGATCAGTACGGTGTGGGCGACGACCAACACGACGGTAGTGGCGCCTAGTTGGCGGTGCCAGGTCATCAGGGCGTGTGCCCCGGCCCAGTCCTCCAGCCAGCTCACCCGGCTCATCATCAGCACCTGGGCCAGCAGCACGAAGCCGCCGGCCATGCCGGTGATGCGGCCTGCCGCAGTCAGTGCCCCGGCCAGGTCGGTGATGGACTGCCCCGGGGTGTTGAACCACCACAGGGCGACGCTGGCGGCCAGGAGTCCCCAGAACGCGAGGACCACAAGGAGCCGGTTGCCCTCTGCCTCGCTTCCGGCAGCTGGAGCGGGAGGAACAGTCTCGACGGCGGCAGACTCGCCGACTGCCGGCGCATCGGCCGGATCAAGTGGCCCTTGCAGCCGCGCCCGCTGAGGGCGGCGGCTGCGTCGGTGCCGACGGGCGTGATTCCCCGAAACCACGGGGAAGGCGCTGGGCTGTGGTCCTGCTCCTTCCGCTGCACGGGAGCTGGCTGCTGCGCCAACGGCCCAGGAATCGGCGGTGGAATGGAAGAGGGTCGTGTCTCCGCTGGAGACGGAGGTGGCAGCAAGAGACGGAAGCACTGCGGTCACATCGTTGGGACCAGTGCTGCCGGACAGCGGTGGGCCGCCGATGGCGGGTTGGTGGCTGGCTACGTCCATGGCTCTCCTGACTTCCTCGGCCGGCGGCCGAGGCCGCTGAGCGGCTGGCCGACGGGGTGCCTTTGCGTCCGGAGCGGACCGCACCCCCATCGGCAGCTGCCGCTTCCTCCTTCACGAGCACCGAATGGAATTGGCCCGTCCTGCGCACAGCGGCCGGCAACAGCCATCAGAGGCAGGGGAGGGCCGGGAACGCCATGGACTGTAGGGGGAGGCACTGCAGCGCAATGTCAGCGAACGGGTAGCGGAGGGCCAGGAATCAGCCAATGTCTCGCAGCATCTGTGCGCCCGAAAGCCCCCGCCCGCGTTGGTTGCGCTGCCTCACTGCTGCCAGTCGGATACGGCAAGCGGGCGCTCGGCGGGGACGGGTGGCACCGCGCCCTGCCTTGCCCGCATCGCCGACCGGGGACGTCGAGGGTGCCCCGCGCGGTGCGTGTCTGCCGTCCTGAGGCGGATCACGGCATCAAGTCCCCCGCCTGGTGCGGCCTGCAAGGTCACCTCGCCGCCCGAGGCACGGGCCAGCTGCTGCACGATGGGCAGGCCGAGGCCGGTGCCTTCGTGGTCGGCGTCGTTCGCCCGCCAGAAGCGGTCGAAGGCGCGTCGTCGCTGTTCCTCGGTCATGCCCGGACCCTGGTCGATCACGTGCAGTTCCACGGTTCCGGGGACCCCGTCCGCCCAGGCGGTGGCCAAGGTGATCGTGGTGTGGGGCGGTGAGACCCGCAGCGCGTTGGAGAGCAGGTTGTCGATGATCTGATCCAGGGCGCCGGGGATGGCCCACGCCCGGCCGGTCTTCGGTCCGGCCACGACGATGTCCACGTGGTGTTCGCCGGCGAAGGCGGTCCACACGGCAGCGCGGTCAGCGACGATGGAGTCGAGGTCGGTGGCTTCCGGGGTGGTGGCCGCGTTCTCCAGCCGGGCCAGGGCGAGCAGCCCGTGCACCATGCGGCTGAGCCGCTCCACCTCGGCCACCGCTTCCTCCAGGCTGGGCTGGGCGCGCGGGTCGAGGTAGGGCTCGAAGTTCTCCAGTCGCAGCCGCAGCGCGGTCAGCGGGGTCTTCAGCTGGTGGGACGCCTCGGCGGCGAAGGCGTGCTGGGCCTTGAGCAGATGCTGGAGCCGGGTCGCGGTGCGGACGAAGCTGGAGGCCAGGCGCCGTAGCTCGGGGGGCCCGAGGTCGGTGGCCGGCAGGTCGTTCAGGGTGCCGTCGGCCAGTTCTGTCGTGGCGTGCTCCAGCGCCCGCACCGGGCGGGTGATCCAGCGGGCCAGCGCGAGAGCTATCAGCGCGACGGCCGCCAGCACGCCCAGACCCACGGCTGTCAGTGCCAGCCAGGCGTCATGCGCCTTGGAGGTCACCGCGGTGAGGGGAAAGGACGCCCGTACGACGCAGCGGACCGTTGCGCCGGAGGCACCTGGCACGGTGGCGAAGAAGACCTCTTCGTCGAGCGCGGGATCCTGCCGGGTCCCGGAACCGGACCGGTTCCGCAGAGCGGCTGCGATGTCCGGCTCCGAGGACAGGTCCGTCCCGGCGGGGACGGCGTTGCGGGAGTCGGTGAGCAGCTTTCCTTTACTGTCCACGACGGTGACATGGCCGCCGGTGCGCTGTGCGAAGCCGGTGACCAGCTCGGGGACGCCACTGATGGTCCGTCGCTCGACCTTCTCCTCCAGCACCTCGGCGAGCATGACCGCGGCCTGTTGCCCGTTGCCGGTGAAGCGGGACATCTCACCGCGGGCGTAGACGTAGCCGAACGGCACTTCCAGGCACAGCAGCACCAGCAGGGTGAGGCTGAGGTAGCTGAGCAGGAGGCGGCGGGTCACCGGTCACCTTCCTCGACGTCCTCTTCCACCGGCCTGGCGGATGTGGTGCCGGCGGGTGGGGTGAGCCGGAATCCTACGCCGCGGATGTTGTCGATCCAGGCGGGATCACCGAGTTTGCGTCGCAGCGCGGCGACGTGGACGTCCAGGGTCTTGGTGGGGCCGAAATAGTTCGGTTCCCACACGGCGTCCAGGATCTGCCGGCGGGTGCGGACGGCGCCGGGGTCGTCGGCGAGGTAGGCGAGCAGGTCGAACTCCTTGGGTGCCAGGGGAACGCAGGTCTGGTGCAGGTGGACTTGGCGGCCCCGCCGGTCGATGGCCAACGGGCCGATCTGCTGAGTGCGAGCCGCCACAACGGTATGCCCCCCTTCGGAGCCGGGGACAGGCGTCAGCCGCTCGGCTGCGGCGGGTCCGGCCCGTCGGAAGACGGCCCGGATCCGTGCGACCAGTTCCCGGACTCCGAACGGTTTGGACAGGTAGTCGTCGGCCCCCAGCTCCAGGCCGAGGACGCGGTCGACCTCGTCGTTCCTCGCACTGATCATGATGATGGGCACCTGGGACCGCAGTCGGAGCGTCCGGCACACATCGATGCCATCCATGTCGGGCAGTCCGAGATCCAGCAGGACCATCTCCGCTTCCGCCGCGGCCAGTCCGTCGGCACCCGTACGGGCGTGCTCGACGGAGAACCCGAAACGGCGCAAGCCCTCCATCAGCGGGCCGGCGACCCGGTCGTCATCCTCGATCAGTAAGAGACGCATGTCGACAGACTCACAAACCGGCAGTGCGCTGCGACGGGAAAACGGCTGAGTGTCACGCGGATTACCTTCGGCGAAAGTGAACAAGCGTCTTCCTTTACTGCCTTCTGCCCGTCACTGACCCTACGAGCTCCTCGGCAGTACAACGTCAGCGAAAAGGCAACGCCGTGCAAGCAGTCTGTTAAGAAAGCGCAGCGCGGGCCTTGGATATCCAGCAACCGCTTCCCCTGCGACCAGCAGTCCGACGCAGTCGCTCCACTTGCCGAGCCGGACGCATGGGACATGCGGCCAATTGTCCGGCGACAGTTCTATTTTTCGGAACGGTGAAGCCGGCGGAATGCTGGATCGATTCTGATGTCGGCCTTCCTTTTCTCTGGCGATCAGTTAACTAACGATCCCGTAACGTTGTCGGCAGCTGATCGCGGACGGCGCTCGCATTCGCGCTTTCTCTTCGCCTCCGCAGCCTCTCCGCTTGCTTTTCCTATGCCACGGGCCGGTGAAACATGCCGTACAGCAGCACCATCAACGAACTGCGCCGAGCGCGCCCCGAGCTGGTCGAGCCCTTCATGGCCGCGCTCTCTGGTGCGCGTGCCACAGTGCTCGGGCGACTATGGGGCGCCCTCGCCCGCGAACCCCTTCCGGGTGTCGCCGATCGCCATCACGACGCCGGCACCCTCGTCATCCGGCTCACCGGCGGCGGACAGCTGTCGGGCCCTGCCGCCGCGGCCGAACGATTCGCTCCGATCCCCGCTGACTTCACCGTGCAGGGACCCGACGGCCCGATCGACGAGCCGACCCGGCTCCTCGCCGCCCTCGGCGTCCGCACCGAGACCGCATCACGTCTGGCCGCAGAGCTCGACAACAGCGTCGCCAACCTCGCGCTGGCCCGCGCGGCGAACCAGGAACTGCACGAGGTACGGGACTCCGCCGACGCCGAACAGGCCGTGGTCGACGGCCACCCGCAGCATCCCTGCTGCCGTACCCGCACCGGACTGTCCGTCACCGAGGTCCTCGCTTACGCGCCCGAGCATCACCCCGTCATCGAACTGGGGCTCGTCGCCGTACCGGCCGATCGCTGGCAGGCCACGGGCGACTGGCCCGACGAACTGCGCGACGGCGACACCGTCCTCATGCCAGTCCATCCGTGGCAGCGCGACCACGTCCTCGCCCAGCAGCCTGAGCTGGCGGTCGTGGACCGTACGATCGCCGCCCGTCCGCTGCTGTCGATGCGCACCATGTCTCCTCTCCACGCGCTGCCGGGCTGTCACATCAAGACGGCGCTGGACGTGCAGGTCACCAACTACCGGCGCACCATCTCCCCGGCCGAGGTGGCCGACGGAGCCCCGCTGTCGGAGCTGGTCACCGCAGTCGTGGACAAGGCCGGCCATGGCGAGAGCCTGCGGATCCTGCGGGAACTCACGGGCGGCGCCATCCGCGTGGACGGCAAGCCCTCGGCGAGCCTGGCGGCGATGATCCGCGAGTCCAGCGAACGGCACCTCGGCCCCGGGGAGATCGCCGTACCGCTCACCGCCGTCCACGCCACCGGGGCCCGCATGGTGAGCGGCGACCCGGTCACCTGGCTGGCGGAGTTCGCCGGACTCGTCCTGCCGCCCGCGCTGACGCTGCTGTCCATGGGTGTGGCACTGGAGGCCCACGGTCAGAACACGCTCGTCGCGCTACGCGACGGACGCCCGGTGCGGGTGCTCTACCGCGACCTCGACGGCGTCCGCATCCACCCCGACCGACTCGCCCTCCACGGCTTCTCACTGCCGCCCCTGGCCGGCACCCGAGCCGGGAACGACGACACGGCGCTGCGCACCAAGCTGTTCGGCGGCCTGCTCAGCGGCGTCTTCAGCGAACTGGTCGCCGTGTTGTCGCGCACCCACGGAGCCGACCCGGAGCAGCTGTGGGCGGCGGTGGCCGCCGTCGGCCGGCGGGTCTACGCCGACCTTCCCGAAGCGGGCGGGGACAGGGAGGTCTTCTTCGGCGACATGCTGCCGCTGAAGGCGACCATCGCGATGCGTCTGGCCGATCAGTCCGGCGTCGCCCAGTGGGCTCCCGTCCCCAACCCCTTGGCCCGCCACCGCTGACAGCCCGCTTCCCACTGCCGGGCCCGGCCGGCCTCCCGCACACCTCTCCTTGCACCGACTGGAGTCCTTCCGCATGACCGTCCCCAGTACCACTGGCGCCGTCCTCGCCACCACCGACCGTCCCGCCCAGGCCGCCGACGCCGTCACCGCCCGTACCCTGCTCAACTGTCTGATCCGGGAAGTGTCCGCTCCCGAGCGACAGGTCACCGTCGACAACGGCCACCTGCTGCTGTCGCTGCCCCGCTGTGACGTCCTGCTGCGCGTCCCCCTGCGCCGCGTCTCCCTGATCGGTGCCCACCGCTTCGACGGACCGATCAAGCGGTACGACGGCGAGGGGTGGTCTCCGATCGGCTGGCGAGAGCTCGCCGGATACATCCAGGAGGAGCTGGAGCTGCGGACCGGCGTGGCCAACGACGAGTTCCTGGACCAGGTCACCGACAGCCGGAACACTATCCACACCGTGCTGGAGCAGCGCACCACAAGGGCCTTGTCACAGGACCCGTACCTGGAGTCCGAGCAGTCCCTGGTCTACGGCCACCGCTTCCACCCCTCGCCCAAGTCCCGCACCGGTGATCCGGAGGACTGGCTGGACTACGGCCCGGAGACCGGCACGCGCTTCCCTCTGCGCTACCTCGCCGTCCACCGGAGCCTGGTACGCGAGGAAGGTGACGTGAGCAGGCTCGACGCCCTCCATTCCTATGGGCGAAGGGATTACGTGACCCTGCCGGTCCATCCGTGGCAGTACCGGCTGCTCGGCGACCGCCCGGCCCTCCGCAGGGCCATGGCCGCAGGCTCGGTCATCGACACGGGCGTCACAGGACCGGACTTCGCGCCCACTGCCTCCGTGCGGACCCTCTACCAGCCGGACGCCGATACGTTCCTGAAGTTCAGCCTCAACGTCCGCCTGACCAACTGCGTCCGCAAGAACTCCGCCTATGAGCTGTCCGGCGCCGTCGCCCTCAACCAGCTGCTCAGCCCCGTTTTCGCCAAGATCGGTCGGGCGCATCCCGGGAGCGCGCTGCTCGCCGAGCCCGGTTACCGCACCCTCGCCCTCGACGACGACCTCTCCCTCCTGGAGGGCTTCGGCGTCATCGTCCGCACCGGCCTGCGCGAACACCTGCGCCCGGGCGTGACCCCGCTGCTCGCCGCCGCCATCGCCGACGAGCACCCCACCAGCTCCGCCCAGGTCTCCCGCCTGCTGGCCCGCGGCGACGGCGATGCCCTCGCCTGGTGGGACGCCTACCTCGGCCTGCTGCTGCCACCCGTCCTGACCGCCTACTTCGAGCACGGCATCGTCCTTGAACCCCACCTCCAGAACGTGGTCGTCGGAGTCGGCGCCGACGGCACTCCCGCCCAGATGCTCTTCCGCGACTTGGAAGGCACCAAGCTCCTCCCCGAGCACCACCGTTCGTTCCTCGCCGCCCTGCCCGAGGACGTGCGCACGCCGATGACGTACGACGCCGAACGCGGCTGGAACCGGGTGGCCTACTGCCTCCTGGTCAACCACGCCGCCGAAGTCCTCGCCGCCCTCGCCGACACCGACCCTGCCCTGGAACCCGCCCTGTGGGGCCTGGTCCGCGACCACCTCGACGCCTACTCGCGCAGCGCCGGCGAGCCGCCCCGGCTGCGCGCCCTGCTCTCGGGCGTCCCGCTGCCCGCCAAGGCCAACCTGCTGCTGCGCTGGTCCCGGCAGGCCGACCGGCACGCCGGCTACGTCCCGCTGCCCAGCCCGCTGGGCGAGGACTTCCCCCGCGAGGTGACCCGGTGAGGACGGAACTTCTCCAATACGTCGACGGGCTGGACGCAGAAGACCTCCCCGGCTACGTCTACGACCTCAGCGACCTACGCGAACACGCGACCGCCATCCGCGCCGCCCTGCCCGAACGCGTCCAGCTCTTCTACGCCGCCAAGGCCAACTCCGACCCCCGGCTCCTGGACGTCCTACGCGACCACATCGACGGCTTCGAGGTCGCCTCCGGCGGCGAACTCCACCACATCCAGGTCACCTGCCCAGCCGCGCCGATCGCCTTCGGCGGCCCCGGCAAGACACCCGCCGAACTCGCACAGGCCCTCCAAGGCGGAGTGGACCGCCTGCACATCGAGAGCGAACAAGAAATCCACCTGCTCACCGGCCTGCTCGGCAAGCGCACCATCGACGTCCTGCTCCGGGTCAACCTCCCGATCGCCCTCGGCCCCGTGGCCCTCGCCATGGGCGGCCGGCCCAGTCCCTTCGGCCTGGATCCCGGCCACCTCGACCGCTGCCTCGCCCTCATAGCCGACGACCCGCGCATCCGGCTGCGCGGGATCCACGTCCACCTCGCCAGCGGCCTCGATGCCACCGCACACCTCAACCTCGCCGGCCAGGTCCTGGCCTGGGCGAGCGCATGGGCGAAGGAGAACGGCGTGGAGCTGACCGAGGTCAACCTCGGCGGCGGCATGGGAGTCGACTACGCCCGCCCCGACCTGCGCTTCGACTGGTCGGCCTTCGGCACCGGCCTGCACCGCCTGCTGGAGGGGTACCCGGACCTGACCCTGCGCATCGAACCAGGCCGCTCAGTCACCGTGTACTGCGGGCGGTACGTCACCGAGGTCCTCGACATCAAACGCAGCCACGGCCACGCCTTCGCCGTCCTGCGCGGCGGCACCCACCACCTGCGGACACCCGCCACCAAACAGCACAACCAACCCTTCACCATCGTCCCCGTCGACAGCTGGGACCGGCCCTGGGAACGCCCCCAGGCCCAGGACGAACCCGTCACTCTGGTCGGCCAGTTGTGCACGCCCAAGGACGTCCTGGCCCGCGCCGTTCAGGTCGGACGGCTGCGCGTCGGCGACAAGATCGTCTTCGCCCTGGCCGGGGCGTACGCCTGGAACATCTCCCACCACCAGTTCCTGATGCACCCCGCCCCGCAGTTCCACCACCTCGACCACGCCCCCGTCCCCGCCTGCCCCCACCCGTAGAAGGTCATGACCAAGCACCGCCGTGTCCGCAGCAGCGACAGGACGCAGACCCTCCGCGCTCAGCTTGCCGCCCTCGACATGGGCGGCCGGCACCGCAGGGTCCGCAGGGGCGGAAAGCGACGGGCCCCGAGCGAAGCACTCGCCACGCTCGGGGCCCGCAACTTCCGCCGCTACCTGATCGGCCAGCTCGTCTCCAACATCGGCACCTGGATGCAACGCGCCGCCCAGGACCTGCTCGTCCTCCAGCTCACCGGCAACAGCGGCAGCGCCGTCGGCATACTCACCGCCCTGCAGTTCCTGCCGCAGACGCTCTTCGGTCTCTCCGGGGGCGTCTTCGCCGACCGCTTCGCCAAACGCCGCCTGCTGATCCTCACCCAGTCCGCCATGGGAGTGCAGTCGCTGTTTCTCGGCGTCCTGACGGTGACCGGCGCGGTGAACCTGTGGGCCGTGTACCTGCTGGCCTTCCTGCTGGGCACGGCCACCGCGCTGGACAGCCCGGCCCGCAACGCCTTCGTCTCCGAACTCATCGGCAAGGAACGCCTGGCCAACGCCGTCAGCCTGAACTCCGCGCAGTTCAACGTCGCCCGCGCCATCGGCCCGGCCGTGGCAGGATTGGTGGTCGCCGCCGCCGGAACCGGACCCGTCTTCCTGGCCAACGCGGCCTCGTACCTCGCCGTCCTGTACGGCCTGATCACCATCCGAGCCGACGAACTCCACGCACCCAAGGAGAAAAGCGGCGGAAACACCCGCCTGTCAGACGCCTTCCGCGTCATCCGCGCCACCCCCGAACTGCTCCTGCCCATCACCGTCATCGCTTTCGCCGGCACCTTCGGCTTCAACTTCCAGGTCACCATCTCCCTGATCGCCATAACCGTCTTCCACTCCGGCTCCGCCGCCTACGGTTACCTGTCCGCCGCCTACGCCATCGGCAGCCTCATCGGCGCGCTCAGAGGAGCCGGCAAGCGAAAGCCCCCCACCGCCCGACGCCTGGTCACCGCCACCGTCGTCTTCGGAGTCCTGGAGGCCCTGGCGGGACTCATGCCCGGCTACGCCACCTTCCTGCTCCTACTCCTGCCCACCGGGCTCGCCTCGGTGACGGTGATGACCACCGCCAATGCCATGACGCAGCTGAACGCGGATCCGGGCATGCGCGGACGCATCGTCTCCGTCTACCTTCTCGTGCTGCTCGGCGGCACCCCGGTCGGCGCACCTCTGGTCGGCCTGGTCTCCGACACCCTCGGCGCGCGCTTCAGCCTCATCCTCGGCGGAGCGATCTCCGCCGTGGCCGCCATCGCCCTGTCAGCCATGATCACCGGGCGCTCCCGCACCAGCCAAGAAAGCACTCCGCTCACCGCGGTTGCGTCACCGCCGCCCATAGGCATCGACAGCCCGTTCCACCCCGAACGCACACCTCAGCCCGTGGCACGCCGACCGGCGGCCTGACGCGGGACATGCGGACGCAGCTTTTCGGGCCATCCCACAGAACCTTGTCTGCTCCCAGGCAGGAGCAAAGAGCTGCGGGACCGACGGGGGGCGGTCCCGCAGCAAGGCGGATGTCGCACCCGTAACATTGCGGTTGAGGGAGGCGATGCTTCCACGGTCGGGTCCGCCACACGGGAGTGGGGCCGATGAGCGAGGTATGGCAGGTCCTGATCGGGATCGTCGCGAGCCTGCTGCTGTGCTCGCTGGTGCTGCTCGGCGCCCTCGCGATCGCCCGGCCCAAGGGCAACCTGCTGACAGAGGCGGTCCGCCTCCTCCCCGACCTGCTGCGCCTCGTTTCCCGCCTCGCCCGCGACCGCGCCCTTCCGCGCCGCACCCGCTGGCTGCTCTGGATCCTGGCCGGCTATCTGGCGCTGCCCATCGACCTGGTCCCTGACTTCATTCCGGTCCTCGGCTATGCGGACGACGCCATCGCCGTCGCGCTCGTACTGCGGATCGTCGTCCGGCAGGCCGGGACACAGGCCGTGGACCGACACTGGTCCGGCACTCCCGACGGACTTGGCGTCGTACGCCGACTTGCGGGCCTGCCAGCGGCGGAGCCGCAAGAGTAGAGCCGCGGATGCGCACTCAGGCCGAGCCGCCCACATCCTCTCCGGCAAGAGCGGCGGCCTCGAACGCAGCCAATGCCGTGGCCGCTCTGTCCAGTTCGGCACGGACCCGCTCGCCCAGCGGCGCGCCGAAGTAATCGCGGGCCTCGATTCTCGCCGCCCAGGAACGGAACCACTCCAGGTCGGCCTCGGACTCCTCGACCTCGGCGAAGACGGCTCGGCCGCGACCGGACTCCATCTCCAGTTCGGCGAAGAAGGACGGAAGGCGCTCAAGCACCTCCGCATACTCCTCGTCGATGGCGGCAGTCATCTCCTCGGCGAGTTCCCTGCGCTCGCCCTCGTCGGCGATCTCGACGTGCACGATGCGCATCCGCCCCCCCATCCGTGTGCACACGCTCGCGCAGTCCGTTCACAGCAGCGGCCACGGCAGGCCGGTCGGGCAACAGACACACGGACTGCTGCAGGTACAGCGCCCCCAGCCCCTTGAGCTTCCGCCACACCTGCATCCGCAACGACGGTGCCGCCCCGGCCGTCGTCACGGACACCAGCAGCCACCGCGTATCTACGTCGCTCACCACGGAGCGACTGTCTCACGGGAGGGCCGGATGGATCGCGGGCGGGCGCTGTCAGGGGGAGCGGCGGATTCCTCGGGAGCCGATCCGTCGACGGTGGCAGTTCCTGACAGACTAGTGATCTTGGCTGAAGACCCACCTACCAGGGGCTTCATCCTGTTGTCAGCCAACGGCGTACTGCTTATGCAGGTTGAAAAGGCTCAATGTCAGTGCCGTGCTGTTCACTTGGCCGCGTGGACGCCTCAGCTCTGCGCGCCCGTCTGAACGACGCCTGGCGCGCGCCCGAATTGCACTGCCCGCTGCCCGTTCATGGGGCAGGGCATGTCTGTGTGCCCAGTGACGCGGAGGATCTGGCCGAGCTGGAGCGCGTCGCTGCGGACGTGGTTGACGGGGCGGGTCTGCCGGTACGTGCCTGGGTCGTCGGGGGTAGGGCGGCAGGGGTGCCCGACGGTCCGCCGGTGGGCGGGGAGGGTGGGCTCCCCGTCGGCGGGGAGGGCGGGCTGCTGGAGCTGCGCGGGTGGGTGCTGGCCGAGCACTGGTTCGCATACGGCGTGACGGCCACCGCCGATGGCCCGCGCCGCGTCGTGATCCTCGCCCGGCGCGCGTTCACCCGCCCGCCCGGGGTCGGGTGGGTGGCGTTGCTGCGGGAGGCCACCGGGCGGACGGAGCCCGATCGGTGCGGCGTCGACTGGGCCGCGACGGAGGCAGCGCTGGGCACCGCGCTGCCCGGTGACTACAAGGACATCGTCGACGCCTTCGGCGCGGGCAGCTTCGACGAGTACCTGGACCTGCTGGTGCCGGGTGCGCTGGGCACGGATCTGGTCTCCTGGGGCCAGGACATGGCGCGGTACGCCGACCTGTACCGGCCATACCCGGTCCACCCCGCGCCCGGCGGCGTGCTCATATGGGGGACCTCCGAGCAGGAGCTGACCTTCCACTGGCTGACCGGACCGGCCGATCCCGACGACTGGCCAGTTCTGGTGCAGTACCCGGACGGTGAGTGGCAGCGCTTCGACTGCGGCACCGGCGAGTTCGTGCTGCGCCTGCTCACCGACCGCACCCCGCCGTTCGCCTTCCCGCCCTCCGCCGGACCGTTCCCCCACTGGTTCGCCTCATGGGAGCTGCCGGAGGGCTAAGCCCCTGCTAACCCAGCTGTCAGCGCCGCTGACCATGCTCGGCGAAGCGTCTGGGCCGCCGGGACAGACTGCGGCTCTGCTGGGCACGACCCCGCTACAGATCGGTTCAGTCGTCAGCAGGCCGATGAGCAGTACAGGGATGAGGTTGGAAAAGGCTCAGTAGCTGTCGCTTTAGGACGGCGAGCCCGGTTACTGCTCCGTGGCAAGGGGTCCGCTGTCCGCGCCGCTCCATTCTGTACGTCGGTGCTTGCCAACGGTGCGGCTCCGGTCGAGACCGGACAGCGTCGCGTCCTGGCCGGGTAGGCGTCGTCTTCTCCCGGCTCTTGCACGGTGACTCGGCATTCGCCCACGGCAGACGAGAAGAACCCTCGGAAGGCTGGAATTCTCGCCTGGCGCTATGTCAACGTGGGCCGGACACACGAACGTGCAAGACCACCAAGAAGTGGTACGTGAAGCCGGACGTGGAGGACCTCCGCGGAGCCGCCACAACGTGGGACGGCCTGCACGGTGCTGCGACGGAGGGGCAAGCGTGAATCAGGCGGCCTACTGACTGAGCGACCTGCCCAGCCGTATGGCAGCCAAGATCGAGGTGGACACCGAGACCGGCTACTGGCTGTGGACCGGCAGCTGCAACGGGGAGGGGCGGTCAGGCTACGGCCAAGTCTCCTACGAGGGAAAGACACAGCTCGTCCACCGTGTGGTGTTCAGGTCGCCGGTCGGGGAGATCCCGGAAGGCTTTCAGGTGCGTCATGCCGATCCTTGGGGACGGCACTACACGCTTTGCTGCAAACCGGACCACCTGGAAGCCGTGCCGAAGTGGGAAGCTCTGCGGCGCAGGGACTGGGAGGGCGCGCGAGCCAGGAGGACGCACTGTCCCAACGGCCACGCGTATACGCCGGAGCACTCGTACCGGGATCCCGAGGGTTCCGGCAGTGCCGGCGGTGTCGCGCCGCGAGGGTCAAGAGCCGCCGGGTTCCCCCGGCCGTGTGAGATTTCGTGAGACATGAGAGGGTCTGGGGCGTGAGTGAGACACCCCCGAACACCCTGCAATACCGCTTTGACGGGCCAGAAGACGCTCCGGTCCTGATCCTGGGTCCCTCACTGGGTACCACATGGCACATGTGGGACCGGCAGGTGCCGGAGCTGGCCAAGCAGTGGCGGGTCTTCCGGTTCGATCTGCCCGGCCACGGCGGCGCCCCCGCGCACCCGGCCGGTTCTGTCGCCGAGCTGACCGGCCGGCTGCTGGCCACGCTGGACGCGCTCGGCGTGCAGCGGTTCGGCTACGCGGGCTGCGCGCTGGGCGGCGCGATCGGCATCGAGCTGGCCCTGCGCCACCCCGAGCGGCTCGCCTCGCTGGCGCTGGTCGCGGCCTCGCCCCGGTTCGGCACCGCCGACGAGTTCCGGCAGCGCGGCGTGGTGGTCCGCACGAACGGGCTCGACCCGATCGCCCGGACGGCGCCCGACCGCTGGTTCACCGGTGGGTTCGCCGCCGCGCAGCCCGCGATCACCGAGTGGGCCGTACAGATGGTCCGCACCACCGACCCGGGCTGCTACATCGCCGCCTGCGAGGCGCTCGCCTCCTTCGACGTACGGCCCGAGCTGGGCCGGGTCGGCGTGCCGACCATGGTGCTGGTCGGCTCCGACGACCAGGTCACCGGCCCCGCCGAGGCCCGCACCCTGGTCGCCGGCATCCGGGACGCGCGGCTCGCGGTCGTCCCCGGCGCCTCCCACCTGGTGCCGGTCGAGCAGCCCGCCGCCGTCACCGACCTGCTCGTCCACCACTTCGCCACCGCCTGGCAGCAGCCCTACGACACCGGCCAGACCGCCCTGCCGGCCGCTCCGCCGATGCCGGCCCCGGCCGCGCCGCCGCAGGCCGTGCCGGTCGCCGAGATCGCCCCGGCGGCCGTACCGGAGCGGCCCGCCGGGCCGACCGACCGGTACGAGACCGGGCTGAAGGTCCGCCGCGAGGTGCTCGGCGACGCGCACGTGGACCGGGCGCTGGCGCAGGCCGACGAGTTCTCCGGGGACTTCCAGGAGTTCATCACCCGCTACGCCTGGGGCGAGATCTGGGACCGGCCGGGCCTGGACCGCCGTACCCGCAGCTGCATCACGCTCACCGCGCTGGTCGCGGGCGGACACCTGGACGAGCTGGCCTTCCACGTCCGGGCGGCCCTGCGCAACGGACTGACCCCGGACGAGATCAAGGAGGTGCTGCTCCAGGCCGCCGTCTACTGCGGGGTGCCGGCCGCGAACAGCGCGTTCCGGGTGGCCAAGCAGGTCATCCGGGAGGAGACCACGCCCGCGGAGTAGCGCCACGACGGGCGGCCGGACGCGGCAGGATGGTGAGACATGAAGCTCACCAAGAAGTCCCATGCCTGTGTCCGGCTCGACAAGGAGGGGCGGACGCTCGTCATCGATCCGGGTGCCTTCTCCGAGGAGGACGCCGCGCTCGGGGCCGACGCGATCCTGGTCACGCACGAGCACCCGGACCACTTCGACGAGTTCCGGCTGCGCGCCGCCATGGAGAACAACCCGGCCGCCGAGATCTGGACGCTGAAGTCCGTGGCCGAACGGATCACGGCGGCCTTCCCGGGCCGCGTGCACACCGTCGGCCACGGCGACACCTTCACCGCCGCCGGTTTCGAGGTGCAGGTCCACGGCGAGCTGCACGCGGTGATCCACCCGGACCTCCCGCGCATCACCAACGTCGGCTACCTGATCGACGGCGGGAGGGTCTTCCACCCCGGCGACGCCCTCACCGTGCCCGACCAGGCGGTGGAGACGCTGCTGGTGCCGGTGATGGCCCCCTGGAACAAGATCTCCGAGGTGATCGACTACGTCCGCGAGGTGGGCCCGCAGCGTGCGTACGACGTCCATGACGCCCTGCTCACCGACCTCGCCCTGCCGATCTACGAGGGCCACCTCGGCCGCCTGGGCGGCACGGAGCACCAGCGGCTCACGCCGGGGGCGTGGACCGAGGTCTGAGCCCGTTGTCAGTGGCTCCGGGTAGGTTGTGAGGCATGCGCATCGCTACCTGGAACGTGAACTCGATCACCGCCCGCCTTCCGCGGCTGCTGGCCTGGCTGGAGAGCAGCAAGACCGACGTGCTCTGCCTCCAGGAGGCCAAGATCGCCGAGGACCAGTTCCCGTTCGACCAGCTCCGCGAGCTGGGGTACGAGGCCGCGGTCCACGCGACCGGCCGGTGGAACGGCGTGGCGGTGCTCTCCCGGGTCGGCATCGAGGACGTGGTCAAGGGCCTGCCCGGCGACCCGGGCTACGACGGCGTGACCGAGCCGCGCGCCATCTCGGCGACCTGCGGCCCGGTCCGCGTCTGGTCGGTGTACGTGCCGAACGGCCGCGAGGTCGACCACCCGCACTTCGCGTACAAGCTCCAGTGGTTCGAGGCCCTGAAGGCCGCCGTGTACGGCGACGCGCAGGGCAGCCGCCCGTTCGCCGTCCTGGGCGACTACAACGTGGCGCCGACGGACGACGACGTCTTCGACCCGGCCGCCTTCGAGGGCTCCACCCACGTCACCCCCGCCGAGCGCTCCGCCCTCACCTCCCTGCGCGAGGCGGGCCTCGCCGACGTCGTGCCCCGCCCGCTGAAGTACGACCACCCGTACACGTACTGGGACTACCGCCAGCTGTGCTTCCCGAAGAACCGCGGCATGCGCATCGATCTGGTGTACGGCAACGAGCCCTTCACGGGGGCCGTCAAGGACGCCTACGTCGACCGCGAGGAGCGCAAGGGCAAGGGTGCCTCCGACCACGCTCCGGTGGTGGTCGACCTGGACGTGTGATGCCACGCTGGGTCCATGCACCTTCCGTTCCTGGGCCCCCGGCACGCGAAGAAGGCTGAAGCGGCGCTCAGCGCCGACCCCGAGGCGGTCGCCGAGCTGCTGTCCGAGTGCGAGCTGCTCCGCTCGCAGGCGGACCGGGCGGGCGTCCGCCTCGACGACACCCCGGCCTCCCTGGAGGCCCTGGACCAGATGGTCCCGCGCTGGCGGGACGACCCCGAGATCCTGCCCTGGCTGGGCCATGACGCCGGGCTGTACCTGGGCACGGTCGTGGTGCGCACGGTCCCCGGCGCCGCCTGGCAGATCCGGCCCGACGGCGAACCGGTCGTACGGCTCGCCTCCGGCCGTGCGGTCGAAGTGGTGCCGGCCGGGCAGGAGTGGGCCGCGAACGGGGTCCCCGAGCTGTCCCAGCGGTACGCCGAGATCGCCGAGACCTGACCCGTCGCGCCCTGTGCCTCACCCCACCCGGCGTAAATACGGCTAATGCCCGAAAAGTGCGTGTCGTCCGTCGGCTCCGTCGGCGTCTGGATAGTTTGCGGCAACCACGACACAGCTGAGAGTGAGTAGGGCTGCGGATGGCCGTCGATCCCCTGATCGAACTCCGGAACGTCAACAAGTACTACGGGGCGCTGCATGTCCTGAGGGACATCGACCTCACCGTCGGCAAGGGGGAGGTGGTCGTGGTCATCGGCCCGTCGGGCTCGGGCAAGTCGACGCTCTGCCGGACCATCAACCGGCTGGAGACCATCGAGTCCGGCACCATCACGCTCGACGGGCAGCCGCTGCCCGCGGAGGGCAAGGCCCTCGCCCGGCTCCGCGCCGAGGTCGGCATGGTCTTCCAGTCCTTCAACCTCTTCGCCCACCGGACGGTCCTGCAGAACGTCTCCCTCGCCCAGGTCAAGGTCCGAAGACGCAGGAGGGACGACGCCGACCGCCGCTCCCGTGAACTCCTCGACCGCGTCGGCCTGCTGAACCAGGCCGACAAGTACCCGGCCCAGCTCTCCGGCGGCCAGCAGCAGCGCGTCGCCATCGCCCGCGCGCTCGCCATGGAACCCAAGGCGATGCTCTTCGACGAGCCCACCTCCGCCCTCGACCCCGAGATGATCAACGAGGTGCTGGAGGTCATGCGGCAGCTCGCCCGGGACGGCATGACCATGGTCGTGGTCACCCATGAGATGGGCTTCGCCCGCGCCTCCGCCAACCGCGTCGTCTTCATGGCCGACGGCCGCATCGTCGAGGACCGCAGCCCGGACGAGTTCTTCACGAACCCGCGCAGCGACCGCGCCAAGGACTTCCTCTCCAAGATCCTCAAGCACTGACCGGGGGACCGCGACCCATGTGCCGTACCACCCGTGTGCCCCGCGCCCTGGGCGCCGTCCTCACCGGCCTGCTCGTCCTGCCGGCCGCCGCCTGCGGCAAGGAGGGCAGCCCGCCGGGCAAGGGCCCGGCGCCCGAGAGACTCCCGCACTACCAGGTGGACCGGGACTTCCGCCTCCCCGGTTCCCGGACCTGGACCCGGGCGAGGAAGCGCGGCTACTTCGTCGTCGGCGCCAAGGAGGACCAGCCCTACCTCGGCGAGAAGGACCCGGCCACCGGCACCTACTCCGGCTTCGACATCGAGATCGCCAAGATGATGTCCGCCTCCCTCGGCTTCCCGCCGAAGACGATCCGCTTCCGCACGATCGCCTCCGCCAACCGCGAAACCGCCCTGCAGAACGGCCAGATCGACTACTACGTCGGCACCTACACCATCAACGCGGGCCGCAAGAAGCTCGTCGGCTTCGCCGGCCCCTACTACAGGGCCGGCCAGTCGCTCCTCGTACGCAAGGACGAGAACGGCATCCACGGCCCGCGGGACCTCGCCGGCAAACGCGTCTGCTCGGCGGCCGGTTCGACGCCGTACCAGCGCATCAAGGCCGACTACCCGCAGGCGGTCCTGGTCGCCTACGACACCTACTCGATCTGCGTCGACAACCTCCTCACCTACCAGGTCGACGCGGTCACCACCGACGACGCCATCCTGATCGGCTACGCGGCCAAGGCCCCCGGCGAACTCAAGGTCGTCGGCAAGCCGTTCTCCGAGGAGCCGTACGGCATCGGCGTCCCGCGCAGCGACAACGCCCTGCGCCTCGCCCTCGACGACGCACTGGAGGCACGCGAGAAGAACGGCGACTGGAAGAAGGCGTACGAGGCCACGCTCGGCCTGTCCGGCGTGCCCGCCCCCGACCCGCCCGCGATCGACCGCTACCCGGCGAGCTGAGCGAGGACGGCATGAACGTACTGACAGACAACTTCCCGACCTACGTCGACGGATTCCTCGGCACCCTCCAACTGACCGTCTACGCCTCCCTGCTGGCTCTCGCCCTGGGCTTCGTGATGGCGTCCTTCCGGGTCGCGCCCGTCGCGTCCCTCAGGGCCTTCGGCACCGCCTGGGTCACCGTGCTGCGCAACACCCCGCTCACCCTGCTGTTCTTCGCGGTGCTGCTCGGCCTGCCCCGGTTCGGGCTCGTGCTGCCCTTCCAGGTGTTCGCGGTCCTCGCCCTCGGCTGTTACACCTCGGCCTTCATCTGCGAGGCGCTGCGCTCCGGCATCAACACCGTGCCCAAGGGACAGGGCGAGGCGGCCCGCAGCCTCGGGATGACCTTCGGGCAGACCCTGTCGCTGGTGGTGCTGCCGCAGGCGTTCCGGTCCGTGATCCCGCCGGTCGGCTCCACCCTGATCGCCCTCGCCAAGAACTCGGCGATCGCGGGCGCGTTCAGCGTGACCGAACTGCTCGGCACGTACAAGACGATCAACGAACTCGGCTACAACATCATCTGGACGTTCGTCTGGATCGCCCTCGGCTATCTGATCATCACGCTCGCCATCAGCGCCCTGTTCCACGCGCTGGAACGGAAGTGGGGAGTGCCCCGATGACCGAGGCCACCGCGCTCTACGACGTCCCGGGCCCGCACACCCGCCGGCGGCACGCCGTCTACGGCGGCCTGGCCACGGTCGTGCTCCTGGCGCTCGTCGCCTGGATCCTCTACCTCCTCTTCGACACCGGCCAGTTCACGTACACCAAGTGGATGCCCTTCGCGTACAAGGGCATCCAGGAACTGCTGCTGCGGGGCCTCGGCAACACCCTCAAGGCGTTCGGGATCGCGGCCGTGCTCTCCCTCGCCCTCGGCGGGGCGCTGGCCACCGGCCGGCTGTCGGACCACCGGCCGGTGCGCTGGCTCGCCACGCTCGTCGTGGAGTTCTTCCGCGCCATGCCCGTCCTCGTGATGATCTTCTTCATCTTCGTGGCGCTGAAGGTGCAGCCGCTGCCCGCCCTGGTCGCCGGACTCACGCTGTACAACGGCTCGGTGCTCGCCGAGGTCTTCCGGTCGGGCGTGAAGGCCGTCGAACGCGGCCAGCACGAGGCCGCGTTCGCGCTCGGCATGCGCAAGACCCAGGTCATGACGCACGTCCTCGTCCCGCAGGCGGTGCGCGCCATGCTGCCGGCCATCATCAGCCAGCTGGTGGTCGCGCTGAAGGACACCTCTCTCGGGTTTCTCATCACGTATGAGGAGTTCCTCCATGCCGGGAAACTCATCGCCTCCAACCTCGACTACGATTTGCCCTTCATCCCTGTGGTGATGGTGATCTCGCCGATCTACATCGGGATGTGCATGCTGCTCTCGTGGTTCGCCGACTGGGTGTCCCGGCGTGAGCGGCGCAGCCCCAAGACCAAGGGGGTGGCGGTCGCCACACCCGGGCCGGGGGCGCTGCTGCCGGGTGGGGTGCCCCCCACGGCCCCGAGACCGTAAGGGGGGCGGCAGTTCACACGGGCCAGGCTCGTCCGGCGGCAGCCGGAGATCACTGCTCGCCGAGCGGGACGGACACGTACGACGGGTCGTCCACGGGCGAGGAGAAGGTCAGCTGCGCGCCGGACGGGTTGTGCTCGGCGTAGAGCGGGTCGACCGTGTCGACCACCAGCGCGAGGCGGTGCCCGGCGGGCACGTCGTAGGCCGTGGAGAACAGGTCCAGGTCGACGGCGAACGGTTCGCCGGGCGTCCGCCCGTGCCAGGTGTAGGGCGCGTGCGTGACCAGCTTGCCGAGGCCGAGGGGGCCCACGTCGTACAGGTAGGCGACGAGCGTGCCGCTCTCCTTCGTGGGCGTGAGCGTGGTGTGCAGGCTCGCCGTGCCGCGCACCCGCTGGGCGCCGCCGTACCGCTCCGACTGCCATACGGCCGCCCAGCGGCGCGGCAGCAGCGGCATCGAGGCGATGGGCGGCAGCTGGGCGACCTGGTCCAGGATGCTGGAGAGGAAGACGATCCCGCCGTCCGCGCCGGAGTCGACGTTCGCGTGGATGGTGGTCGAGCCGGCGAGCGCGAGCTTCTTCCGGGTCGCGGTGACCGACTTCCAGTCCGGGTAGCCCTCGTATCCCCCCGCGCTACGGGACTTCAGCCGGACCGGCTGCTCGCGGTCGACGCCGTTGTCGGCGCCCCTCAGGTAGTGGTCGAACCAGCGCTCGGTGTCCGTCCACACGTCGTTGGGCAGCCCGAACAGGCCGGTCAGTTCCGGGGTCGCGTGGTCGCCGGGGCGCAGCTCCAGCCGCTTGGGGACCGTCAGCTTCTCGTAGAAGGAGGCGTACTGGTTCACCGGGAAGACCGTGTCGCCCCAGGCGTTGGCGAGCATGACGGCGGCGCCGTTCTTGTTGAGCTGGTCGACATAGGTTGCGGCGGAACGTTTCTGCCCCCAGTCGATCATCTCCTGCTCCTTCGACAGGTTCGAGGAGTACAGGTTGTCGAAGATCTCCCGCAGCTCGGGGCTCTCGCGGCCGGTGAGGGTGGCCGCGCCGTCCAGCACGGCCGCCGCCTGGAGGTGCTGGGTGCGGCCCGAGTAGATCGAGTCGATCAGGTCGGCCCAGCCGCTCAGCGCGGCCACGGCCTTGACGCGCTTGTCGTGGGCCGCGGTGAGCAGGCTGATCCCGGCGCCGTACGAGACCCCCGCCATGCCGATGTGCTCCGGGTCGGCGGGGGTGTGGGCGAGGGCCCAGTCGATGACCTTGGAGGCGTCCGCTGTGTCGGGCGGACCGGCCACTTCTATCCGGCCGCCGGACTGCCAGAAGCCGCGCACGTTGTAGCTGACCACCACATAGCCGGAGTCGGCGAGCCGCTGCGCCTGCGCCAGGTACTCGGCCTGCGGCAGGCCCCAGCTCGTGGGCAGCACGATGAGCGGGTAGTCGCGTGAGCCGTCGGCGCCCTCGGGGGTGAGGACGTTGGCCTTCAGTACGGTGCCGCCGTCGCCGGTGATGTCCACGAACTGGACGGACGGGGCGGCCTCGGCGGCCGGCGCGAGACCGACGACGGCACCGGCGACCAGCGTCGCCGCCACGACGCCGGCGGAGGCGCGCAGAGCGCGGCCTTCTCCCATGGGTCACTCCTTCACTCGTGTCAGTGCAAAGTGACCCGACGGTAACCGCGCGCTCTTACCGTAAGTAACCCGTCGGTAAGTTACGTACGGGTAAAGATTGTTGAAGCGTCACTCGGCGGTGGCGGCGGCCGGCTCCGGCAGGGGCGTCCGCGCCGCGCGCGTCACGTCCGCGACCAGCTCCACCACATCGGGGCCGTACGCCTCGGAGTTGACCACCTTCAGCAGCAGCACGAAGGGTCCGCCGCCGTACTTGCGGGCCAACCGCTCGTGCTCACGGGCGAGATAGCGGGTCGCGGCCTGGTTGGTGATCGCGCGCTGGCCGCAGAAGAGGAACACCGGGCGGGTGTCGTGCCTGCCGCCCGCGGTGAGCCGGGCGAGCAGCACGTACTCGCTCCGGCCGCCGTCCATGCGGTACTCCTCCCCGCCGATCCGGAAGGCCCCGACGTCCGGACCTGCCGCGGCCTCCGCGTTCATCCGCACGCCCGGCAGCAGGGAGGAGAGGTGCGCGGCCATGCGGCGGTTCGAGGCGGGACCGCCGAGGCAGAACTCCGTGCGCTCGCCGAACCCCTGCTGCGCGGCGTCGTGCGCCACCACCCGCGCGTGCGCGTTGCAGTCCTTGATGAGGGCGGACAGCTCCAGCAGGGCGAACACGTCGTGCCGCATCACCGACAGCTCCGGCCCGCCCGCGTTCCGGTTGACCACCAGCAGCGACTCGGCGTGGTCCGGAAGCCCGAAGAAGGCCTGCTTGCGGCGGAGTCGGCGCCGCCAGAGATACGTACGGGCGAGCCAGCCCAGCGAGGCGGAGATGCCCGCTGCTATGACTCCCAGGACGATGTTGCGCACGTCGTCGTTCATGGCCGCGCATGGTAGCGGGCCCGGGGGACGACCACGGGCCTCAGGCGTACTGTCGGTAGTACCGGCAATCCGGTTACGCTGCGCGGACTGCCCCGACGGGAGGTTCGGATGGGTCGTCCTGGTACGCGGAAACTGGCGGTTCTGGCGGTCTCGGCCGCCGTGGTGTCGGTGGGAGCGGCGGCGCCGCCCACCGCGAAGACGAGCACACCGGCCGCCAAGGCCCCCGTGGCCGTCGGCTACGGCGGCGCCGTCGCCAGCGTCGACGCGGACGCCTCGGCCGCCGGCATCGAGGTGCTCAAGCACGGCGGCAACGCGGTCGACGCGGCCGTCGCCACCGCCGCCGCGCTCGGTGTCACCGAGCCCTACTCCGCCGGCATCGGCGGAGGCGGCTACTTCGTCTACTACGACGCCCGGTCCCGGACCGTCCACACCATCGACGGCCGCGAGACCGCGCCGCAGTCCGCCGGCTCCGACCTGTTCACGGAGAACGGCAAGCCGCTCGCCTTCGCCGACGCCGTCAGCAGCGGGCTGAGCGTCGGCACCCCCGGCACGCCCGCCACCTGGCAGAAGGCGCTGGACGAGTGGGGCAGCAGGAGGCTCGGTGCGCTGTTGAAGCCGGCCGAGCGGCTGGCCCGCGACGGCTTCACGGTGGACGACACCTTCCGCGCGCAGACCGCGTCCAACGAGACCCGGTTCCGCTACTTCCCCGCCACCGTGAAGCTGTTCCTGCCGAACGGACAGCTGCCCGTCGTCGGCTCCACCCTGAAGAACCCCGAACTCGCCCGCACCTACGAGGAGCTGGGCCGCAAGGGCGTCGACGCGATCTACCGCGGGGACATCGGCGACGACATCGTCAAGACCGTCGAGCAGCCGCCCGTGGACCCCGGGTCGGGCTGGAACGCCCGCCCCGGCAAGCTGGCCGAGAAGGACCTGGCCGTCTACCGCGCCAAGCTCCAGGCGCCCACCAGGACGTCGTACCGCGGCCTGGACGTCTACTCCATCGCGCCCTCCTCCTCCGGCGGCACCACCGTCGGTGAGGCGCTCAACATCCTGGAGCGGACGAACCTCTCGAAGGCGAGCCAGGTGCAGTACCTGCACCACTACATCGAGGCCAGCCGGATCGCCTTCGCCGACCGCGGGCGCTGGGTCGGCGACCCCGCCTTCGAGGACGTACCGGCCAAACAGCTGCTGTCCCAGCGGTTCGCGGACTCGCGCGCCTGCCTGATCAAGGACGACGCGGTGCTCAGCAGCCCGCTCGCGCCCGGCGACCCGCGCCACCCCGCCGCCTGCGGCAAGGGCGGTACGGCGGCCCCGACGACCTACGAGGGCGAGAACACCACCCACCTCACCGTGGCCGACAAGTGGGGCAACGTCGTCGCCTACACGCTCACCATCGAGCAGACCGGCGGCAGCGGCATCACCGTCCCGGGCCGCGGCTTCCTGCTCAACAACGAGCTGACCGACTTCTCCTTCGCCCCGGCCAACCCGGCGGTGCACGACCCGAACCTGCCGGGCCCGGGCAAGCGCCCGCGCTCCTCGATCTCCCCGACGATCGTCCTGGACCGGCAGGGCAGGCCCGTGGTGGCGCTCGGTTCGCCCGGCGGCGCGACCATCATCACCACCGTGCTGCAGACGCTCACCGGCTTCCTGGACCGGCGGCTGCCGCTGGTCGACGCGATCGCCGCACCGCGCGCCAGCCAGCGCAACGCGGCCCAGACCGAACTCGAACCCGGCCTGTACGACAGCGACCTGAGGAAACAGCTGGAAGCCATCGGGCACAGCTTCAAACTCAACCCCGAGATCGGCGCGGCCACCGGCGTGCAGCGGCTGCCCGGCGGGAAGTGGCTGGCCGCCGCCGAGAAGGTACGGCGCGGCGGCGGCTCGGCGATGGTGGTGGACCCGGCGCCGTAGGCCTCACAACTCCGGTGCGGGCGGCGGGGTCTCCGCTGCGGGCGGCTGGGTCTCCCCGGCGCGGAAGTCCAGCCGCCCGTCCTTCACGTCCACCGTCGCCCGGCCGCCCTCGGAGAGGGTGCCGTTCAGCAGCATCCGGGACAGCTGGTTGTCCACTTCGCGCTGGATGGTGCGGCGCAGCGGTCGGGCGCCGTACTCCGGCTGGTAGCCGCGCTCGGCGAGCCAGTCCACGGCCGCGGGTGTGAACTCGACCGTGACGCCCTGCCCGTCCATCAGCCGCCGGGTGCTCTCCAGCAACAGGTCGGTGATCCGCCGCAGCTGGTCGCCCGTCAGCTGCCGGAAGACCACGATCTCGTCGATCCGGTTGAGGAACTCCGGCCGGAAGTGCTCCCGCAGCGGCCGCAGGATCCGCTCGCGCCGCGCCTCCTCGTCGGCCTCCGTGCCGCCCGGCCCGAACCCGATCCCGGCACCGCGCCGGGTGATCACCTCGGAGCCCAGGTTGCTGGTCATCACGATCACCGTGTTGGTGAAGTCCACGGTGCGGCCCTGCGAGTCGGTGAGCCGGCCGTCGTCCAGGACCTGCAGCAGGATGTTGAAGACGTCCGGGTGCGCCTTCTCCACCTCGTCGAGCAGCAGCAGCGAGTACGGGTGCCGGCGCACCACCTCGGTGAGCTGCCCGGCCTCCTCGTGGCCGACGTACCCGGGCGGGGCGCCCACCAGCCGGGAGACGGTGTGCCGCTCCTGGTACTCGCTCATGTCGAGACGGACCATGCGGTCCTCGCTGCCGAACAGGGCCTCGGCGAGCGCGCGGGCCAGCTCGGTCTTGCCGACGCCGGTCGGGCCGAGGAAGAGGAAGCTGCCGATCGGCCGGTGGGGGTTCGCCAGCCCCGCGCGGGACCGCAGCACCGCCTCGGACACCACGGCGACGGCCTCCTCCTGGCCGACCACCCGCTCGTGCAGGTGCTCCTCCAGGCCGAGCAGCCGCTCCTTCTCCTCCTGGGTCAGCCGGCTGACGGGGATGCCGGTCTGCCGGGACACCACCTCGGCGATGGCCTCCGCCGTCACCTCCAGCTGCCCCTCGTCGGCCTGCTCGTCGCCGCTGGCCCGCGCGATCCGCTCCTTCACCGCGCCGATCCGGTCACGCAGCTCCTTGGCCTTGTCGTAGTCCTCGTCGGCGACCGCCTGGTCCTTGTCCCGGACCAGCTGCTCGACCTCGCGCTCCATCGCGCGTACGTCCGTGCCCTTGGTCCGGGCGCCGAGCCGGACCCGGGCGCCCGCCTGGTCGATCAGGTCGATGGCCTTGTCCGGCAGCCGCCGGTCGGTGAGATACCGGTCCGACAGGTCGACGGCGGCGACCAGCGCCTCGTCGGTGTAGCGGACCTGGTGGTGGGCCTCGTACCGGTCGCGCAGCCCGCGCAGGATCTCGATCGCGTCCTCGGTCGTCGGCTCGGGGACCATGATCGGCTGGAAGCGGCGGGCCAGGGCCGCGTCCTTCTCGATCCGGCGGAACTCCTCCAGCGTGGTCGCGCCCACGACGTGCAGCTCGCCCCGGGCGAGGGCGGGCTTGAGGATGTTCCCGGCGTCCATCGCGCCGCCCTCGCCGCCGGAACCGGCGCCGACGACGGTGTGCAGCTCGTCGATGAAGACGACCAGCCGGTCGGAGTGGGCGCGGATCTCCTCCACGATGTTGTTCAGCCGCTCCTCGAAGTCGCCCCGGTAGCGGGTGCCGGCCACGACCCCGGTGAGGTCCAGGGCGACCACCCGGCGCCCGGCCAGGACGTCCGGTACGTCGCCGTCGGCGATCCGCTGGGCGAGCCCCTCCACGACGGCCGTCTTGCCGACGCCCGCGTCACCGATCAGCACCGGGTTGTTCTTGCCGCGCCGGGACAGCACCTCGATGGTCTGCTCGATCTCCATGTCCCGGCCGATCACCGGGTCGATCCGGCCCTGCCGGGCCAGCTCGGTCAGATCGCGGCCGTACTTGTCCAGGGTGGGCGTCCCGGTCGGCCGCTGCCGCTCCGGGCGGGGCTGCACGGTCTCCGGGGCCTCGGGCGGCAGGGCGCCCCCCGAGAACCGGGCCGCGTTCAGGATGTGCCCGGCCGCCGAGTCCGGATTCGCGGCCAGAGCGCTCAGCACGTGCTCCGGGCCGATGTACCCGGCGCCGCTGGCCCGGGCCATGTCGTGCGCGTCCAGCAGGGCCCGCTTGACGGCCGGGGTCAGCGACAGCGAGGTCGGCGGCGGTGCCTCGCCCGGCGCGTGCTGGACCGGGCCCGCCCGGTCGTCGATCTCCGTCGCGAGCGAGTCCGGGTCCGCGCCCGCCCGGGTCAGCAGACTGCGGGTGGGCTCCGCCGACACGGCCGCGCGCAGCAGGTGCTGGGTGTCCAGGTCCCGGCTGCCGTGCTCGGCGGCGTACTGGGCGGCCCCTCTGACCAGCTCCCGGGCCGGCTGGCTGAGCAGGCGGCCGATGTCGATGTGGCGCGGCCGGTCGGCTCCACCGGGGACACCGCCGAAGAAGCGGGCCAGGAATTCGCCGAAGGGGTCAGGAGGGTAGCCGTTGGTCATGGCGTTCCGTTCCTTCGCAGACGACTGGCTCCGCCGGGTAACCGGGCGGGAGCTGCTCATGCCCACGATGACACGAACCGTTGGGGTGGGCATGTTCGCCTACGGGGGTGGGGGTTCCTGTGCTTCGGCGGCCGCGGGTGCGCGGTGGCCGCTCGCGCAGTTCCCCGCGCCCCTTCAGGGCGCTTCTCGTGCCGTGAGGATCCTGGGGCCCGACTCCGTGATCGCCACAGTGTGCTCCGCGTGGGCCGCTCGGGAGCCGTCGGTCGTGCGCAGGGTCCAGCCGTCGCCCGCCTCGTAGTAGGCGTCCTTGCCGCTCGCGATCAGCATCGGCTCGATGGCGAGGACCATGCCGGGGCGCAGCGGCAGGCCGCGGCCGGGACGTCCCTCGTTCGGGACCTCGGGGTCCTCGTGCATACGGCGGCCCACGCCGTGGCCGCCGAATCCGCCCGGGATGCCGTAACCGGCCGTACGGCAGACCCGGCCGACGGCGTGGGCGATGTCGCCGATGCGGTTGCCGGGCACGGCCGCCTCGATGCCCGCCGCCAGGGCCCGCTCGGCGGTCTCGACCAGCCGGAGGTCCGCCGGGCGCGGGCGGCCCACCACGAAGCTGATAGCCGAGTCGCCGACCCAGCCGTCCAGGGCGGCGCCGCAGTCGACGGAGAGCAGGTCACCGTCGCGGAGCCGGTACCGGGTGGGGATGCCGTGCACGATCGCGTCGTTCACCGAGGCGCAGATCACCGCGGGGAAGGGGGTCGGGGCGAAGGAGGGGCGGTAGCCGAGGAACGGAGAGGACGCGCCCGCCTCGCGCAGCACCTCCCGGGCCACCTCGTCCAGCTCCAGCAGCGAGACGCCGACGTCCGCGGCCTTCCGTACGGCCGTCAGGGCGCGGCCGACGACCTGGCCCGCCGCGTACATCGCGTCGATCGACGCGTCCGTCTTCAGTTCCATCATGCCAATTACTATACCGGTATTTGAATGGGGACGGGTGGGAGGCAGAATGGGGGCATGGTGCGCACCCCTCTCACCCCCGAAGAGCGCGAACGCGGCGAGCGGCTCGGGCAGCTGCTGCGCGAGGCGCGCGGCAGCCGGAGCATGGCCGACATCGCCGCCGAGGCGGGCGTCTCGGCGGAGACGCTCCGCAAGATCGAGACGGGGCGGGCGCCGACACCGGCGTTCTTCACCGTGGCCGCGCTGGCGCGCGTCCTGGGCCTGTCCATGGACGAACTGGTCGCGCGATGCGCCCTGGTGGACGCCTGAGGCCGGCGCGGAGCCGGGCTCGCCGCGCAGCGACCGGGATCCCGCGATGAGCTGACCGCGCGCTGCCGGAAAACTCTCCGTAGCAGGCCCGTAACACGACTGGTGTTGCCTACCGAACGGAGTGCTGGCGGTCGGGCGGGAGCTGGACGATGGCTGTGGATCAACTCCCCGGTCGGGTACGGGAGTTCGCGAGCTACCTGGACGCCGTGCTGGCGCGCCTCGATCCGCGCGGCGGCTGGAGCGGGGTCTTCTGGCAACGGGACCCCGAGGGCATGCGAGCCTGCCTGGACGGGCGCGAGGTGCCGCCGTGGGACGTGGTGGAGGCGCTGCTGGAGGACCTCGGCGCGGCGTACGGCTCCGCCGCGGCGGTGGCCGAGCGGGAGCGCGCCCGTGCGCTGTACGGGGCGGCGCTCGCCGCGTACGACGCCCGGCCCGGCGCCCGGGAGGCCCTGCTCGACCGGCTCGACGTCATGCTCCGCGAGCAGCGGTACGCCGCGGAACGCCACGCCGAACTGATCCGCCTGCTGTCCACGCCCGTGTCCCCGGAGGAGTCCGACTCCCTCCGCCACGACCTCGCCTGGGCCGACGACGACCACGCCCGCGCGACGGCCCGCTGCGCCGAACTCCAGGCGCGCCTGGCGGACTTGGACCGACGACGGCTGCCCGCCGGCGAGGACGTCCACGGCGGCACCGGCGGCTGGGGCCCGCCCGGGGAGCGGACCGCACGGGCCTTACAGGACACACCCCCGGACCCCTACGCGAGCACAGCGCAGAACAGACCGACTGAGCAGCCCACCCACTCCGCCCCTGCGCCTACGGAGCAGGGCTCGGGAGCCGGGCAGGCCGGCCGATCGGGCCCCTATGTGGGTCCTGGGTCGGTGGAGCGGGACGCGGGAGCCGAGCGGGCCGGCCGGTCCGGCCCCTACACGGGCACTGCGCCTATGCAGCAGGGCGCGGGGGCCGAGCAGGCCACCCGCTACGGCCCCTACATGGGTCCTGGGTCTGAGGAGCAGGACGCGGGAGCCGGGCGGGCCGCCCGCTCCGGCCTTTACACGGGCACTCCGCACGCCGACCAGGACACGCGCACAGCGCGGGACGGCAAGGTCACGACAACGACCTCACCCCCACCCACCGACCGCCCCGCCCACCCCGCTGACGCCGCATCGCCGGATTGGTCCACGGGGGCCGGCGCCCCTGCCGTAGCTCCCGGCCGAGTTGAGCCCGCTCCTGGTGCCGCGCCCGTCGACCGGTCCGCGTCATCGGGCGCCTCCGCCGGCTCGCCCGTTCGGTCCGGCCCGTCGGGTCGGTCCGCTCGGGCAGTGGCCGATGCCGCGTCCGTCGGCTGGTCCGCGCAAGCTGCCGATGGCCCCGCCGGCCGGTCCACCCGCGCAGCCGACGCCGCACCGCCGGATTGGTCCGTCCCACCCGGTGCCTCTGCCGTAGATCCCGTCGGGTCCGCCCAGGCACCTCCCGCGGCCGACACCACACGGCCCGGTCGGCCCGTCCAGCCCGGCGCCCCTGCCGTCGATCCCGTCCGACCTGCCCAGTCGGCTCCCGCCCCCGATGCCGCGACGCCGGATTGGTTCGCCCACCCCAGCACCTCCACCGCCGATCCCGTCCGCCCCGCCCAGGCGCCGCCCGGTTGGTTCGCCCAACCCGGCAACCCCGCCGTCGATCCCGGCCGGCCCGGCCCCGCGCTTCACGCCGGCCCTCCCGGGGCTCAGGATTCGCGAACCTCCCCGTCTCCCGCTGGCGTTCCGCAGGGCGCCATGCCTCCCGCGGCGGCCGCTCAGGGCGTAGTCCCGGACGACCCTGCCGCAGCCGATGCCCTGCCCGACGCCCCCGCCAAACCCCGCAAACGTCGCCGTGGCAGTGCCCGGTTCGCCGGGGTTGTCGATGGGGGCGGTGTCGCCCCGGCCGTTGTGCCGGAGGCTGCCGTTGCTCGTGAGCGTCGTGCGCCCCGGGGGGCACGGTTCGCCGGGGTCGAGGAGACGCGTGACCCGGTGGTGTCGGGTGTCGAGGTGGTGGACGAGGAGGGCCGTGCCGTGGTCGCCGAGGCCGTCTCGCGGCTTGCGCGGCTGCGGGCCGAAGGGCGCAGTGGCGAGGCTCATGTGCTGCTGGTCGAGGCCGCGCAGTGGCCCGTGGGCCGGCTGCCGCTGCTCGCGGACGCCCTGCAGCGGGCCGGACTCGGCGCCGACTGGGCCACGCTCCTGTGGGAGGCCGCCGCGCTGCCCGCGGAGCGGCTCGTGGCCGCCGCCGACGCGCTCGCCGCGGCCGGGCGGGACGGCGACGGGCGGCAGATGCTGCGGCAGGGTGTGGCGCGGCCCGCGGAGCTGATCGGCGCGGCCGTGCTGCGGCTGGACGGCGAGGGCCGGGGGAGGGAGGTGCGGGCCCTGCTGGACGCCTATGTGCGGGTCCGTACGCCCGAGGAGGCCGCCCGGTGTGTCACCGCCGATCCCCGGCGGCTGGTGCCGCTGGTGCTCGCCGCCGCCCTCGGCGTCTCCGACGAACGGCACTGGGACCTCGTGCACGCACTGCGGGTCGCTGGGTACCATCCGTGAGCGGAGGCGGTCGGGTGTGTCCCGGTGTGTCCCGGTCCGCTCACCCACAGGAGTGTGAAACATGATCGACTCCGCGGGTTGACGACGATGGTCTTGGCAAGGGCCTCGCAGAGGCTTACGTTCGTGCCTCTACGCCCTGCTCTACGGGCGTAGAGGCTCTGACGTCGTGTCGAAGGAGCAGCTCATGGCCAACGTCGTCCGCGCCGGTCTGGTCCAGGCCACCTGGACCGGCGACACCGAGTCCATGGTGGCGAAACACGAGGAGCACGCCCGTGAGGCGGCCCGCCGGGGCGCGAAGATCATCGGATTCCAGGAAGTCTTCAACGCCCCCTACTTCTGCCAGGTCCAGGATCCCGAGCACTACCGCTGGGCCGAGCCGGTGCCCGACGGGCCGACCGTGCGCCGGATGCGGGACCTCGCGCGCGAGACCGGCATGGTGATCGTCGTACCGGTCTTCGAGGTCGAGCAGTCCGGCTTCTACTACAACACCGCCGCCGTGATCGACGCCGACGGGACCTATCTCGGCAAGTACCGCAAGCACCACATCCCACAGGTCAAGGGCTTCTGGGAGAAGTACTACTTCAGGCCCGGCAACCTGGGCTGGCCCGTCTTCGACACCGCCGTCGGCAAGGTCGGCGTCTACATCTGCTACGACCGGCACTTCCCCGAGGGCTGGCGGCAACTCGGACTGAACGGCGCCCAGTTGGTGTACAACCCGTCGGCGACCCACCGGGGCCTGTCCGCCCACCTGTGGCAGCTGGAGCAGCCCGCCGCGGCCGTCGCCAACGAGTACTTCGTCGCCGCCATCAACCGCGTGGGGCAGGAGGAGTACGGCGACAACGACTTCTACGGGACGTCGTACTTCGTGGATCCGCGCGGGCAGTTCGTGGGAGAGACCGCGAGCGACAAGAACGAGGAACTCCTCGTCCGCGACCTCGACTTCGACCTCATCGAGCAAGTGCGGCAGCTGTGGGCCTTCTACCGCGACCGCCGTCCCGACGCCTACGAAGGGCTGGTGCAGCCGTGAGCGACCTCCACTCCCGCCACCGCCGGGTCATGCCCGACTGGCTCGCCCTCTACTACGACGACCCGATCGAGATCACCCACGGCGAGGGCCGGCACGTCTGGGACGCCGCCGGCAACAGGTACCTGGACTTCTTCGGCGGGATCCTGACGACCATGACCGCCCACGCGCTGCCCGAGGTCACCAAGGCCGTGAGCGAGCAGGCCGGGCGCATCCTGCACTCCTCGACCCTGTACCTCAACCGCCCCATGGTCGAACTCGCCGAACGGATCGCCCAGTTGAGCGGCGTCCCGGACGCCCGGGTGTTCTTCACGACCTCCGGCACCGAGGCCAACGACACCGCCCTGCTGCTCGCCACCGCCCACCGGCGCAGCAACACCGTCCTCGCCATGCGGAACAGCTACCACGGCCGGTCCTTCAGCGCGGTCGGCATCACCGGCAACCGCGGCTGGTCCCCGACCTCCCTCTCCCCGCTGCAGACCCTGTACGTCCACGGCGGCGTCCGCACCCGGGGACCGTTCGCCGGTCTCGACGACCGCGCCTTCATCGACGCCTGTGTCGCCGACCTGAAGGACCTCCTGGGCCACACCCGGCCGCCGGCCGCGCTGATCGCCGAACCCGTCCAGGGCGTCGGCGGGTTCACCTCGCCGCCCGACGGGCTGTACGCCGCGTTCCGCGACGTACTCCAGGAGCACGGCGCCCTGTGGATCGCCGACGAGGTGCAGACCGGCTGGGGCCGCACCGGCGAACACTTCTGGGGCTGGCAGGCGCACGCCGCGAGCGGCCCGCCGGACATCGTCACCTTCGCCAAGGGCATCGGCAACGGCATGTCCATCGGCGGGGTCATCACCCGCGCCGAGATCATGAACTGCCTGGACGCCAACAGCATCTCCACCTTCGGCGGCACCCAGATCACCATGGCCGCCGGCCTGGCCAACCTCGCCTACCTCCTCGAACACGACCTCCAGGGCAACGCCCGGCGCGTCGGCGGGCTGCTCATCGAGCGGCTGCGGGCGGTCGCCGCCCAGCTGCCCGGGGTCCGGGAGGTGCGCGGACGCGGCCTGATGATCGGCGTCGAGCTGGTCAGGCCGGGCACGGACGAAGCCGACCCGGGGGCCGCCGCGGCCGTGCTGGAGGCGGCCCGGCAGGGCGGGCTGCTCATCGGCAAGGGCGGCGGGCACGACACCAGCGCCCTGCGGATCGCCCCGCCGCTGTCGCTGACCGTCGCCGAGGCCGAGGAGGGCGCGGCGATCCTGGAACGCGCGCTGCGCAGCGCCTACGAGAGCGCCTGAGGCACCAGCGTCGGCAAGTACGAGAGAGCAGGTGTACGGCCATGACCATCCCCGCCGAGCCCCGGCACACCGGCCCGCAGCCGCCCGACCCGGTCCTGTCCGTGCGCCAGGTGCTGACCCTGGAGCGGGTGCTCGCCGGCGAGCCCGAGGTGGTGGCCGGCGCCGGACAGCTCGACCGGCCGGTGCGCTGGGTGCATGTCGCCGAGGCCGCCGACGTCGGCGTGATGCTCAGCGGCGGGGAGATGGTCCTCACCACCGGCGTGCTGCTCGCCGGGGACGAGTCCCGGCAGGCCGAGTACATCCGGTCCCTGCACCGGGCCGAGGCGGCGGCCGTCGTCCTCGGCCTGGGGCGGGCCTTTCCCACGCCGCCCGAGGTGATGCGCCGGGCCGCCGAGCGGTGCGGGCTGCCCATGGTCGTCCTGCACCGGCCGTTCCCCTTCGCCGAGCTGACCGAGGAGGTGCAGTCCCGGCTGGTACGGCGGAAGTTCGCCGCGATCAGCCTGTCGGAGACGGTACGGACCGCCCTCACCGGACTGATCACGGCCGGTGCCCCGCTGCAGCGGCTGCTCGACGAGATCGCCCGGCACAGCGGCTGCCCGGTGGTCGTCACCAACCTCGCCCACCGGGTCCTCGGCACGGCGGGGGAGCGGTCCGCGGTGGACGACGTGCTGCGCGACTGGGAGCGGGTCGCCCGGCAGGCGGGCGCCGGCGCCGCGGACGGCTGGATCCACGCCGAGCTGGGCGGACGCGGGGAGCGGTGGGGCCGGCTGCTGCTGTGCGGCTACCGGGGCGAGCTGGCCACCGGGCGGCTGCTCGCCGACCGGGCCGCCGAGGCCCTGGTGCTCCACCGGATGCTCGGCGGCGGCTCCGCGCACAGCTGGGAGGAGCAGTCCGCGCAGAGCCTGCTCACCGACCTGGTCTCCGGGGTCGTACCGGCCCGGCAGCTGCTGCCGCGGGCCCGGGCGGCCGGACTGCCGGTCAACCGGCGGACCTTCGTCCCGCTCGTCGTCCAGGGCCGCGCGCCGGACCAGCTCGACCGGGTGCTCCGCCTGCTGGGGCTGCCCGGCATCGTCGCGGAGCTGGCCGACGGGGCCGCCGCCGTGCTGCTCAGCCTCGCCCCCGACCAGGACGCAGAGGCGCTCACCGCACACTTCGCGGCCCGGCTGCGGGCGCGGTCGCCGGCCGTGGTCGCCGCCGCCGGCCCCCGTACCGACTGGGAGGACGTGCCCGCCGGGCTGCGCGAGGCCCAGCACGTCGCCGACGCCGTCGCCGGCTCCTCCACCGCCCTGGACCTGCCGGCCGTCGTCCGGCTCAAGGACGTCCATCTGCGCGGACTGATCCGGCTGCTGCGCGACGACCCGCAGGTGCAGTCCTTCGCCGAGCGCGAGCTGGACGGGCTGCTGTGCGACGCCGAACCCGAGCTGCTGAACGTCCTGCGGACCTATCTGGCGACGGGCCGCAACAAGTCCCGCACCGCCCAGCTCCACCATGTCTCCCGGCCGGCCCTCTACCGCCGCCTGGAGGCCATACAGTCCCGCCTCGGCGCTGACCTGGACGACTTCGAACAGGCGGCCTCCGTGCACATAGCGCTCCTCGCGCACGACGCGCAACAGGGATGAAACATGCGACGACCTGCGACAACGGCGGTGAAACATGGGACCGCGCACACGTGACACGGTGGCACGCCGACCACCCGCGGACGTGACACGCTGCCCGTCGAACCGGCCGTCGGAGCTTCCTACGCTCAACGCACACCGAGCTACCGGAGGTCTCGATGAGCCGAGTGATCCGTGCCGCCCTCTTCCAGACCGCCTGGACCGGCGACAAGGAATCCATGATCCAGGTGCACGAGCAGGCGGCCCGCGACGCCGCCGCCCAGGACGCCCAGGTCCTGTGCTTCCAGGAGCTGTTCTACGGCCCCTACTTCTGCCAGGTCCAGGACAAGGCGTTCTACGAGTACGCCGAGCGGATCCCGGAGGGCCCGACCGTCCGGCGCTTCCAGGCCCTCGCCCGCGAGCTGGGCATCGTCCTCGTCCTGCCCATGTACGAGGAGGAGCAGCCGGGCGTCCTGTACAACACCGCCGCGGTGATCGACGCGGACGGCTCCTACCTCGGCAAGTACCGCAAGACCCACATCCCCCAGGTCCAGGGTTTCTGGGAGAAGTTCTACTTCCGCCCGGGCAACAGCGGCTGGCCCGTCTTCGACACCGCCGCCGGCCGGATCGGCGTCTACATCTGCTACGACCGCCACTTCCCGGAGGGCTGGCGGGCGTTGGGCCTCGCCGGCGCCGAGATCGTCTTCAACCCCTCGGCCACCTCGCGCGGCCTGTCCCGCTACCTGTGGCAGCTGGAGCAGCCGGCGGCGGCCGTCGCCAACGAGTACTTCGTCGGCGCGATCAACCGGGTCGGCGTGGAGGACCTGGGCGACAACGACTTCTACGGCACCACGTACTTCGTGGACCCGGAGGCCCAGTTCGTCGGCGAGGTCGCGAGCGACAAGGAGACCGAACTCGTCGTACGCGACCTCGACCTGGCCAAGCTCCGCGAGGTCCGCGACCGCTGGCAGTTCTACCGGGACCGCGCGCCGGGGACCTACGGCCCGCTGACCGCGCCCTGAAGGGGCGCGGGGAACTGCGCGAGCAACCACAGACAACCCGCACGTGACCACGAAGGAGAGGGCCCGTGACCCGCCGTACCGTGATCCGCGGTGGCCTAGTCATCACCGCCTCGGACGAGATCCACGCCGACGTCCTCGTCGAAGACACCCGCATCGCCGCCCTCGCCACGCCCGGTTCGCAGAGCTGGAGCGCGGACCGCACGATCGACGCCACCGGGAAGTACGTCATCCCGGGCGGCGTCGACGCCCACACCCACATGGAGCTGCCGTTCGGCGGCACCTTCGCCTCCGACACCTTCGAGACCGGCACCCGGGCCGCCGCCTGGGGCGGTACGACGACGATCGTCGACTTCGCCGTGCAGAGCGTCGGCCACTCCCTGCGCGAGGGACTGGACGCCTGGCACGCCAAGGCCGAGGGCAACTGCGCGATCGACTACGGCTTCCACATGATCGTCTCCGATGTGAACCAGGAGACGCTCAAGGAGATGGACCTGCTGATCGAGGAGGGGGTGACGAGTTTCAAGCAGTTCATGGCCTACCCCGGGGTCTTCTACTCCGACGACGGGCAGATCCTGCGCGCCATGCAGCGCTCCGCCGAGAACGGCGGGCTGATCATGATGCACGCCGAGAACGGCATCGCCATCGACGTGCTGGTGGAGCAGGCGCTCGCCCGGGGCGAGACCGACCCCCGCTACCACGGGGAGGTCCGCAAGGCCCTGCTGGAGGCCGAGGCGACCCACCGCGCCATCCGGCTCGCCCAGGTGGCCGGCGCGCCCCTGTACGTCGTGCACGTCTCGGCCATGGAGGCGGTGGCCGAGCTGGCCCGCGCCCGGGACGAGGGGCTGAACGTCTTCGGGGAGACCTGCCCGCAGTACCTGTTCCTGTCGACGGACAACCTCGCCGAACCCGACTTCGAAGGCGCCAAGTACGTGTGCAGCACTCCGCTGCGGCCGCGCGAACACCAGGAGCGGCTCTGGAGGGGACTGCGGACCAACGACCTCCAGGTGGTCTCCACCGACCACTGCCCCTTCTGCTTCGTGGGCCAGAAGGAGCTGGGCCGCGGCGACTTCTCCAAGATCCCCAACGGGCTGCCGGGCGTGGAGAACCGTATGGACCTGCTCCACCAGGCCGTCGTGGACGGGCACATCTCGCGCCGCCGCTGGATCGAGATCGCCTGCGCCACCCCGGCCCGGATGTTCGGCCTGTACCCGCAGAAGGGCACCATCGCCCCGGGCGCCGACGCGGACGTCGTCATCTACGACCCGCACGCCGAGCAGGTGCTGTCCGCCCGGACCCACCACATGAACGTCGACTACTCGGCGTACGAGGGCACACGCGTCACCGGCCGCGTCGAGACCGTCCTGTCGCGCGGCGAACCCGTCATCGACCAGCGCGCGTACACCGGACGTGCCGGGCACGGCGTCTTCACCCCGCGCTCCACCTGTCAGTACCTCACCTAGGAGTGGCGCCCATGGACTTCGGACTCGTCCTGCAGACCGACCCGCCCGCCTCCCGTGTCATCAGCCTGATGAAACGGGCCGAGCGCAACGGCTTCACCTACGGCTGGACCTTCGACTCCGCCGTGCTCTGGCAGGAGCCGTTCGTGATCTACAGCCAGATCCTGGCGAACACCCAGAAGCTGACCGTCGGCCCGATGGTCACCAACCCCGGCACCCGCACCTGGGAGGTCACCGCCTCCACCTTCGCCACCCTCAACGACATGTTCGGCAACCGCACCGTCTGCGGCATCGGCCGAGGCGACTCCGCGATGCGCGTCGCCGGCCGCAAACCCAACACCCTCGCCCGGATCAGCGAGGCCATGAAGGTCATCCGCGCCCTCGGCAGCGGCGAGGAGGCGGACCTCGGCGGCACGGTCGTGAGGTTCCCGTGGATCAGGCAGGGCGCCCGACTGCCCGTGTGGATGGCCGCGTACGGCCCCAAGGCGCTGAAGATGACCGGCGAGGAGGCCGACGGGTTTATCCTCCAGCTGTCCGACCTGTACCTGACCGAGTACATGGTGAAGGCCGTGAAGGACGCGGCCGTCGCCGCCGGGCGCGACCCGTCCGAGGTGAAGATCTGCGTGGCCTCCCCGGCCTACGTCACCGAGGACGACTCGCCCGAGGCGCTCGCCCACGCGCGGGACCAGTGCCGGTGGTTCGGCGGCATGGTCGGCAACCACGTGGCCGACCTGGTCGCCAAGTACGGCGAGCACTCCTCCCAGGTCCCCGAGGAACTCACCGACTACATCAAGGCCCGTGAGGGGTACGACTACTCCCACCACGGCCGCGCCGACAACCCCGACACCCAGTTCGTGCCCGACGAGATCGTGGACCGGTTCTGTGTCATCGGGCCGGCCGGGAAACACATCGAGAAGCTGAACGCGCTGCGCGAGCTGGGCGTCGACCAGTTCGCCGTGTACGACATGCACGACGCCCAGGAAGCCACCATCGACGCCTACGGCTCGACAGTGATCCCGGCCGTCAACGCCTGAGCGAGAACCCGCGGTTCGAGCCCCCCACGCCCCTCTTGGTCTCCCCTCCCCACCTCCCCGGGGAGGTGGCTGGTGCCCGCAAGGCCACTCCCGACCCACCTCACCCCGATTGGCCAGCCCATGACCGACACCGCTCCCACGGCCATACCCCTGTCCGGCCAAGTCACCCTCCCCGACGGGCGTGTGCACCTCGCTCCCGGCACTCCGCCGCCGAGTGGTCCGTACGCCAACGAGGACCTGCTTCCGGTCCCCGTCGAGAAGCGCACCTGGACCACGTACAACTTCTCCGCGCTCTGGGTCGGCATGGCCCACAACACGGCCTCCTGGACCCTGGCCTCCGGGCTGATCGCCGTGGGCATGGACTGGAAGCAGGCCGTGTTCACCATCGCCCTCGCCAATCTGATCGTGCTGGTCCCGATGCTGCTCACCGGGCACGCGGGACCCAAGTACGGCATCCCCTTCCCGGTCTTCGCCCGCGCCAGCTTCGGCATTCGCGGCGCCAACCTCCCCGCCGTCGTCCGGGCGCTGGTGGCCTGCGGCTGGTTCGGCATCCAGACCTGGATCGGCGGCGAGGCGATCTACTTCCTCGCCGGCAAGCTCATCGGCGACAGCTGGGCGAACGCCTCGCACATCGGCGGCTACGCCTGGACCATGTGGCTGTCGTTCGCGATCTTCTGGATGATCCAGGTCGCCATCATCCACCGGGGCATGGAGACCATCCGCCGCTTCGAGAACTGGGCCGCGCCCTTCGTGCTCGTCGGCGCGTTCGTGATGCTGTGGTGGATGAGCGGCAAGGCCGGCGGCGTCGGCCCGCTCTTCGACCAGCCCTCCTCACTGGGCTGGGACGGCGACTTCTGGAAGCTGTTCTGGCCCTCGCTGATGGGCATGATCGGATTCTGGTCCACGCTGTCGCTGAACATCCCCGACTTCACCCGCTACGGCAAGAGCCAGAAGGCGCAGACCTGGGGCCAGGCCCTCGGCCTGCCGACCACCATGACGTTGTTCGCCTTCCTCTCCGTGCTGGTGACCTCCGGCTCGCAGGCCGTGTACGGCAAACCGGTCTGGGACCCGGTGCAGCTGGCGGCGAAGACGGACAACGTGGTCGGTCTGCTGTACGCGCTCGTCACGGTCCTGGTGGCGACCCTGTCCGTGAACATCGCCGCCAACCTGGTCTCCCCGGCCTTCGACTTCTCCAACGTGGCGCCCAGGAAGGTGAGTTTCCGCACCGGCGCGCTGATCACCGCGGTCCTCGCCGTGCTGATCTTCCCGTGGAAGCTGTACTCCGACCCGCAGGGCTACATCTTCACCTGGCTCGGCCTGGTCGGCGGCCTGCTCGGCACGGTCGCGGGCATCCTCGTCGCCGACTACTGGCTGCTGCGCCGCACCCGCCTGGACCTCGCAGACCTGTACCGCGCGGGCGGCCGGTACTGGTACGCGGGCGGCTGGAACTGGCGGGCGGTCGTCGCCTTCCTGGCGGGCGGTGTCCTCGCGATCGGCGGCGCGAGCTTCAAGCCCCTGATCGACGGCCGGCCGATTCCCGCGCTGGCCCCGCTCGCCGACTACGGCTGGGCGGTGGGCCTCGGCACGTCCCTGGTGCTGTACCTGGTCCTGACCCTTGCCTCGGGCCGGGACCGGCAGCCTGCCTGATCCCGCCGTCATCGCGTCTCCCCGGGCGGAATCCGGACGGGGGCCGGGCGTTGTCCGGCAGGATGCCCGTGAGGTGCGCCGGATCGGGCTGCCGGACCCCGGCAGCGGGCACCATGGGCGGCGGAGGGGATGACGCATGAGTGAATCCGGGACCGCGGCCGGGCGTGCCGCCGCCGCGCTCGCCCGCACGGACGGGTTCTCCGTACCTGTCGAACCGGAGAAGTACACGGGGACACGAGGGCCGGAGCTGGACGCCCTGACGGACGAACTGGAGGAGCTCCACGCCGAGTTGGCGCACGCGAGCGGCGGGGAGGCGACGGCCGCGGCGGTGGCGGCCAGGCTCGGCCGGTGCCGTGCCGTGCGGTTCGTCCTGGAGGGAGAGACGGCCGACCGGGAGCGGGCACTGACCCTGCTGGAGGAGGCCCGGGCGTCGGCCCTGCTCGGCGCGGAGGACCGGGAGGCCGCTCGCCAGGACCTCGTGGCCCTGGTCGGGTCACGGTTGGTGCGGCTGAACCGTGAGTTCTCGGCCCGGCCCGCGAACGAGTGGTTCGTCGACCGGCTCATGTCCCTCTCCGCGGTCGGCACCCCCCTCGCCGAGGGCGGTTCGGGCGTGGTCGAGGACAGCGCGCTGCTCGTCCGGCTGCTGCTCGAACGCGAGCACCCGCACATGACGCCCCAGATCCGCGACCAGTTACGCACGTTCGGCGAGATGACCGACGCCCTGCTGACCGGTGACACCCGTGCGCTCGTGCGCGGGAGCCGGGCCCTCCTCGGCAGCATGCCGAGCGGTGCGGTGCCGCCGCCGCTGGACAGACTGCCGTGGATCCTCGGGCAGATGGAGCGGACCCTCGCCACCTCCCCGCCGCGGCCGGAGGCGGCCGGTGACCCGCCGGCCGGCGACGGGGACGGGGCCGAGGAGGTCCGGCAGACCCTGAGCCAGTACTTCGCCCTGGCCGAGGTGATGTCACCCGGGACCATCGGGCCGGAGGACGTCTCCCGGCTCCTCGCCGAACTGTCGGGAGCCGGGCAGGCCGAGGGGCAGGAGGCCGGCGCCCCCCTGCCGTCCAGGATGGTCGCCGCCCTCGTCCACGTAGCCCTCGCCACCCGCACCGGCGACATGCAGGGGTTCCGGGACGCACTGCGGCTGATGCACGAGGCGTCGGCCGACGGGGAACTCGACAGCCGCACCCACGGCGAGTGGCTCCGTGTCGTCGTGCCCGGACTGCTCATCGGGGCCGCCCTCACCGGCGGCAGCCTGCAGGACGAGGACATGGCCCGCGAGCTGTTCGAGACACAGCAGTGGGACGACGACCCCCTGAGCGGCCACGCCGCCACCCTGCGCCTGTGCGGCGAGACCGTCCGGCTCCATGTGCGGCTGACGTCCGCCCTGGACCGGAGCGACGCCGAAGCGGTCGAGGACGTCATCGACGCACTGTGCGAACTGGAACTGGACGAGACCTACGACGCCGCCGAGGAATGGACCGGCGCCCTGACCGGCTTCGTCCTCGGCAGCGCCTACCTGGGCCGCGTCGTGCTCGCCACATCGACGGACGACCGGACCGCCCACCTGCGTGCCGCCGTGCACCACCTCCAGCGGGCCGTGGAGACATCGGTGGACATGCCCGTCCTGCGGAGCCTCCTCGACATCACCTGGGCCCCGCTGCTCACCCTGACCGCGATCGCCGAGTCCGACCCGAGCCGCATCGCCGAGGGCGTACGACGCGCCCGTGCCGCCCTGGACGACACCGGATTCACCTCCGACTTCCGGTCCAGGGCGCGCGGTGGCATCGCGCTCGCCCTGGACACCCTGCATCTGCTCACCGGCGACGCCGAGGCGCTGGACGAGGCGATCGCCGAGCTGACGCGGGCGCTGACGGAACTGCCCGACGGCGGGCCGGGCGGCGCCGGGCTCACCTGGGACCTGGCCGCGCTGCACGCCAAGCGCGCCACCCTCCGGGCGGGCACGCCCGGCGCCGACGGCGAACTGCGGACCGCCGTCGGCCTCGCCCGCACCTCGCTCCGGCTCTCCGCCGACGACGTCCTGCTCCAGCAGGGTGTCGGCCGTGGCCTGCGCATCGCCCGCGCGGCCGCCGACCGGGGCCGCAGAGCGGCCTTCTGGGCGCTGCGCGCCGGGCTCACCGAGGAGGCGATCGGCTGTCTGGAGGCGGGCCGTTCCCTGGTGCTCGGCGCGGCGGCCGTCTCGGCCGGTGTCGCGGACCGGCTGGCCGCCCTCGGCGAGAACGAACTGGCCGAGCGCTGGCGCGCCGCGGGCACCGACACCCCCGGGGAACGGGGCGACGACCGCTCCCTCCTGGAGCTGTCCGCGGGCGCGGACGCCCTCCGTGACCGGTCCCCGCTGGACGTGCTGTCCGCGGCGGGCGCCGGCGCCCCCGACCTGCCCGGTGACCTGCGGCGCCGCTCGCTGGACGTACTGCGCGGGCGGGGCGGGGCCGACGTACAGCCGGTGCTCGCCTCCGTGCGCGACCTGCGCGCCGGACTGCGGGAGTCGGGGGCGGACGCGCTGCTGTACCTGGTCCCCGGCGTCGACGCCCCGGACGGGACCGTACTGGCGGTCACCGGCGACGGGCCCCTCACGGTGCTGCCGTGGTCCGCCCCGGCCCCGGACGGCCGCGAGCCCGTCACGGAGTACCTGGCGGCCGGGGCGGACAGGCAGCGCCTGGAGGCCGTAGCCGACGGCACCGCCGACGACCGGGAGAAGAAGCGCGCCGAGCGGCGTTGGCTGGGGGCCCTGGACGACCTGTGCGCATGGGCCGGCGAGGTGCTCGGCCCGGCGCTGGACCACCTCGGCCTGTGGGAGCGCGCTCTCACCGAGTCGGGCCTGCGGGACGCCCCCGCCGACGCGGTACGCCCCGACGCCGTACGCCTCGTCATCGTGCCCTGCGGCGACCTGGGCGTCGTGCCCTGGCAGGCGGCCGTACTGCGGCCGCCCGCCGGGTACGGCGTGCCGCGCGCCGTGCGGGCCTGCGAGGTCGCCGTCCTCACGCACGCCGCCTCCGGCAGGGAGTTCCTGCGTGCCGCGGGACGCCGTCGCATGGCACTGGCCGAGCGGCCGGCCCTGGTGTTCCACGGGGAGGACGATCTGGCATGGGCCGAGGAGGAGATCGACACCCTGGCCGACGTCCACTACCGGGACGCGGTCGTCCACCGGCCCGACGAGAACCCCGCCACGCCGGAGACGGTCCTGGCCCTGCTCGGCGGCCGGGCCGCCGCCCCCGCCTCCCTGGTGCACCTCGCCTGTCACGGACTCGCCGGGCCGGACCCCACCCGGTCGGCCCTGCGGCTGGCCCGGAGCGAGCCGTCAGGCAGCGGCGGGGAGCTCACGCTGAGCACCCTGCTGGAGACGCCCGCCGAGGGCGACGCGTTCCGCTCGGCCGGGCCCCTGGTCGTGTGCGGCGGCTGCGAGACCGACCTCACCACCCGCGACCACGACGAGGCCCTGACCGTCACCTCGGTGCTCGTGCACCGGCTGGCCGCCGACGCCATCGGCTCCCGCTGGAAGGTCGACGACATGCGGTCCGAGCTGCTCCTGCTCGTCCTGCACGACGCGCTGGCCCGCGACCTGGCCCCACCGGACGCGCTGCGCGCCGCCCAGCGCTGGATGCTCACCCCGCCGGACGAGCGCCCGCCCGTCCCGGCGCTCCGGCACATCTCGGCCGCCTGGCGGCTCGCGGAGGACGTCCGCGACCGCCCCGACACCTGGGCGGCCTTCGTCCACCACGGCAACCCCGCACCGGCGGCCCCCGCCCGGCCGCAGGAAGGAGAGGGCGCATGACGTCGGAGGAACTGCTCCGGCTGCTGGAGGAACACTGGACCACGGTCATCACCGGGCTGGACGAGGACGATCTCGGTCGACTGTCCGGCACACTGCGCCAGATGCGGGAGGAGACCGCCGCCGGGAACCCGACGGCCGTGGCCCGTGCCGTGCGCCGCATGAAGCGCACGCTGTCCGCGCTGCCCCCCGACCACCCGGTGTCCGAGGCGCTCGGCGGCCACCGCTACGCCGCCGCCACCCGTGAACTCCCCGGCCTCACCACGATCGACGCCGTGATCGGCGTCCTCGGCACCCCGCCACCGGACCCCGCCGAACTACTGCGGACCGCCCGCCGCAGGCTCCTCGCCGCGCCCGCCCTGTCCGAGTCCGAGCGCACCGCGCTGACCGAGGGCCAGGAGGCGCCGCCCGGCGGCCCGGACGCGCCCGCCGGACTGATCCGGCTGCGCGACCCGGACCACGGCATCCGCTACCCCCGCTTCCAGTTCAGGCCCGGTACGGCCGAACCGCTGCCGGTCGTCCGGCGGATCAACGTACTGCTCCGCGCGGACCGCGACCCCTGGGGAGCCGCCGACTGGTGGCTGGGCGGCAACCGATGGCTGGGCGGCGTCCCCGCGGAGCTGCTCGGAGTCGTGCCCGACGACGCGCTGGAGCGCGCCGCCGCCGAGCTGGTGGGGGCGCTCTGATGGCGGGTCAGCTTCCGCCCGAGGGCGTCGCCATGAAGCCGTTGCGGCACACCCTCACGGCGGGCACCGTGCTGTGGCGGTGCCACGAGGAGCGGTACGCGGCAGGCGAGTTCAACCCGAACGTCGCGCACGAGTTCTTCAAGGGCGGCCGCTTCGACCCCACCGAGCACGACCCGTACCCCTACCTCTACGCCGCCCTCGACCCGGTCACCGCCCTGTCCGAAGTGCTGCTGAGGTCCGTCGAGTTCGGCGACGACGGGGTGCGCCAGATCCCGTGGGCCGAGGCGTCCCGGTACGTCCTGTCCGCGGTCCGCACCACGGCCGACCTCTCCCTGGTGGACCTCACGACCGCCGAGGGGCTGGCCGCGGTCTGGCAGGACGACTGGCTGATCGACACCAAGGAGTACGCCGGCACCCGGTACTGGGTACGGGTGATCCGCGAGCGCTGCGACGACGTGCAGGGCCTGTGCTGGACGTCCAAGCGCTGCCGGCCGCGCAAGGCGCTCCAGCTGTTCCAGGACCGCTGCCCGGACGTGCCCCTCGACCCCCGGCCGCGCGAGTGCCTGCGGCTGGCGTCGGCGGACGACGTGCGCAGGGTCAACCGGCTGCTGGCGCCGCTGCACGCGGTCGTCTCCGCCCCGGAGGAGTGAGCGGACACGAGACCGCCCCGGCCCCCCGAGAGGGGCCGGGGCGGTTCCGCGGGCCGCCCTCAGCCGTTCCGGGGGACCGGGGCGGGCAGCAGCGGCCAGTCCCGGGTCAGGCGCATCGCCGACTCGGTGACGGCGGGATCCTTCGAGGCCGCCATCACCCCGTCGAGATACTCGTGGGCGGCGGCCTCGTACAGCTGGCGGGCCGCGGCGATCCGCGCGTTCGCGGCCTCCCTGCGGTCGTTCTGCCGGGACTCGGCCGTCTGCTGGGTGGCCCGGGCCCGCTCGGTGGCCGCCAGGCTCTGCTCGCGCCGCAGCTGCAGCTCCGTGCGCCGTTCGAACGCCGTGCGGTAGGCGTCGAGGAACGGGTGCTCCCGGAACAGGCCGAGCAGGAACCCGACACCGCCCGAGAGCAGCAGCAGCGCGCAGAACAGCCAGGTCACCGTCTGGGTCGTCAGGTGCAGCTTGTCCACCAGGTTCGTGGTGTCGGCGGACGAGCCGCCCAGCCCGCGGAAGCCCGCGGTGTCCCTGCCGGCGGCGGCCGGGGTGTCGTGCTGCATCACGAACTTGGCGCGCAGCGTGCCGAGCAGCCAGGTCAGGCCGCCCCACACACCGAGCAGCGACAGGGACGGCAGCCAGCCGCTGCGCGGCGATCCGGTCGCCGAGCGCCACCGCAGCATGTGCCCCGCCAGGTGCGGCAGGATCAGCATGATGACGGCGGACGAGACGGCGAGCGTGCCCGACAGCACGTCCCCGCCCGTGCTGCCGACCCCGTGGAAGGGCTGGTAGGCGACCCAGTAGACCGGCACTTCGACGGCCATGATGACGATCAGCAGGGCCAGGTTGAGCCACCGGGGGAGACCGGGGCGGACCTGGAGCCCCTCCCAGCCCTCGCCCGACTCGGTGTGGGCGGTCTCCCGCCGCGCGGCGCGGTACTCCTCGCGCAGCGCGGTGTACGAGGTGTCGTCCGGGGCGGTGCTCGGCGTGGACACCGACTGCCAGTCGTCGCCCGGGTCCGTGCCCTCCGCCCGGTCGGGTCCGTCCTCCGCGACGCCGGGTCCGGCCGGGTCCGGGGTACGGCCCGCCGGCCGTCCGGACGGGTCGGGGAAACGGGCGCGGAGCCAGCGTTCCTCCACCCGTTCGCGCAGCCGGTCCCGGAAGCGGAGCCAGCGCGAGGAACGGATCGCGAGGAGGTCGAGCTGGCTCCTGGCCGCCTGGATGGCCTGGTCGGCCTCCCGCAGCCGCTCGTCGAGCAGCTGGGTCTCCACCTGGCCCGCCGTCACGCCGGAGACGGCCTGGGCGTCCTGCAGCCGTGCCTGCTCCTCCCGCAGGTGCAGGTCCTCCTCGATCCGGTGGACCACGGCGTCCCGCAGGGAGGCCAGCTCCGCGAAGTAGGGCAGCCGGTCGCCGCTGCCCAGCACCCACGGGTCCAGCGTCTTCTTCTTGCCCGCCTCCCGGCCCCGCTTCCGGGCGTCGGCGAGCAGGCCGCCGCCGTCCCCGGCGTCCAGGACCAGGGGCCGGCGGCCGGCGAGCCCGCCGGGGGCCGTGCCGGGCGCGGGCCGGGCGGTCTGCTGTGCCGTCCGCCCGGGGAGCGGCACCTGGCGGGTGAGCCGCCGGCGCCGTGGCTGCGGAGCGTCAGCGCTTGTACTGGTTGTCGACATGGGCCTTCGCCCTCCCTTCGAGCGCTTCCACCCAGAAGGACTCGAAGTCGTCGGCCTCGCTGGGCTGTGCCGAGTACTGCATGCCGAGCCCGACGGGGAAGACGTCCATCCCCTTGATGCCGGGCAGACCCCGCTTCCTGACGAGCGAGTCGATGACCTTGGCCCGCCCGGACTCGCTGCCGAGGTCCTGATGGGACAGGGCGAACTCCGGGTCGGCCTGGTCGAAGTCGCTCACGACGAGCAGCTTCGGCGCCTTGCCGTCGTCGGGCACGGCCTCCCCGATACGGGCCAGCGCACCCCACACGTCCGAACCGTTCTGCTTGCGCGCGCACCTGAGTTCGGCGAGGGCGGCGACGGCGGCGTCCCGCTGGGCGCCCGCCCGCTGCGCCTTCTGGTCGGTGTTCGCGTCGTGCGGCGGGTCGAGGTCCACCTGGCCCTGCCGGCAGGAGGAGCTGCGTGAGGAGCGGGTGACGGGGGCGAAGTCGACGGTTCCGCACTTCTGGTCGGTGAGGAACTCGATGAGGCTGTCCTTGAGCTTGGCCTCCGAGTCGAAGCCCTCCTTCACCGCGGCGGCCGACCCCGAACCGTCGACGACCACCCCGCAGGGCGTGGTGAGGGCCTCTTCCTGCTTGGTGCAGGAGACGAGAGCGGCGAGTGCGCACACCAGCGGGACGACGGCGGCGATCCGGCGGGCGGCACGAGCGGTGGACCGGTGACCGGTCCTGGCCGAGTGATGCACGATGACGTTCCTTGGCCTTCCTGGGAGACGGGGGAGCGGAGAAGGGCGGGTCATCCCCGGCGGGCGCCGCTCTTGGCGTCGCCGCCGCGCGCCGGCTCCGAACGGCCGCGCGCTGCCTGGTGGTCGAGGATGTGCAGCGCCTGGGCGACGGCCGACGGGTCGGCGTCGCGCCCGGCCCGGTCCGAGGCGTACCAGCGGTCGCTGAGCAGACCGTCGTCGAGACGGGCCCAGGTGCTGTCCAGGGTGATCTGCCCCGGCAGCCAGCCCGTGGGCCGCGGCTCGCTGACATGGCCGTCCCGCTGGGTGCGGGTCCAGGCGGCGTCCCAGTAGCAGGCGATCAACTGGTTCGCCTGGTCGGCGAGTTGCTGGGCCTGCTGACGGCAGACGGAGGCTGCCGAACGCCACTCGCCGACCATCTGCCCGAACCGGGCGAGCGCGGCCGGCGCCGGCTCGCCGCGCACGGTGTACTGGGTCACCACCCGCACCGACTCGGCCTGGATCCGGATGTGCAGCGCGCGGTGCGCCGCGAGCGTCCGGGAACGCAGCCGAGCGGTGCTGCGCCCCACCTGCACGCGCAGGCCCAGAATGTACGGCGGCAGGCTGTCGCCGGCCGGTGTGCCGCCCGCCTCCGCGTCCGCCAGGAATTCCCGGAGGCCGGCCGCGTCCCGGCGGCCGTGAAACCGGGCGCGTGCCGATGAGAGGCGCCCGGCTTTCAGTCGTCGAATCCGGACGTTTATTCGACCCCTGTTGATCATTTTCGAAGTCCCCCATTCGTCGCGGCGGTCCGGATGGGAAGGCGCCGCGATGGGGAGAGAGTAGCGGAGCAAAACCCCCTCCGGGGCAGCTGAGTTGGGGGAAACCGATCAATCTTTGTGGTGTTCCGGAAAACAACCGGATACCGACCGGAGCAGAGCCGGATGAAGGCCTTCCGGCAATTGCGGGAGCCCCTCGGCGCACTGGATACTCCAAGCCGTTGCGAGGAGGAGATGCCGTGGAATTGCGCCTCGACGGGACGCACTACCCGCTGGAAACGCTGGGCCCCGGAAAACGGCTCGGCATCTGGTTCCAGGGCTGCACGCTGGCCTGCGCCGGATGCATGTCCCGGCACACCTGGGACCCGGAGGCGGGGACGCGCGGCACGGTCTCCGAGGTGCTCGCGCTGTGGCGGCGGGCCCTCGCCGACGGCGCGGACGGACTCACGGTCAGCGGTGGCGAGCCCCTGCAGCAGGCGGCGGCGCTCGCGGAACTCCTGGCCGGTGCGGCCCGCCTGCGGGACGGGGTCCGGCGCCGCGAGGGGAGCGCCGGGCCCCACCCCGCCGACCTACTCGTGTACACGGGGTACGAGCCCGAGGAGCTGACACCGGAGCGGCGGACCGCCCTCGCCGGCGCGGACGCCGTGATCACCGGCCGGTTCCGGGTGGCGGAACCCACCCGGCTGGCCTGGCGCGGATCCGCCAATCAGCGGATCGTCCCGCTGACCCCGCTCGGCGCCGTCCGCTACACCCCGTACGAGAACCGGGAGCCGGCGGGCCCGCGGCTGCAGGTCGCCCCGGGCGAGGGCGGGCGGCTGCGCCTCCACGGCGTTCCGCTGCGCGGCGAACTCGCCGCTCTGGAGCGGCGGTTGAGGCAGGACGGGGTGGCCCTCACGGAGCGGAGCTGGCGGCGATGAGCAGCCGCGCGTGGCTCTCCTCCGGCGTGACCAGCAGCACCGACCAGGACGGGTCCCGGCGCAGCTCCTCCCGGATCGCGTCGAGCAGCCGGCGGGCCACCGTCTCCACGGGCAGCCCGCCCCGGCCGCTGCCCAGCAGCGGGAAGCAGATCGAGGACATCGGCAGGGAGAGGAACTCGCTCTCGTGGCGGGCCAGTTCGAACGACGCGCGCACCGCCTCGCCCAGCGCGGCGGGGGACACGTGGTAGCGGTCGCCGTCGCCGACCGGGGTGGCGATCGCCGCGTGGTGGATGCGCCGTACCCCCTGCGCGGCCAGCGCCCCGGACGACGTGGCGACGACCGTGCCGGGCCGCACGGGCGTGCCCGCCCTGCCGTGCCTGCGCTGCCACACGTTCAGCTCCCGGGCCAGGACGTCGTCCACGACCTCGCCCGTGGCGTCCCGGAGGGCGGCGGCCCGCCGCAGCGCGCCCGACACGGTCGGACGGAAGGTCTTGGACATCTCCAGATAGGTGTTCTCCGAGGAGACCAGGATGTCCACGTCCCGCACCTCCTCGATCGGGCACACCCGGACGGAGATCCGGCCCGCGGCGGCGGCGGGGGCCGGCCGGGCACCCGGGCGCGGGGGACGCGGGAGCCGGAGACCGGCCCCGAGGGCCGCGTGCGTCGCCGGCGCCGGGCGCACCGCCTCCCGTACGACGCCGTCGCGTCGGCCGGCGCCCTCCCCGGCGACCGCCTCCCGGGCCACGACCAGGACCGCCGCGGCGAGTTCGGCGACGACCTCGCGCTCCTGGCTCTTGCGGAAGCGCTCGGTGGTCACGCCGTACACACCCGCCGCGGCCTTGCGGCGGTCGGTGCCGGGAACCCCACGGCGCGCGGGCAGGAGCCCGAAGGAGTGGGCGGCGGCGCGGGCCAGCGGATCGCAGGAGTCGTCGTCCCGCACCGGGAGCCCCCCGGCCAGCCACCGCACCGCCGCGCCCAACAGCTCCTCGATGCCGGTCTGTTCGTCGTCCGGCCCGGAGCACAGACCCGCCGCGACCGCGGCCTGGCGCAGCGCGTCCCTGGTGCAGTGGCGCAACCCGGGCAGGCCGCGCGGCCTCAGCTCCGTGAGTTCGGCGACGAGGCTGTCGTGCGAGGGCAGGGGCTGCATGATGCGCATGGTAGCCCCGGCCGGGGGTTCCCTGAAGATCCCGCAAACTCCCCGTCGCCCGAAGGGAATCGGGATATCTTCTTCGTCCCGCGGCCCGCGCGCCGGGCCGGTTCGCCCCGCCTTGCGGACCCCCGGTCCACCCAGCGCGTCTCCCGGAAGGCCGGCAGATGACGACCACTCCGCCCACCCGATTCGTCGAGCCCGCGGACGGGGGATTCAGCAACGCCCGTGCCGTCGAGACACGCCCGGTCAGCGCCGAGGTGCCGCCCGGCCTCGCGGACCGGTTCCCGCTCGTCGCCGTGCTCGCCGAGGCGCGGCGGCCCGCCGAGGCCGTCGTCCTGCGCGTCCGCGACCTGACCGCACGTCATGGCCCGGCGGAGATACCCCTGGTCCTCAAGTGGTACCACCGGCTGCACGCCCCCGACCCGAACGTGGAGCACGAGCTGCGGGAACTCGGCGAGCGCCCGACCCCCCACCTGGAACGGCTCCTTGAGACCGGCGACGCGCACGGACACCCCTGGCACCTGTACTGGTCCCACGGCGAGGAGACCCTGGACAAGTACCACGAGGACCACCCCGACGGCCTGCCCCCCGACGCCGTCCGGGCGGTGGTGAGCCAGCTCCACGACGCCGTCACCGCCCTGCACGGACGAGGCGTCGTCCACCGGGACATCACCCCCGACAACATCATGGTGCAGACCCGCCGCGGCGACACGGCCGACCTCGTCCTCGTCGACTTCGGCGCCGCCGTCCACCGGCCCGACGAGGCCCTCGAACCCCGCACCGACTGGCGCGGCAAGCCCCTCTACCTCGCGCCGGAGGCCGGACTGCTCCGGCAGACCGTCTCCGAGGCCGGCGACTGGTGGTCGCTCGGCATGGTCGTGGCCCAACTGGCCCTCGGCAGGCACCCCATCGAGTTCCGCAGGGACGAGGACGTGCTCGCCGAGATCGCCACGCACGACCCCGACCTCCGGGGCATCACGCACCGCAGGACCCGCCTGCTCTGCGAGGGCCTGCTCACCCGGGCCCCGGAGCACCGCTGGCAGGCCGCGCAGGTACGGGACTGGCTCGACGGCAAGGACCCCGACGTCGCCCCGCGCACCGACGGGCGGATCTTCCCCGACGACCCCGCCCGCCCCGTGCTCCAGCCCTTCCCGTTCATGGGCCAGGAGTTCACCGGCACCGAACGGCTCGCCGTCCACCTGGACCAGAACCACGTCTCGGCGGCGCGCATGCTGGCCGACGACGACGACCGGGCCCGGCTGGTCCAGTGGCTGACCCAGTTCGAGACCGTCGGCGACCGCAGCACCGAGGAACTGGGCCGGCTCGCCGAGCTGCGGACCGATCTGGCGCAGCCGCCCTCGGTCGGGGTCGTCGTACGGCTCCTGAACTGGCTCGGTCCCGGCCTGGACGTCTCGTGGCACGGAGTCCCCCTGGACGCGCAGCACATGCGCCGGCTGTGCCAGGGGGCCAGGGACGGGCACGCCGACGCGGTCGCCCTGCTCCGGCATCTGGCGGACCACCCCGAGGTGCTGAGCGAACTCGCCCGGCGGCCGGGCGGCCACGGGCTGGACGAGACCGACGCGGCCTGGCGCGTCCTGCGCGCCCGGTGGGCGCCGACCGTGAGGGAGCTGCGGCGCGACCGCCGGGACCGCGCCGAGCTGCGGCGCACCGTGGCGGTGGACGCCTGGCTGCTCCAGCTGGCGCGCGAACCGGAACGCACCAGGGAGCAGCTCACCAGAAGGCTGCTGGGCATCCGCGAGGAATTCCCGGAACGCGTGCCGTGGTTCGACGCGCTGCTCTTCTCCCAGGACGACGATGTGCGCCTCGTCGTCGCCCTCCTGCTCGGCCGCCGGGCGAAGGAGGAGTCGCAGGCGCTGCGCACCCGGCGTGCCGAGGAGGAACGCGCTCGGGTGTTCGCGGCCGACCAGGACGGACTCACCGCCGTACTGCGCCGCATGGACCGCCTGCCCACGCTGGGCTGGGCCCTGCTCGGCGCCGTCGTCGTCACGGCCCCCTGGACCTTCGTCATCGGCCTCGCGGACGTACTGGGCCGCGCCTCCCAGGAGGCGGTCGTCACGGCCTGGCTGGAGGCGCTGCCCGCCGCCGCGTTCGTCTTCGTGGTGGAGATGTGGACCGCCGTGTACATCGGCCCGCCCTTCTACCACCCCACCCGATCGCTCGCGGGTCTCCTGATCCGCACCGCGGAGCGACCCGGCCGGCTGGCCCGCACCCGGCTGGGGCTCTGGATCGGGGCGGTGCTGCTCCTCCTCGCCGGTGCCCTCGGGATCTACGCGATCGCCGCCGCGCCGTGGCTGTGGCCGCTCGCCTCGGCCGCCGCCGTCGCCGCGTGGAGCATCCGCCGCGGCTGGGCGTGGCGGCGCCTGCGGCACGACCGCCGGGCCCGGCGCGAGGCCCGCCGCCGCGGCCGCCCGTGGCAGGGCGGGCAGCCCGACGGGGCCGACGGCCGGGACCTGCGGCACCGGTTGCGTGACCTCCGGGCACGATGCCGGTGGCCCTGGCGGCGTGCGGAGGGCGGGGAGCGGGGCGTCCGTCGCTGGGACGTACGGCGATGGTGGCGTGCGTTCCGGGCGTGGTGGGCGGGCCGGGGCCGGTGGCCCCGGCGGCGTGCGGAGCCGGCACAGCAGGGCGCCCGTCGCTGGGACGTACGGCGGCCGTGGCGTGCGTACCGGGCGCGGCGGGCGGCTCGCCGGGAGTCCGCGACGAGGACCGACACGAACGGAGACCAGGCATGAGTTCGGGGCTCGCCTTGCCCACGATCCAGACGGTGGCACCCGCCGTGCACTTCGCACCGCCCCCGCCGCCCGTCGACCCCGCGGCGCTGCCGCACACCGGCATGCTGCACCTGCACGACGCGGCCGGGCAGGCCTCCGCCCACCTGGCCGACGCCGCCGGACACGCCGTCCACCAGGCCGCGGACGCCGCGCTCCAGGCGCTCGGCTCCCTCAGCGGCGTCCTGCTCGTCGGGCGGGCCGCCCTGCTCGGCACCCGGCTGCTCGCCGCGGCGGCGGTACGGGCCGCGGAGGAACAGCGGTGCCTGGAACTGCAGCAGCAGCTGGCGGCCACGGCCGCGGAGCAGTGGGAGGCCGCCGCGCTCGCCGCCGCCCGGCTCAACGCCCGCAGGCACGCCCTGCTGGCCAGGGTGGCGCGGTCCGCGGCCCGCGGCGGCCCGCCGGGACCCCCGCCGTCCCCCGACGTGCCGCCGCCGCTGACACCCGTCGGGGAACGACTGGGCGAACTGCGCCAGGAGATGGCCCGCGCCGAGGCGGCCCTGCACCGCGCGGAGGAACGGCAGGCCGCGTGGGAACAGCAGCGGCTCGCCGCCCAGCTGCGGCTGGACGACGACCAGGACGACGACTGGCAGCGCGCCCTGGCCGAGAGCCGGCAGCGCGCGCTGCGGCGGTTCACCGCGGACCGCACCGCCGACGCCGAGCTCCGGCAGCTGCCCCGGCAGCCCGCCGGCCGAAGCACCCCCACGGCGCTCGACCCCGAGGAGGTCCGCCGCACCGGGGCGGAGATCCTCGGCACCCTGGACCCGTACGCCGCCGCCGAGGCCGCCGAACTCGCCGCGCAGGCCGTCCGGCACGCCGTACGCCGCGCCGCCGACGACCCCCGCCGGGCGCGCATCCACCTCACCGAGGCCCGCAAGTTCGTCCGGGACGCCAACAAGCAGGCGCAGGAGACCCGGGAGGCCCAGGAACGCGCCGCGCTCCACTACGACTTCCTCGTGTACAGGACCCCGGAGGACGCCGAGGACCTCGCCCCCGCACCGGACGCCGTGGCGCTGCTCCGGCGGACCCTGGACGAGGGCGTCCCGCTCACCCCGGCCGAACGGGAGCTGGTCGAACGCCGGGTGGACGAGCGACTGCGCGCCCTGGAGGCGATCTACGTCCGGCAGCAGTGCGCCGCCGCCGTCGCCGAGCTGGCCACGAGGTTCGGCGGGCAGGCCGGTGCCGGACGGCCCGAGGGGCAGGAGATCCGCATCGACTGGACACCGGAGGGCTGGGATCCCGGCCACTGGCTCCGGGCGACCCTGATCGACGGCCGCCTCAGCGTGGCGACCATGTACCTGGGCGGGCCGGGCGAGCGGACAGCCGGGCAGCGAGCCCTGGACGACGAGCGCTGCGCCGAGACCCAGGCCCGGCTCACCCAGTTCCAGGAGATCACCGGCGCGCTGGGCCTGGGCCTGGAGTTCACGCTCGAGAGCACCGAAGGGGCGCTGCCCGGGGTGCTGGGCGAGGACGCCTTGGTGGCCAACGAGCTGTTCGACGAGGCCGACCGGGCCGCCGGCGCGCGCCAGGACGTACCGCCCTCGACGGCTCCCCGGCACCGGACCGTCGACAGCGACGGCCGCCGCTGAGCACCGGGCGAATGCCACCGGGCACGGCGACCGCTGCCGCTCCCGGCGGCATCCGCCACGCACGGCGGCCACCGCTGTGCACGCCGAGAACACCGCCACACCCAAGGCCGGCGCGCGGCCCCGAACAGCGCGCATCGGGGAGGAACGATGGACCTGTCCAAGGAAGACCGGCTCCCGCCCTTCGTGGAGGAGCTGACCGGGACACTCGGCGTGCACGCGCAGTACGTCCTGCACGGCAACATCCGTGATCTGCACCTGGTGCGCCGGCGCGGCCGCGACGAGTTCCGCTCGCTGCTCGACGTGCTGTGGAACCCGCTGCGGAAGAAGGGGTACGAGGCGCTGGTGCTGTGCGACCAGGTCAGCGGCTTCCGCGTGATGGAGGCCGGGGAGGGCGACACCCAGGCGGCCGTGGCGGAACTGCTCCAGGGGCCCGGCGAGTTCCCCGGCCAGGCGTCGGGCCGGCAACGCCAGACCGTGCTGGACCGGATGCGGAACATCACCAACGGGTGGGCGCGGCAGCGGGACGAGATGGTGCGCGACGGCCGCCGGCTACGGCCGCTGCGGGTCGCCCTGGTGATCGACCACGCCTCCCGGATCCTCACCGATCCGTCCCGGCCGACACCCGACGAGCGGGACTTCTTCCTCGCCTGCCTCAAACTCGCCGAGGAGGCCGAGCCGTTGCCGCCCCGGACCGGCACCGGCGTCGTACCGATGGGGCCGGGCCTGTTCAACCCGGTGATCTGGCTGGCCGACGGCGAGCGGGACATCCCCGCATGGCTGGTCTCGGGCAGCGAACGGATCCGCGCGGTCGCCGTGCCGGAGCCGGACGCGGACGAACGCACCACCATGGCCCGCCTCCTCCACCGCAGGTACGAGCGGTACGCCGGACACGGCATCCGCGGCGGCTCCGACGAACCGGACTCCGAGGAGACGCGGCAGGCGGTCGGCGCGTTCGCCCGCGCGGCCACCGGACTGAGCCTGTGCGCCATGGAGGAGAGCGTGAAGCTCGCCCGCTCCCGTGGCCTGCCGTTCGCCGCCATGCCCGACGCCGTACGGATCTACCGGCTGGGCGTGGAGAAGAACCCCTGGAGCCGCGACGAGATCCGGCAGCGCATCCTGACCGGTGAGGACCGCCGCAACGAGCGGTCCATCCCCCGGCGGGTGCTGGGGCAGGAGGCGGCCGTGGCGATGACCCTGGACATCCTCAAGCGTGCCGCGCTGGGCCTGTCCGGGGCGCAGGCGACCAGCCCCGGGCACCGGCCGCGCGGTGTGCTGTTCTTCGCCGGGCCGACCGGAACCGGCAAGACGGAACTGGCGAAGGCCGTGGCCTCCGTCCTCTTCGACAGCGACCAGGCGTATCTCCGCTTCGACATGAGCGAGTTCTCGGCCGCGCACTCCGCCGACCGGCTCGTCGGCGCGCCCCCGGGCTACGTCGGCTACGAGGCGGGCGGCGAACTGACCTCCGCCGTACGGGAGAACCCGTTCCGGGTCATCCTCTTCGACGAGATCGAGAAGGCCGACAAGGGCATCCTCGACAAGTTCCTCCAGGTGCTGGAGGACGGCAGGCTCACCGACGGGCAGGGTGTCACCACCTACTTCAGCGAGTGCGTGCTCATCTTCACCTCCAACCTCGGCGTACAGCGCACGGACCCGGAGACCGGGGAGCGCGAGTGGATCGTGGCACCCGGCACGCCGTACAAGGAGCTGGAGGCCACCGTCCGGGACAACGTCAAGAAGCACTTCGAACAGGTCATCGGCCGGCCCGAGCTGATGAACCGGATCGGCGGCAACGTCGTCGTCTTCGACTTCATCTCCGACGACGTCGCCGAGCGGATCTTCGATCTCCAGGTCCGCAACATCCAGCGCCAGCTGGCCCAGACGCACCGACTCGACCTGCGGATCGAGGACAGGGCACGGAGCGAACTCCTCGAACACTGCACCCGGGACAAGTGGAACGGCGGCCGGGGCATCGGCATGGTGCTGGAGACACATCTGATCAACCCGCTCGCCCGGGAGCTGTTCGCCGCCTCCGACCTCGGGCCCGGCACCACGGTCGTGGTGACGGACGTACACGAGGCGGACAGCGGGCGGGTGGAGTCGACGGTCGTGCTGAAGAAGGGAGACGCCGTTGTCGCGGGCGGGCGACTGGGATGACGAGGACGACTGGGACGACGACTGGCAGACCGTCACCCGCTCCTCCGTGGCCGACAGCCCGCCCCGCCCGTCCCCGCCGCCCGTCGGCGAGCGGTGCCCGGTGTGCGCGCGGGTCGTCCCGGCCGGTACGGCCAAATGCCCCGGGTGCCTGTCACGGCTCGGGGCGCCGGCGCGGGACGGCGCGGGCGGGCGGTCCGAGCGGCTGCCGGGCGGTGTGCTGCGGCTGGTGTTCCGGGCCGGCGGCCGGCACCTCGACGTGCCGCGCGGCGGGGAACTCCGGCTGGGCCGCAGCAGCAGCTGGGCCCCCGAGGCGTCGGCGGTCCTGGCCGACGAGGAGACCGTCTCGGCCCGGCACGCCACCGTCGTGCACTCCGCGGAGGGCGCGGCCTGGGTGACCGAGGTCGCGCAGGGCGCGACCAACGGCACCCGGGTCAACGACCGTGTCCTGGTGCCGGACCGGGCCGTCCGGCTGCGCAACGGCGACCGGGTCGAACTCGGCCCCCGGATCAGCTTCGAGGTCCGCGGCGTCGAGGACGAACCCGAGCCGGCGGACTGAGCACCGGCCCACGGGGGCTCAGCCCTGGCCGGCGTCCAGCGCGGCGACCGCGGACTTCGCGGCCTTGATGGCCCCCTTGTTGATCTCGTCCGTGCCGGGGGCCTTCTTGGTCTCGAAGTCGCTGCCGCTGTAGGTGACGACGACGAGGGCGTTGGAGACACGGGCCAGCACCACGCCCTCGCGGGTCTGCTGTTTGTCCTCCGTGGTGAGGTTCACGACGGAGTAGGCGCCGTCCCCGAGCCCCGGGACGGCCCCGCCGCCGCTCTTCTCGGCGACCCGCTGCTCGTACTCCTTCTTCGCCTCCTGGTCCGACTCACGGATCTCGAACGACACGTCGAGCCAGCGGTAGTCGTACCCCTGGAGCGCGTTCCAGGAGCAGGTGCGGCGCAGCGCGGTGTCCGTCGACGGGATCTCCTTGCCGGCCGTCTTCGCCCCCGGCACCAGCGACTTGACGGTGGCCGCGGGCACGCCGGAGCAGGGGGCGGGCGCGGTGGTGTACGTCTTCGTCCCCGAGGCGGACGACGACGGGGCCGCGGCGGAGGACCCGGCGGGCGTCTTCTGGGCCGTCTGGTGCCCGGCGGCGGCCGGAGGCGCGGCCGGACCGGACGTCAGCGCCCAGCCGGCACAGGCGATGACCGCGACCGGCGACAGCCGCGCGGTGAGGGTGAGCGGCAGAGGAAGGGAACGCACAGCGCACTTCTCGTGGGGGAGGGGGTGCGGAGGGGGTCCGCATGGTGGACGGGGACGACAGTGTCACACGACTGCCTGTGGGGCGGAAGTGCCAACTCGCTGCGTACCCGCGCGGTCACGTCAGCGCGTTCACGACGTACTGCTCTGCCCGTTATGCCCCTTCGCGACCGGCTGCTACGGCACCCGCGCCGTCCACTCCGGCGACGAGAACTTGGTGTGCACCAGCTCCTCCGCCCGGGCCAGCTCCTCCCCGGTGATCTTGCCCGGCGTCAGGCCGTACCGCCCCCGGAACGACTCGATCATCCGGTCGATGACGGCCTCGCGCGGCAGCCCCGTCTGCCGACGCAGCGGATCGACCCGCTTCTTCGCGCTCTTCGTCCCCTTGTCGGACAGTTTCTCCCGCCCGATCCGCAGCACTTCGACCATCTTGTCGGCGTCGATGTCGTAGGACATCGTCACGTGGTGCAGCACGGCACCGGGCCCGCCGCCTTCGCCCACGATCCGTTTCTGCGCCGCGCCCGCGATCTTGCCCTGGTCCGTGGCGATGTCGTTCAGCGGCTGGTACCAGGCCCGGATGCCCATGTCGCCGAGGGCGCCCAGCACCCAGTCGTCCAGATAGGCGTAGCTGTCCTGGAAGGACAGGCCCTGCACGAGGGCCTCCGGCACCGACAGCGAGTACGTGATCGTGTTGCCCGGCTCCACGAACATCGCGCCGCCGCCGGAGATCCGACGCACCACCTCGATGCCGTGCCGGGCCGCGCCCTCCGGGTCCACCTCGTTGCGCAGCGACTGGAAGCTGCCGATGATCACCGCCGGGCCGCCCCACTCCCATACCCGGAGCGTCGGCGGCCGCCGGCCCGCGGCCACCTCGGCGGTCAGCACCTCGTCCAGCGCCATGTGCAGCGCCGGCGGCTGTGGGGCCTCGTGGATCAGCTGCCAGTCGTAGTCCGTCCAGTCCGTGGCGTGCGCGAGCGCGCGGCGCACCGCGACGCCGACGCCCTCCAACGTCAGGCCGTACATCACCGTCCCCGGGGGCAGCGCCGCGTCGATCCGCGCGGCCAGCCCCGCCGCGTCGGTGTCCGCGGGCGCGCCCTCCAGCGCCCGGTTCATCGCGTCCAACGCCTCGTCCGGCTCCAGGAAGAAGTCACCCGCCACGCGCACGTGCCGCAGCACACCGCCTTCGACGTCCACGTCCACGACGACGAGCTTCCCGCCGGGCACCTTGTACTCACCATGCACTGCCTGGGCCTCCGTTCCTGCCGCACGAGATCAACGCGGGGCGAGGCCGTGGTGTTCCCCCGGCGGCGATCACGTCCGTACGATCACCCGGGAGACGTACCCCGAGCCGAGGAGCACGCTGTTGTTCACCACCCGGCCCACCCTCCAAGGCACCTTCGGCATGGTGTCCTCCACCCACTGGCTGGCCTCCCAGTCGGCGATGGCCGTTCTGGAGGACGGGGGCAACGCCTTCGACGCGGCCGTGGCCGGGGCGTTCGTGCTGCACGTCGTGGAGCCGCACCTCAACGGGCCGGCCGGGGAGGTGCCGATCCTGCTCGCCCCGGCGGGCGGCACGGTGCGGGTGCTGTGCGGGCAGGGCGTGGCCCCGGCGGGCGCCACGGTCGCCCACTACCGGGGGCTCGGGCTGGACCTCGTACCCGGCACCGGACCGCTCGCCGCCGCCGTGCCCGGCGCCTTCGACGCCTGGCTGCTGCTCCTGCGGGACCACGGCACCAAGTCCCTGGACGACGTCCTGAAGTACGCCATCGGATACGCCGAACACGGGCACGCGCCCGTGGAGAACGTCGGCGCGACCGTCGAGAGCGTACGGCGGCTGTTCGAGACCGAGTGGACCTCGTCGGCCGAGCTGTACCTGCCGGGCGGCAGGGCGCCGCGGCCCGGCGCGCTGCTGCGCAACCCCGCCCTCGCCGCCACCTGGAAGCGGCTGCTGGCCGAGACCGCCCGCGCGGGCGGCCGGGAGGCCCGGATCGACGCCGCCCGCGAGGTGTGGCGCTCCGGCTTCATCGCCGAGGCCCTGGTACGGCAGTCCCGGCGGCCCACCATGGACACCAGCGGCGAACGGCACACCGGCACGCTCACCGAGGCCGACCTGGCCGGCTGGTCGGCGACGTACGAGACACCGGTGACGTACGACTGGAACGGCTGGACCGTGTGCAAGGCCGGCCCCTGGAGCCAGGGCCCGGTGCTGCTCCAGCAGCTCGCCCTGCTCCCGCCCGAACTGCCCGCCCACGGCTCCGCCGACTACGTCCACCTGCTGATCGAGGGCTGCAAGCTCGCCATGGCCGACCGCGAGGCCTGGTACGGCGACGCCGCCGAGGTGCCCCTCGCGCAGCTGCTGTCGGACGACTACAACGCCGCGCGGCGGGCTCTCGTCGGTGAGCGGGCCTCGTTCGAGCTGCGCCCCGGCAGCCCCGGCGGCCGTACCCCGCGGCTGCCCGCGCAGGCACACGCGCGCGTGCCTGACGGCGCGGTGCCCGGCTTCGACCCGATGGGCGCCGGCGAGCCGACCGTCGCCCGGCTGCCCGGCGCGCCGGCCCTCGCGGACGTGACCGGGGAGGCCCAGGTGGCCGCCGACGGCACGACCCGCGGCGACACCTGCCATCTCGACGTCGTCGACCGCTGGGGCAACATGATCGCGGCCACCCCCAGCGGCGGCTGGCTCCAGTCCAACCCCGTCGTCCCCGAACTCGGCTTCCCGCTCGGCACCCGCCTGCAGATGGCCTGGCTGGAGGAGGGGCTGCCCAACTCGCTCACCCCGGGCCGCCGCCCGCGCACCACCCTCACCCCGTCCCTCGCGCTGCGCGACGGCGTGCCGGTCATGGCGTTCGGCACGCCCGGCGGCGACCAGCAGGACCAGTGGCAGCTGCACTTCTTCCTGGCCGCCGCCCTGCGCGCCCCCGTCCGCGGCGGGCTCGACCTCCAGGGCGCCATCGACGCCCCCAACTGGCACAACGACAGCTTCCCCAGCTCCTTCCACCCGCGCGGCCGGCGCCCCGGCAGCGTCACCCTGGAGTCCCGCACCGCCCCCGAGGTGACCGAGGAACTGCGCCGGCGCGGCCACGACGTCACCGTCGGCCCCGCCTGGTCCGAGGGACGGCTGTGCGTCGTGGCCCGCGACCCGGAGACCGGCGTCCTGTCGGCGGCGGCGAACCCGCGGGGGATGCAGGGGTACGCGGTGGGCCGCTGACGGCCGCACCGGGATCCCCGCTCTTCATCCCGATTCCACCTCGCGTACACCCGCGGGGCGGGGATTGTCAGAGGGGCGTGCTCTCATAGGAGACATGATCGAACAAACGGAGACCATCGAGGAGTTTCTCGCCCGCTGCTCGGCCGACGTGGAGGAAGCGGTCCGCAAGGCCGCCGCGGCCGAGATCCTGCCCCGCTTCCGCCGCCTCGCCGCGCACGAGGTGGACCAGAAGAGCGGCCCGCACGACCTGGTGACGGACGCCGACCGCCTCGCCGAGCTGCGGCTCACCGAGGACCTCGGCGCCCTGCTGCCCGGCTCGGTGGTGATCGGCGAGGAAGCGGTGCACGCCGACCCGGCGGTGTACGAGGCGCTCCAGGGCGACGCCCCGGTCTGGATCATCGACCCGGTCGACGGCACCCGCCAGTTCGTGCACGGCGACGACGGCTTCTGCACCCTGGTGGCGCTCGTCCGGCGGGGCGTCGTCATCGCCTCCTGGACCTACGCGGCGGCGCGCGACCAGTTCGCCACCGCCGTCCGCGGCCGGGGCGCCTTCCTCGACGGCGAGCGGCTGGTCGCGGGCCCGCCCGAGCCCGGCCGGGACCTCGTCGTCGCCACCTCCCACCCGGACTACACCACCGACGAGCAGAAGCGCGCCCTGCGCGCCCTGTGGACCGACGGCCTCGCCCCGCGCCCCTGCGGCTCCGCCGGCCTGGAGTATCTCGCCGTCGCCCGGGGCGAGTTGGACGCCGTCGCGTTCTCCTGGGAGGCCGCCTGGGACCACGCGGCCGGCCTGCTCCTGGTCGAGGAGGCGGGCGGCACGCACCTCACCCTGACCGGCGAGCCGTTCCGCGTCACCGGCGGCAACGCACTGCCGTTCACCGCCGCCCGGGACGCCGCCACCGCCCGCCGGGTCGCCGACCTGCTGCGCACCGCGTCCTGAACACCCCGGTGCCACCCGGGCCGGGGGAGTGTCGGTCCCGCGGCATATCCTGATCCCGAATGGCCATCGGCTGACGAAGGGGTCCGAAGGTGCCGTCGATGCTCGATGCGGTCGTGGTGGGTGCGGGGCCGAACGGACTGACCGCTGCCGTGGAGCTGGCCCGCCGCGGCTTCTCCGTGGCCCTGTTCGAGGCGAAGTCCACCGTGGGCGGCGGCGCCCGCACCGAGGAACTGACCCTCCCCGGCTTCCGGCACGACCCGTGCTCGGCCGCCCATCCCCTCGGCATCAACTCCCCGGCGTTCCGCGCCCTGCCGCTCGACCGGTACGGCCTCGAATGGCTGCACGCCCCGCTGCCCATGGCGCATCCGTTCCCGGACGGCACCGCGGCCGTGCTGTCCCGCTCGGTGGCCGAGACCGCGGCCTCCTTCGGGCCGCGCGACGCGGGGCCGTACCGCAGAATGGTCGAGCCGCTCCTCGCGCACTGGGACACCCTCGTGCGGGACTTCATGTCCCTGCCGCTGACCGCGCTCCCGCGCGACCCCGTCACCCTGGCCCGCTTCGGGCTGGCCGGGCTCCCGCCGTCCACCTGGCTGATGCGCCGCTTCCGGGACGAGCGGTTCAAGACCCTCTTCGCCGGCCTCGTCGCCCATGTGATGGCACCGCTCGACGGCCTGGCCACCAGCGCCATCGGACTGGTCTTCGCGCTGTCCGCGCACGCCCGCGGCTGGCCGGTGCCCCGCGGCGGCTCCCAGTCCATCTCCGACGCCCTCGCCGCCTACCTGACGGACCTCGGCGGTCAGGTGCACACCGACTTCGAGGTCAAGCGCCTGGACGACCTGCCGCCCGCCCGCGCGTACGTCTTCGACACCTCACCCGCCGCGCTCGCCCGGATCGCCGGCTTCGGCGACCACTACGCGAACTACCGCTACGGCCCCAGCGTCTTCAAGATCGACTACGCGCTGGACGGCCCCGTGCCCTGGACCGCGCCCGAGGCCCGCGCCGCCGGCACCGTCCAGATCGGTGCGAACCAGGCCGAGATCGGCACCGCTCTGCGCGCCGCCTCCCGCGAGGGCCGCGCCCCCGAGAAGCCGTTCATGATCACCGTGCAGCCCAGCGTCGCCGACCCCACCCGCGCCCCCGAGGGCAAGCACGTCTTCTGGGCGTACGGCCATGTGCCCAACGGCTGGTCCGGCGACCTCACCGACGCCATAGAACGCCAACTGGAACGCTTCGCCCCCGGCTTCCGTGACCTCGTGCTCGCCCGCGCCACCGCCGGCCCCGCCGAGATGGCCGCCCGCAACGCCAACTACGTCGGCGGCGACATCGCCTGCGGCGCGGCCTCCGGACTCCAGCTGCTGCTGCGCCCCAGACTGTCCCTGTTCCCGTACCACACGCCCCACCCGGCCGTGTTCATCTGCTCCTCGGCCACCCCGCCCGGACCCGGGGTCCACGGCATGTCGGGGCACAACGCGGCGAAGGCCGTCTGGCGGAGACTGAGACAGACATGACCACCATCACGCTCGTCCAGGGCGACATCACCCGGCAGAGCGCCGACGCGATCGTCAACGCCGCAAACTCCTCCCTGCTCGGCGGCGGAGGCGTGGACGGCGCGATCCACCGCCGTGGCGGCCCCGCGATCCTCGAGGAGTGCCGCGCCCTGCGCGCCTCCCGGTACGGCAAGGGCCTCCCCACCGGCCAGGCGGTCGCCACCACGGCGGGCGAACTGGACGCCCGCTGGGTGATCCACACCGTGGGCCCGGTGTACCAGGCGTCCGGCGGCGACCCTGCCCTGCTGGCTTCCTGCTACCGGGAATCGCTGCGCGTGGCCGACGAGCTGGGCGCCAGGACGGTCGCGTTCCCGGCGATCTCCACCGGTGTGTACCGGTGGCCGATGGACGATGCGGCGCGCATCGCGGTGGAGACGGTGCGGAACACGCCGACCGCCGTCGAAGAGGTGCGGTTCGTCCTCTTCGACGACCGGGCGTACGAGGCGTTCGCCCGGCAACTCGGCCGACCGGAACCACAGCGAGACTGACCCATCACGCGGCGAACCACGGCACCCGGCACGCGTGGGGCGCCATTCCCTCCGGGCACAGCGTCTTGATCACAGTCTTGCGGACCGCGCGCCACGTCCGCAGGGAACACACCAGGCGGACGCGCAGCTCCACCGCTTCCCGCTCGCCGCCGCTCCGGCCGGGATGCTCGACGGCCCACTGTTCCGCCAGGAAATCGTACATTTCAGCGGTCGTCAGGTCGCTGTCAGCGTAGGTGCGGACCACGTCCGCCCCGACGATCCGGGCGCTTTGGAGCCCTACGGCCCGGTCGACGAGTTCCCTGACCCAGGCCAGCCCCTGCTCGTCCGCGTACAGGCCGAATTTCAGAATGCGCATCCTCATGACGGAACGAATCTACTGATGCATCAGCCGTGGACGACACCGATTTACCGGGTCACCCGAACGGAGTAGTTCCCGGTGCGTACGGCGGTCGGCTGGCCAACGCTCGGAGTGCCCGTGTGCACCCCGCGGGAGACGTGCGTACGGCACGCGCGGGGAGACGGAAAGGACCACTCATGAGCCAGGCAGCGCAACCCACCGGACCGGACACCTCGGGCGGCTCGTGGCCGCCGCGGCAGCCCACGGCACGCGGTGCCGGATGGGTGACCGGCGGCGTCACCTTCGCCGGAGCCCTGATGGTGTGCAGCGGCATCCTCGCCATCCTCCAGGGGATCGCCGCCGTCGCCAAGGACGAGGTCTACGCCCTCGTCGGCAACTACGTCTACCGGATAAACCTCACCGGCTGGGGCGTGATCCACATCGTCATCGGCGCCCTGGTCCTCGTGACCGGCATCGGCCTGCTCAAGGACATGACCTGGGCCCGCTTCGCCGGTCTGTTCCTGGCCTCGCTCAGCCTGATCGCGCAGTTCCTCTTCCTGCCGTACCAGCCCATCTGGTCGTTCGTCATGATAGCGATCGACGTCTTCGTGATCTGGGCGCTGGCGTCCCGTCAGGAAGCGGTGGGCTGAGGCCCCGGCAGGCCGCCGGTCAGCCCAGCGCGCGCAAGGTACTGCCGAGCAGCGCCACGCCCTCGGCGACGACACCCGGCGGGGTGGCCGCGTAGCCGAGGACCAGACCGGGCGGGCCGGGCAACTGCCGGTGCCAGGAGAGCGGCTGGCACTTCACACCGCGGGCGAGTGCCGCCGCGGCGAACGCGGTGTCGGGTACGTCCGACGCGTACGTCACCGTCAGATGCAGGCCCGCCGCGGCACCGTGCACCCGTGCGCCCGGGAGGTGCTCGGCGAGGGCGGCGATCATCGCGTCCCGGCGCCTGCGGTGCCGCCCGCGCAACAGCCGTAGATGCCGCTCCAGTTCACCGGACTCCATCAGCCGGGCGAGCACCAGCTGCGGCAGCACCGCGTTGCCCAGGTCGTTGAAGCGTTTGGCGTCGACCAGCGCGGCGCGGTGCCGGGCCGGCGCCACCAGCCAGCCGATCCGCAGCGCCGGTGCGAGCAGCTTCGACACGCTGCCCAGGTAGCAGACCCGGTCGGCCAGCAGAGCGCGCAGCGCGGGGACCGGGGGCCGGTCGTAGCGGTGCTCCGCGTCGTAGTCGTCCTCCAGGATCAGACCGCCGTCCCGCGCCCACTCCAGCAGCTCACGCCGGCGTTCGCCGCTGGTCACCACGCCGGTCGGGAACTGATGGGCGGGCGTGAGCAGGACCGCGCGGGCGCCGGTCGCCCGGAGCGCGTCGACCCGTACGCCCTCCTCGTCGACCGGCACCGGCGGGGTGGCGAGGCCGCCGTTCCGCAGGTGCTGGCGGGCTCCGAGCGAGCCCGGATCCTCCACCGCGACCGCGTCGACGCCGTCCGCCCGCAGCACCGGGTGCAGCAGCGTGAGCGCCTGCGCGGTGCCCGCGACGATCAGCACCGCGTCCGGCTCCACCCGTACCCCCCGCACCCGGGCGAGCCAGTCGGCGACGGCCCGCCGCAGCCGGGGCGCGCCGCGCGGGTCGCCGTAGCCGAGGTGCTCGGCGGACAACTCGGCGAGCACGGCCCGCTCGGCCCGCAGCCAGGCGGACCGGGGGAAGGTGGTGAGGTCGGGACGGCCGGGGGTGAAGTCGACGACGGCCGGCACGGCCCGCAACGCATCGAACACCTCGGCCCCGGGTTCACCGACGAAGAGGGTGCCGGGGGCAGTGGGGCCGCCGAGGGAATCGGGAAGAACGGGGCCGTCGAGGGGGCTGGGGGCGACGGGGCCGCTGAGGGCGCTGTCCGCAACAGGCCCACCGACAGCACCGGTTGCAACACGGCCACTGGCACACGAGAGGCCGCCTCCGTCAGTGCGGCCGGCGCCGCCCGCATGCCCCGCGTTCCCTGAACCCGGCGCCCCCCGCTTCCCCCGCCCATCGTCGGGAACCGTCGGCACGCCACTCACGAACGGTGCCGCGACCACCACCGTTCCCGCGCGTCGGCGGCCCGCCACCTGGCCGTCCTCCGCGAGTCGTCGGTACGCCTCGGTCACCACTCCCCGGGAGACCCGCAGCTCAGCGGCGAGCACGCGGGTCGGCGGGAGTCTGCTGCCGAGCGCCAGCCGGCCGTCGGCTATCGCCTGCCGCAGCCGTCCGGCCAGCCACTCCGCCTTCCCGCCGGCGGGCACGTCGGCGACGGCCAGCTGGAGGAAGTCGGAGCCTCGCGTCGGCGTGTCCCCCGTGCCCGCTGTGCCCCGCCCCTCGTCCACCTTGCTCATGCTGTCACGTGCCCGCGAGGCACTGTCAGGTGTCGAAGGTGAACTCGGGCGTGGCCGGGCCGAGGAGCGCCGTGCCGGTGGTGGCTCCCCAATGAGTCGCCACCTCCTCCTCGACCGTCTTCAGCACCTCGGCCACGACATCCGCGCCGCCGTCGTGCATCGCCTCAGCCACCACCAGCACCCGGCCGGTGTGCGCGCCGACCGCCGAGTGCCCGCTCTGCCGATGGGTCCAGCGGCGGGCGTGCGCCCGGCCCGCGGAGTCGGCGTAGGTCACCTCGCCGGGCGCGGGATGCTCGACGCCCCCGCCGAACGGCGTGTACGTCTCGTCCCCGCGCGCCGGGCGGACCTCCAGCAGCGGCCCGGTGACCCGGTCGACGTCGAGGACCGCGACCGGCACCGCGTACGCCACCGAGATCGCGTTGCACAGGTCCACCAGCGGGTGGATGCGCGGCAGCTCGCCCTCCTTCCGCAGCCGGCGCAGCAGGGACTCCGAGGCGGACCGGTACTGGGTCGGCTTCACGCCCATCCGGGTGAAGGTCCGCCGCCAGGCCAGCACCTCGGGGAACTCGCCCTCGGTGGCCCGCTCCAGCCGGGCCACGGCCCGGGCGGTGTACGCGGCGGCGCGCTCACGGGTGTCCGCGGGGGCGCCGACGCCGGCGGCGTACAGCGCGCCGGCGGACAGTTCGGGGTACGCGGCCCAGACCGCGTCCGCGTGCCGGAATCGCATGGTCACGCCACCACCGCTCCGGATCCGGGGTTCGGTGAAAAGCTCAACGGGACCTCCTCGATGATCGGGAACACCTTCACCCTGCCCCGTGCTTGGTCCGGTGGCCAGGGCCAAACACGGCCCGGTCCACAGGTCCATAAACCGGGTCCGGCGCCCCTGGCCCGGGGCCGTCGCGGCCCGCATGGCATCATCGGCCGGGCCGGACCACCGACCGGCACGAGCAGCACGACGAGCAAGCACCAGGAGCACCATGAACCCCGCTCTCACCGACGCGCCCGAGGGCGGTGCCACCCGCTCGCACGCCGCCGCGCTGCTCGACGACTTCTCGCTGGAGATGACCGGCAAGGACGTGCCCAGGCTGGAGGAGGCGCGCGACAGCATCCCGCCGGGCACCCGGATCAACGTCACCTTCCTGGCCGGCGAGGACACCGCCACCCGGCTGACGGCCGCCCGCGCGGTGAAACGGCTCGGCTTCGTCCCCGTACCGCACATCTCCGCGCGCCGCCTGCCCTCCCGGCCCGCCCTGGAGGAGTTCCTCGCCGGGCTCGCCGCCGACGGCACCGCCGAGAACGTGTTCGTCGTCGGCGGCGACCCCGCCCGGCCCGAGGGTCCCTACGAGGACGCCCTCGCCGTCCTGCGCACCGGGCTGCTGCGCCACCACGGCGTCCGGCACGTCGGTATCACCGGCTACCCCGAGGGCCACCCCGGCATAGCCGACGGGACCCTGTGGTCGGCGCTCACGGACAAGGCGGCGGCCATCGGCGCCGACCGGTTCACCGGTGACGTCATCACCCAGTTCGGCTTCGACGTCGACCCGGTCCTCGGCTGGCTGGAGGCCCTGCGCGACCGGGGCGTGCACCTGCCTGTCCGCATCGGCGTCCCCGGACCGGCCGGTGTACGCCGGCTGCTGGGCTACGCCACCCGGTTCGGCGTCGGCACTAGCGCCTCCGTCGCCCGCAAGTACGGGTTCTCGCTGACCAACCTCATGGGCACGACCGGCCCGGACCGCTTCCTGCACACGCTGGCCGACCACTACGACCCCGCCCGGCACGGCACGGTGAAGGTGCACTTCTACACGTTCGGCGGGCTGCGCACCACCGCCGAGTGGATCGCCGGGTTCCGGCAGCGGAGCGCCCCGGCCACACACCCGGCATGAATCGGCCGGGCCCCTGGCCAGGCCCACGTACGTGTCGGAATTCCGCCAGCGGCCGTGCCCCCGGTGCCCGATGCTGGACGTATGCAGACAGGGATGCACCTCGACCGGGAGCACTGCGTACGCGCCGTGCAGTCCAAGGACGCGCGGTTCGACGGATGGTTCTTCACGGCCGTCCTCACCACCCGGATCTACTGCCGTCCGAGCTGCCCGGTCGTGCCGCCCAAGCCGGAGAACATGACCTTCTACCCGAGCGCCGCCGCCTGCCAGCAGGCCGGCTTCCGGGCCTGCAAGCGCTGCCGCCCCGACACCAGCCCCGGCTCCCCGGAGTGGAACCTGCGCGCCGACCTGGTGGCCCGGGCCATGCGGCTGATCGCCGACGGTGTCGTGGACCGCGAGGGCGTGCCCGGACTCGCCGCCCGGCTCGGCTACAGCACCCGGCAGGTGGAGCGGCAGCTGCTCGCCGAGCTGGGCGCCGGCCCCCTCGCGCTCGCCCGAGCCCAGCGCGCCCAGACCGCGCGGCTGCTGATCGAGACGACCCCGCTGCCCATGGCGGAGATCGCGTTCGCGGCCGGCTTCTCCTCCATCCGCACCTTCAACGACACCGTTCGCGAGGTCTTCGCGCTGTCCCCGAGCGAGCTGCGCGCGCGGGCGCCCAGGAGCGGCGCGGGCACCCCCGGCGTGCTCACCCTGCGGCTGCCGTTCCGCGCGCCGCTCAACCCGTCCAACCTCTTCGGCCACCTCGCCGCCACCGCCGTACCCGGCGTCGAGGAGTGGTGCGACGGCGCCTACCGGCGCACCCTGCGGCTGCCGTACGGCCACGGCATCGTCGCCCTCTCACCCCGCCCCGACCACATCGCCTGCCGGCTCACCCTGAGCGATCTGCGCGACCTGACCGTGGCCATCAGCCGCTGCCGCCGCCTGCTCGACCTGGACGCCGACCCGGTCGCCGTGGACGACCGGCTGCGCACGGACCCGGTGCTCGCCCCCCTGGTCGACCAGGCCCCGGGCCGCCGGGTACCGCGCACCGTGGACGAGGCCGAGTTCGCCGTCCGGGCCGTGCTCGGGCAGCAGGTCTCCACGGCCGCCGCCCGCACCCACGCCGCCCGCCTGGTCACCGCGCACGGCAAGCCCCTGGACGACCCCGAGGGCGGCCTCACCCATCTCTTCCCGTCGCCCGAGGCGCTGGCCGCCGTCGACCCCGGGACCCTGGCCATGCCCCGCACCCGGCGCACCACCCTCCTCACCCTCGTCCGTCAACTCGCCGACGGCGACCTTCACCTGGGTGTGGACGCCGACTGGGCAGAGGCCCGCGCCCGGCTCCTCGCGCTGCCCGGCTTCGGGCCGTGGACGGTGGACGTCATCGCCATGCGGGCCCTCGGCGACCCCGACGCGTTCCTGCCCACCGACCTCGGCATCCGGCGCGCCGCAAAGGAGCTGGGCCTGCCGTCCACCCCGGCCGCGCTCACCGCCCGCGTGGAGAACTGGCGCCCCTGGCGGGCGTACGCGGTGCAGTATCTGTGGGCGACCGACAGCCACCCGATCAACTTCCTGCCCGTATAAGGACCTTGGACATGAAGCAGCACACCGTCATCGACAGCCCCTACGGCCCGCTCACGCTCGTCGCCGACGACGGCGTCCTGTGCGGCCTCTACATGACCGACCAGCGCCATCGCCCGTCGGAGGAGACGTTCGGCACGCTCGACGACGCCCCCTTCGGGGAGGCCGAGGAGCAGCTCGATGCCTACTTCGCGGGCGAGTTGAAGGAGTTCACCCTCGAACTCCGCCTGAACGGAACCCCGTTCCAGCGCAGCGTCTGGGAGCAGCTGACCCGGATCCCGTACGGCGAGACGCGCTCGTACGGCCAACTGGCCGACGCCCTGGGCAACCCCAAGGCGTCCCGCGCCGTCGGTCTCGCCAACGGGAAGAACCCGGTCGGCATCATCGTGCCCTGCCACCGCGTCATCGGCGCGGGCGGTGACCTCACCGGCTACGGCGGCGGCCTGGACCGCAAGCGCCGCCTGCTGGACTTCGAACGCGGCACCGCGCTCTTCTGACAGGGCCTAGTCGCCGAAGCGCCGGCCCAGGTCGCGCAGCAACGGCGGCAGCGCGGTGCCGATCGGCTCCCGTACGACCTCGTCGGCGCGTTCGTCGTACGGCGTCGGCTCGGCGTTGACGATGATCAGGTGGGCGCCGTTGTCGGCGGCCACCCCGACCAGCCCGGCGGCGGGCTGCACCTGCAGGCTGCTGCCGACGGCGACGAACACCGTGCACGCCTTGCTGATCGCCAGGGCATCGCCGAGGACCACCGGATCCAGCCGCTGGCCGAACATCACGGTCGCCGACTTCAGGATGCCCCCGCACTCCAGGCACGCCGGGTCCTCCTCACCGGCGTCCACCCGGGCGAGCGCGTCCTCCATCGACCCCCGCGCCCGGCACCCCGTGCACACCACGCCGTGCGCGCTGCCGTGCAGTTCGAGCACCTTGCGGGCGGGCACCCCGGCGAGCTGGTGCAGCCCGTCCACGTTCTGCGTGATGACCCGCACCGGGACGCCGGACCGCTCCAGCTCGGCGACGGCCCGGTGCGCCGCGTTCGGCTCGGCCCCGAGCGTGCGGCTCTCGCGCCGCATCTGCCAGGACCGCCGCCGGATCTCCGGATCCGCCATGTAGTACTCGTACGTCACGAGCTTCTCGGCCTCCGGATCCCGCCGCCACAGCCCGTTCGGCCCGCGGTAGTCGGGGATTCCGGAGTCGGTGGAGATACCGGCCCCGCTGAGCAGGGCGACGAGAGGCTTGGCCATGCCATCGAGCGTAGGGCGGGACGGCGGGCCTCCGCGAACGAATATCGCTCAACCGTTCCCCGGGTCGGCGGATTCGGCCCCGGCGGGGAGCCCGCCGGTGCTAGCGTCCCGGCATGGCCAAGGTGACTGTCTCGCTCGATGCCCAGCTCGTCGTGGAGGTCATGGTGCTCGCGGGGGTGGGCAATCCGCAGGACGCCGTCGAGCTGGTCGTGCGGGACTACATCCAGCGCGGGCACCGGACCGAGGCACGGATCGCCGCCCGGGACGAGGCGCTGCGCGAGGTGGACACCAAGCCGCGGGACCCGGAGGGCTGAGCGGTCAGGCCACCCGGTGGCCGTGCTCCAGTTCCACCGTGCCGGAGCCGTCCGCGAGGACGTCCAGGGCGGCCAGCACGCGGCGGCCGAGCGCGCCGGGCAGATGGGCGGTGAGGTCGTCGCGGGCGACCAGGCGCCAGGACAGCAGCTCCTCCTCCTGGAGGCGGATGGACTTCAGCTCGGCCTCGGTGAGGACGCCACCGTCGTACAGGTACGCCACCAGCGGCGGCCGGCCCGTGCCGCTCACCCAGTCCACCGCCAGCAGCCGGCCCGGCTCGCGGTCCAGGCCGATCTCCTCCAGCGTCTCCCGGCGGGCGCCCTGGCGAGGCGTCTCCCCCGCGTCGGACTCGATCGTCCCGCCCGGCAGCGCCCAGCCGTCGCGGTAGTTGGGCTCGACGAGCAGCACCCGCCCCTCGGCGTCCCGGAAGAGCGCGGCGGCACCGGCGAGGACACGGGGCAGGCTCGCGATGTACGCGGCGAAGTCAGGAGTGGTGGTCATTGGGGAAGGGTAACCAGTCACCCGGCCGCTACGTCCCGTTCGTCGCCAGGCGCAGGGTGCGTTCGGCCAGCGCACTGATCCGTACGCCGTCGAAGCCGAACACCGCGCTGCGCACCGTGTCCTCCAGCGGCTCCCGCCACTGGGCCGGGATCGCGTCCGCCCCGGTGAGGACGCCGGCCACCGAGCCGGCCGTCGCCCCGTTGGAGTCGGTGTCCAGGCCGCCGCGCACGGTCAGGGCGACGGTCCGGGTGAAGTCGCCGTCGCCGTACAGCAGCCCGGCGGTGAGGACGGCGGCGTTCGGGACGGTGTGGATCCAGCCGAGCCCGGCGGTCTCCGCGGACACCGTGGCCAGGGTCTCCTCCCAGGGCAGCCGGGTCTCGTGCAGGCTCGTGACCCGCCGTACCGTACGGGCCAGGCGGCTGCTCGCCGGGACGACCGTGAGCGCCGTGTCCAGGGCGTCCCGGACGGTCGGGGCGGTGAAGGCCGCCGCGATGAGCGCGGCCGCCCACATGGCGCCGTAGACGCCGTTGCCGGTGTGCGAGAGCACCGCGTCCCGGCGGGCCAGACCGGCGGCCCGGACGGGATCGCCGGGGCAGGTCCAGCCGTAGACGTCGGCGCGGATCAGCGCGCCGATCCACTCCTGGTACGGGTTGTCGTACGTCGCCGTCAGCGGCGGCTTCATCCCGTTCGCGAGGTTCCGGTACGCCGCCCGTTCCGCCGTGAAGGTCTGCAGGTACGGCAGCCGGAGCAGCCACAGGTCGCCGACCTGCTCGGTGCTGAAGCCGAAGCCGTGGGTCTCCAGCAGGTGCAGGCCGAGGATCGCGTAGTCGACGTCGTCGTCCCGGCAGCTGCCGTGGATCCGGCCGCGCACACAGCTCCGCCACTCCGGGCGCAGTACGGCGGCCTCGGCCGGGTCGGCGGGCTCGGGGAGGTAGTCGGTCAGCGGCAGGGCCGCGGCCCGGCGCAGATAGCGGTCGATGCGGTCGCGGGTCCACACGTCGCCCTGTTCGACCGGTTTGCCGAGCATGTTGCCGGCGATCCGGCCCAGCCAGCCGCCGTGGACGCGGTCGGCGAGGGAGGACTCGGTGCGCTGGGTGCTCATGGCAGGGGTGTACCCGTTTCGCCCCGCCGGCTCTCAGCCGTTTCCCAGGGTGCGGGCGGGGCATGACGGCGGGGGTGTCCTGCGGTTATGGTCACAGCGGCGCGACTGGCCCTGACATGCGCGGGGCCCGCAGAGCAAGGGGAAGACAAGGTGGCGGACGCTGCAGTGAACGAGACCCGTCGGGTGCTCATCGCCGCGGACAAGTTCAAGGGCTCGCTGACGGCCGTGCAGGTCGCCGAGCGGGTGACGGCCGGGTTGCGCCGTGTCGTGCCGGATCTCGACGTCGAGGCGCTGCCCGTGGCCGACGGCGGCGACGGGACCGTGGACGCGGCGGTCGCGGCCGGCTTCGAACGGCACGAGATCCGGGTCGCCGGGCCGCTCGGCCAGGAGGTGACGGCCGCGTTCGCGCTGCGCGGGGACACCGCGGTGGTGGAGATGGCCGAGGCGAGCGGACTCCAGCGCCTCCCGGCCGGGGTCTTCGCCCCGCTCACCGCCTCGACGTACGGCTCCGGGGAGCTGCTGCGGGCCGCGCTGGACGCGGGCGCGCGGACGATCGTGTTCGGTGTCGGCGGCAGCGCCACGACGGACGGCGGGGCCGGGATGCTGTCCGCGCTGGGCGCCCGGTTCCTCACCGAGGACGGCGAACCGGTGCCCCCGGGCGGCGGCGGCCTCGCCGAGCTGGCCCGCGCCGACCTCTCCGGTCTCGACCCCCGGCTGTCCTCGGTCGAACTGGTGCTGGCCAGCGACGTCGACAACCCGCTGACCGGGCCGAAGGGCGCGCCGGCGGTGTACGGCCCGCAGAAGGGGGCCTCACCGGACGACGTGGCGACCCTGGACGCGGCGCTGGCCCACTTCGCGAAGGTCCTGGAGGCCGAGGCCGGGCCGCGGGCCGCGGCGTACGCGGCGTCGCCCGGCGCGGGCGCGGCCGGCGGCATCGGCTACGGCGCCCTCCTCCTCGGCGCCGGGTTCCGCCCTGGTATCGAGGTCATGCTGGACGTCCTGGGCTTCGCGCCCGCGCTGGAGCGGGCCTCGCTGGTGATCACCGGGGAGGGTTCGCTGGACGAGCAGACGCTGCACGGGAAGGCGCCGGCGGGAGTCGCCGCCGCGGCTCGGGCCGCGGGCAAGGAGGTCGTGGCGGTGTGCGGCCGGCTCGCTCTGCCGGAGGAGGCGTTGCTGCGGGCCGGTATCGGGCGGGCCTACCCCCTCACCTCGGTCGAGCCGGACGTCACCAAGTGCATCGCGGACGCCGGCCCGATCCTGGAGCGCGTCGCCGCCCGCATCGCCGAGAACCACCTGAGCTGAACCCCCTGGGGGCGGAGCCCCCAGGGCGCGGGCACAAGAGAGGGCCCCCTACCCATCCCGGGTAAGGGGCCCTTCGTCGTACGCCGGGCTACGGCAACTGCGCGGCCCGAGCCTCACGGCGATTGTCGCGGAAGTTGTTCACCCGCCGAGCCGTGGCGAACAGCGGAATCACCGCGCCCATGACCAGCTGCAGCGCGCAGCCCGTCTGGAGCAGCAGCTGACCGCTCGGCGCGTCGAAGGCCCAGGCCACCAGCAGGCCCATCGACACGACGATCCACGACAGCATGGCCACGGCCAGCCGGCCGCGCGGCTTCGGGTACTCCACCCGGCTCACCATCAGCCACGCCGTCCCCAGGATCGCCAGCAGCGTCGCCACGAACGGCAGCTCCAGCAGCACGATCGACACGACAGTCAGTGCGCCGAACGGTGAGGGCATGCCCTGGAACATGCCGTCCTTCATCGTCACGCAGCTGAAGCGGGCGAGTCTCAGCACCACCGCCAGCAGCACCACGATGGCGCCCACGGCGGCCACCCGCTGGTGGGCGTCGTCCGCGACCATGCCGTAGACGAGCACGAAGTACGCGGGCGCGAGGCCGAAGCTGATCAGGTCGGACAGGTTGTCCAGCTCGGCGCCCATGGGGGAGGAGCGCAGCTTCCTCGCCACCAGTCCGTCGAACAGGTCGAACACGGCCGCGCACAGCATCAGGATGACCGCCGTGGCCGCGCTGTGGCGGGTCATGCCGGTCGCCGGGCTGCCGGTGAGGTCCGGGATCAGGATCCCGGTGGTGGTGAAGTACACCGCCATGAAGCCGCACGTGGCGTTGCCCAGCGTGAGGGTGTCCGCTATCGACAGGCGGAGCGAGAGGGGCATCTCCTCCTCGTCGTCCACCTCGTCGGCCTCGGGCACCCAGCCTGCCTGGGTCTCCGGATCAATCACGGTCAATGCGAGTCACCCCAGCCACGGTCTTCTGTCCGACCTCGACCGCGACCTCCACGCCCTCGGGCAGGTAGAGGTCGACACGCGAGCCGAAGCGGATCAGACCGATGCGGTCGCCCTGCTCGACCTTCGTGCCCTCCGGGATGTAGGGCACGATGCGGCGGGCCACCGCGCCGGCGATCTGGATCATCTCGATGTCGCCGAGTTCGGTGTCGAAATGCCAGACTACGCGCTCGTTGTTCTCGCTCTCCTTGTTGAAAGCCGGAACAAAGCCGCCGGGGATGTGCTCGACCGACGTCACCGTGCCCGAGAGGGGCGCGCGGTTGACGTGCACGTTGAGCGGGCTCATGAAGATCGCGACGCGGGTACGCCCGTCCTTCCACGGCATGATGCTCTGCACCACACCGTCGGCGGGCGAGATGACCCGGCCCTGGGCGATCTCGCGCTCGGGGTCGCGGAAGAACCACAGCATGCCCGCCGCGAGTGCGGTGGCGGGCACGGCCACGGCCTTCGCCACGCCGGAGCGGCGGGCGCGGGCCAGGCTGAGGGCTGCGGTGGCGACGGTCGGGAGAAGCCACGGCGATGCTCCGCGCGCGAGGCGTGCGCCTACCAGGCTGTCGCGGTGTGCAGAGGTTTGGCTGTGGGGCATGGATGACCTTCGTAGCGGATGATGCCGCGCTCAACGGGGGACGGCGGCTTTCCGGGGATCGTACCGGGCGCGGCCTACAACTGGGCAAGCCAGGCAGCCGAGTCGGCGGCTGAAGAGTGCCTACGGGGTGTGATCTTCTTCTCGAAGAAAACACCCCGTATCCGGACAATCAGCCCTGGAATCGATACTCTTCGAGCAGCCTGCGCCCGATGATCATTTTCTGGATCTCGGCGGTACCTTCACCGATGAGCAGCATCGGGGCCTCCCGGTAGAGGCGCTCGATCTCGTACTCCTTGGAGAAGCCGTAGCCGCCGTGGATCCGGAAGGCGTCCTCCACGACCTCCTTGCAGTACTCGGAGGCGAGGTACTTCGCCATCCCTGCTTCGAGGTCGTTTCGTTCCCCGGAGTCCTTTTTGCGTGCCGCATTGACCATCATGGCATGCGCGGCCTCGACCTTGGTGCCCATCTCGGCCAGCTTGAACTGGATGGCCTGGTGCTGGGCGATCGGCTTGCCGAAGGTGTGCCGCTGCTGGGCGTACTGGACGCCGAGCTCGAAGGCGCGCTGCGCGACGCCGCAGCCGCGTGCCGCCACATTGACGCGGCCGACCTCGACGCCGTCCATCATTTGGTAAAAACCTCGGCCGGTGACCCCGCCGAGCACCCGATCGGCCGGAAGGCGCAGGCCATCCATGATCAACTCGGTGGTGTCGACACCCTTGTAGCCCATCTTCTCGATCTTGCCGGGGATGGTGAGGCCCGGGCGGACCTCGCCGAAGCCAGGCTCCTTCTCGATCAGGAAGGTGGTCATCGACTTGTGCGGCTTGGCGGCCGCCTCTTCGGGGGTGAGTCCTTCGTCACTCCGGACCAGGACGGCCACGAGCGACGACGTGCCGCCGTTCGTCAGCCACATCTTCTGACCGTTCAGGACGTACTCCTCGCCGTCCTTGACCGCCTTCGACGTGATCGCCGACACATCGGAGCCCAGGCCCGGCTCCGACATCGAGAAGGCTCCCCGGATGTCGCCGGCCGCCATCCTCGGCAGGAAGTGGTCCTTCTGCTCCTGGGTGCCGTGCTGCTTGAGCATGTACGCGACGATGAAGTGGGTGTTGATGATGCCGGACACCGACATCCAGCCACGGGCGATCTCCTCCACGCACAGCGCGTAGGTGAGGAGCGACTCGCCCAGGCCCCCGTACTCCTCGGGGATCATCAGACCGAACAGGCCGAGTTCCTTCAGGCCGTCCACGATCTGCTGCGGGTACTCGTCGCGGTGCTCCAGCTCGGTCGCGACAGGGATGATCTCCTTGTCGACAAAGTCCCGGACGGTGGAGAGGATCTCCTGCTGGACGTCGGTCAGACCGGCGGTCTGGGCGAGGCGCGCCATTACTTCTCCTGCTGCTTCAGCTCCGGGCGGCCGGGCTGCTCGCCGCCGCGCTCCTTGATGTAGGTCTCGGTGGGCACCATGACCTTGCGGCGGAAGACGCACACCAGGGTGCCGTCCTGCTTGTAGCCCTTGGTCTCGACGTAGACGATGCCGCGGTCGTTCTTCGACTTCGACGGCCACTTGTCGAGCACGGTCGTCTCGCCGTAGATCGTGTCGCCGTGGAAGGTCGGCGCCACGTGCTTGAGCGACTCGATCTCCAGGTTGGCGATGGCCTTGCCGGAGATGTCCGGCACGCTCATGCCGAGCAGCAGCGAGTAGATGTAGTTCCCGACCACCACGTTCTTGCCGAAGTCCGTCGTCTTCTCGGCGTAGTTGGTGTCCATGTGGAGCGGGTGGTGGTTCATGGTGAGGAGACAGAACAGGTGGTCGTCGTACTCCGTGACCGTCTTGCCCGGCCAGTGCTTGTACGTCGCCCCGACCTCGAACTCCTCGTAGGTCCGTCCGAACTGCATCGCGCTCAGGCCTCCGGGATCTCGAACTTGCTGGTGCGCTGCATGCCGGCGGCGCGGCCCTTGCCGGAGATGACCAGGGCCATCTTGCGGCTGGCCTCGTCGATCATCTCGTCGCCGAGCATCGCGGAGCCCTTCTTGCCGCCCGCCTCGGACGTGTAGTAGTCGTACGCGTCCAGGATCAGCTCGGCGTGGTCGTAGTCCTCCTGGGAGGGCGAGAAGATCTCGTTGGACGCCTCGACCTGGCCCGGGTGCAGCACCCACTTGCCGTCGAAGCCGAGCGCGGCGGCGCGCTGGGCGACCTCGCGGTAGCCGTCGATGTTGCGGATCTGGAGGTAGGGGCCGTCGATCGCCTGGAGGTTGTTGGCGCGGGCGGCCATCAGGATCTTCATCAGGATGTAGTGGTAGGCGTCCGCCGGGTAGCCGGGCGGCTGCTCGCCCACGACCAGCGACTTCATGTTGATGGAGGCCATGAAGTCGGCCGGGCCGAAGATGATCGTCTCGACGCGCGGCGAGGCCTGCGCGATCGCGTTGACGTTGTTGAGGCCCTGCGCGTTCTCGATCTGTGCCTCGATGCCGATCTTGCCGACCTCGAAGCCCATGGTCTTCTCGATCTGCGTCAGCAGCAGGTCCAGGGCGACGATCTGCTCGGCGTTCTGGACCTTCGGCAGCATGATGCAGTCGAGGTTCTGGCCGGCGCCCTCGACGACGGTCACGACGTCGCGGTACGTCCACTCGGTCGTCCAGTCGTTGACACGCACGACACGCGTCTTGCCGGTCCAGTCACCCTCGTTGAGGAACTTGACGATGGTGTGCCGCGCCTCGGGCTTGGCGAGCGGGGCGCACGCGTCCTCCAGGTCCAGGAAGACCTGGTCCGCGGGGAGGCCCTGCGCCTTCTCCAGGAAGCGCGGGTTGCTGCCCGGTACGGCCAGGCAGGAGCGCCGCGGGCGAAGGCGGTTGACGGTCGTCATGCGGGGACCTCCAGGGGGTCGAGCTTGTTCGCTTTCCGGATCTCGTCGACGATGCGGCCGATGATTCCGGTGATGTCGAAGTCCTTCGGGGTGAAGACCGCGGCCACTCCGGCGGCCCGCAGCTCTTCGGCGTCACCATTCGGGATGATGCCACCGGCGATCACCGGTATATCTGTGGCACCGGCCACACGGAGCCGCTCCAGGACGTCCGGGACCAGCTGGGCGTGCGAGCCGGACAGGATCGACAGGCCCACCGCGTGCACGTCCTCGGCCAGGGCCGCGTCCACGATCTGCTCGGGGGTGAGCCGGATGCCCTGGTAGACCACCTCGAAGCCGGCGTCCCGCGCGCGGACGGCGATCTGCTCGGCGCCGTTGGAGTGCCCGTCCAGGCCGGGCTTGCCGACCAGGAAGCGCAAGCGGGCGACGCCCAGGTCGCGGGCGGTGTCGTCCACCTTGGCGCGGACCTCCGCGAGGGCCGAGCCGGCCTCGACGGGGACGGCCACCGGCGCCGAGGACACCCCGGTGGGCGCCCGGTACTCGCCGAACACCTCGCGCAGGGCGCCCGCCCACTCCCCGGTGGTGACCCCGGCGCGGGCGCACTCGAGGGTGGCCTCCATGAGGTTGTCGGTGCCCTTCGCGGCCTCCTTCAGCCGCTCCAGCGCCTTGCAGGGGCGCGGGTGGTTGAAGGGCGGCTGGTAGCGGGTGTCCCGCCAGCGCTGGAGCGACTCGATGACCCGGTTCTCGACCGCCGGGTCCACCGTCTGGATCGCGGTGTCCAGGTCGGCCGTCAGCGGGTTCGGCTCGGTGCCCTCGAAGACGTTGACACCGACGATCTTCTCCTGGCCGGACTCGATCCGGGCCCGGCGCTCGGCGTGCGAGGAGACCAGCTGCGACTTCAGGTAGCCGGACTCCACGGCGGCCATCGCACCGCCCATCTCCTGGATCCGGTCGATCTCCGCGAGGGTGTCCTGGACCAGCTGGTCCACCTTCGCCTCGATCACCTTCGAGCCCTCGAAGATGTCCTCGTACTCCAGCAGATCGCTCTCGTAGGCGAGCACCTGCTGGATGCGCAGGCTCCACTGCTGGTCCCAGGGCCGGGGCAGCCCCAGGGCCTCGTTCCAGGCGGGCAGCTGCACGGCACGCGCGCGTGCGTCCTTGGACAGGGTCACCGCGAGCATCTCCAGCACGATCCGCTGGACGTTGTTCTCCGGCTGCGCCTCGGTCAGCCCGAGGGAGTTGACCTGGACGCCGTAGCGGAAACGGCGCTGCTTGGGGTTCTCGATGCCGTACCGCTCACGCGTGATCTTGTCCCAGATGCGGCCGAACGCCCGCATCTTGCACATCTCCTCGATGAAGCGGACGCCCGCGTTCACGAAGAAGGAGATGCGCGCGACCACGTCGCCCATGCGCTCCGGCGGCACCTGGCCGGAGTCGCGCACGGCGTCCAGTACGGCGATCGCGGTGGACATCGCGTACGCGATCTCCTGCACCGGCGTGGCCCCGGCCTCCTGCAGGTGGTAGCTGCAGATGTTGATCGGGTTCCACTTCGGGATGTGGGAGACCGTGTACGCGATCATGTCCGTCGTCAGGCGGAGCGAGGGTCCCGGCGGGAAGACGTGCGTCCCGCGGGACAGGTACTCCTTGACGATGTCGTTCTGGGTCGTGCCCTGGAGCTGGGTGATGTCCGCGCCCTGCTCCTCGGCGACGACCTGGTAGAGCGCCAGCAGCCACATGGCGGTGGCGTTGATCGTCATCGAGGTGTTCATCTGCTCCAGGGGGATGTCCTGGAACAGCCGGCGCATGTCACCGAGGTGCGCGACGGGCACGCCCACCCGGCCGACCTCGCCGCGGGCGAGGATGTGGTCGGAGTCGTAGCCGGTCTGTGTCGGCAGGTCGAACGCGACCGACAGGCCGGTCTGGCCCTTGGCGAGGTTGCGCCGGTACAGCTCGTTGGACGCCTCGGCCGTGGAGTGACCGGCGTACGTCCGCATGAGCCACGGACGGTCCTTCTGACGCTCTGTCATCTATGACTCTCCGGGCCCTCAGATGTTCCGGAAGCGGTTGATCGCGTCGAGGTGCTTGGCGCGCATCTCCTCGTCGCGCACGCCGAGGCCTTCCTCGGGCGCGAGGCACAGCACACCGACCTTGCCCTGGTGCAGGTTGCGGTGGACGTCGTAGGCGGCCTGACCGGTCTCCTCCAGGGAGTAGGTCTTCGACAGCGTCGGGTGGATCTTGCCCTTCGCGATGAGCCGGTTGGCCTCCCAGGCCTCGCGGTAGTTGGCGAAGTGCGAGCCGATGATCCGCTTCAGCGACATCCACAGATAGCGGTTGTCGTACTCGTGCATGTAGCCCGAGGTCGAGGCGCACGTGGTGATGGTGCCGCCCTTGCGGGTGACGAACACCGAGGCGCCGAAGGTCTCGCGGCCGGGGTGCTCGAAGACGATGTCGATGTCCTCGCCGCCGGTCAGCTCGCGGATGCGCTTGCCGAAGCGCTTCCACTCCTTCGGGTCCTGGGTGTTCTCGTCCTTCCAGAACTTGTAGCCCTCGGCGTTGCGGTCGATGATCGCCTCGGCGCCCATCGAGCGGCAGATGTCCGCCTTCTGGTCGCTGGAGACGACACAGATCGGGTTGGCGCCGCCGGCCAGCGCGAACTGGGTGGCGTACGAGCCGAGTCCGCCGCTCGCGCCCCAGATCAGGACGTTGTCGCCCTGCTTCATGCCGGCGCCGTTGCGGGACACCAGCTGCCGGTACGCGGTGGAGTTGACCAGGCCCGGAGCGGCGGCCTCCTCCCAGCTCAGGTGCTGCGGCTTGGGCATCAGCTGGTTGGACTTGACGAGCGCGATCTCGGCGAGGCCGCCGAAGTTGGTCTCGAAGCCCCAGATCCGCTGCTCGGGGTCGAGCATCGTGTCGTTGTGGCCGTCGGAGGACTCCAGCTCGACGGAGAGGCAGTGCGCGACGACCTCGTCACCGGGCTTCCAGGCGTTCACGCCGGGGCCGGTGCGCAGGACGACGCCCGCGAGGTCGGAGCCGATGATGTGGTACGGCAGGTCGTGGCGCTTGGTGAGCTCGCTGAGCTTGCCGTAGCGCTCCAGGAAGCCGAACGTCGGCAGCGGCTCGAAGATCGAGGTCCACACCGAGTTGTAGTTGACCGAGGAGGCCATGACGGCCACCAGGGCCTCGCCGGGGCCCAGTTCGGGCACCGGCACCTCGTCCAGGTGGATCGACTTGCGCGGGTCCTTGTCGCGGGTCGCGAGGCCCGCGAACATCTCCGTTTCGTCCTTGTGGACGGTGATCGCGCGGTACGACTCGGGGAGCGGCAGGGCGGCGAAGTCGGCGGACGTGGCGTCCTTCGACTGGATCGCGTCCAGGATGTCCTTCACGGTCACGGTGTTGCCTCCGGCGGTGAGCGCCCTGAGGGAGGGGCGCTGGGGGATCGTCGGTGCTGCTGAGTGCTGCTGAGGGTTTTTGAAAAGGTGTGCCGTCGGTTCGGCTCGGTGGTGCTTCGGCAGCGCTTTGTGGCGCGGGAGGTTGCCTGTGACGCAGGCGTCCGGGCGCGCAGGCCATGAGCTTGCGGGGACAGCCGGCGAACGAAAGGTCTCTGCTCGCCGGCCGCCCGGACACCTTCAACGTATGACACCGCGTGTCAGGTGGCAAGGCACTGAGTGCCAGAACTTGCTCTCAGATGAAATCTTTACGCAACAAATGAGCGATGATCGATCAGGGCGGGGCACAAACAAACGGGCGGGGGGGGGGGGGGGGGGGGGGCGCCCCCCCGGGGGGGGGGGGGGGTGGGCGGTGTGAGTGTCCCTTGTGGGACGGGGGTGGGGGGGCGCG